>NZ_FOWN01000020.1 GCF_900115465.1 Halolactibacillus alkaliphilus
CTGAAAGCATCTAAGCATGAAGCCCCCCTCAAGATGAGACTTCCCATCTGTAAAGAGTAAGATCCCTCAGAGACGATGAGGTAGATAGGTTCGAGGTGGAAGCATGGTGACATGTGTAGCTGACGAATACTAATCGATCGAGGACTTAACTAAATTTTTGTTTGATGATTGTTTACTTCTTATCTAGTTTTCAGGGTATAACCCTATATGGTTTAGTGACGATAGCGAAGAGGTCACACCTGTTCCCATGCCGAACACAGCAGTTAAGTTCTTCAGCGCCGATGGTAGTTGGGCTTAAGCCCCGCGAGAGTAGGACGTCGCTAAGCCAATCTTAAAAGCTTTGAGATTTCATTCTTGAGGCTTTTTTTGTTGTATAAAATAACCACTACTTAGATTTTAATTAACTAAGCAATGGTTATTTTATGAATGAATTAAAAACTAAGCCAAGCCGCATTTTGTCCTGCGTTATGACCTGTCACTAATGCGGCAGTAATATTATATCCGCCTGTATAGCCGTGAATATCTAAAATTTCACCAGAAAAGAAAAGTCTGGGCATAAGTTTAGACTCCAATGTTGTAGGGTTAATTTCTTTAATAGAAACACCACCACCAGTAACAAAAGCTTTTTCAAGTGGTAATGAGCCATGTACTTTTAACTCAAACTGCTTAACATCATGAATAAACTTTCTAAGTTGATCATTTGACACATTAGCACCTTTTAAATCCAAATCAATGGCATTCTTTTCTAATAAAAAATGAAGTAGACGTTCTGGTATTAAGCCTTTAAAGATAGTTTTGATGGCTTTTTTTGGTGATACTTCAATCTTTGATACGAGCTCTTCAAAGAGTGTCTGTTCATTTATTTTTGGTAATGTATCAATATAAAGAGACACTTCCTTTTGGCCTTTATTTAAAAGTTTGACAGCATACTGAGAACAACGCAGGACAGCTGGACCAGAAAAACCAAAGTGAGTAAAGAGCATGTCCATCTGATGTGTAACAATATGTTTATCCTGCGCATCTTTTACTGTAAGCGCGACATCTCTTAGTGCTAATCCTTGTAAAGCTTTATTTTTAATGAACGATTGATTTGATAATAGAGGCACTTCTGTTGGATATAAATCCGTGACTGTATGTCCAGCTTTCTTTGCCCAAGGATAGCCGTCACCAGTTGAACCAGTATGTGGAACTGCTTTTCCTCCAACCGCTACAACAACAGATTTTGTGCTGATTTTTCGTCCGTCTGAAAGAATCACTGTGTGTGTGTCGGTACCGTAATCAATGGCATCTACTTTAGTCTCTGTAAGAATCTGTACACCTTGAGCGTGCAATTGATTGATTAGAGCGTTAACGACATCTTTTGATTGATTGCTAACTGGAAACATCCTTCCGTGGTCTTCTTCTTTTAACTCGACACCTAAACGAGTAAAAAAGGCGATAATATCCTCATTATCAAAAACTGAAAAAGCACTATATAAAAAACGTCCATTACCAGGTATGTGTTTGATGATTTCATCTTTAGGTAAACGGCTTGTAACATTACAGCGTCCGCCACCAGAAATTGCTAATTTTTTGCCGAGATTTTTCCCTTTCTCAACTAACACAGTTCGAACCCCCTGCTCACTTGCGGCAATAGCTGCCATGAGACCGCTAGGTCCACCTCCTATTACAACAACATCTGTTTCCATTTAATTACCTCCATTTTGATTCTTGGTTTTGTTATTTAAACTGTTATGGTGTTTTCTTAGCCATATGAAAAACGTGCGTCTAAAATGACGTCACGCATGTAATGTAAACAACGTATATAAGTTTCGAACACTGTCCATTTTACCAAATAGAATCGAAAAACACTAGTCATTCAAAAACTTAGGTGGCACATTGATTTTTCTTCATATAGTTATGCTTCATTTTGTGATAAAATAAGAACAGTGTAAAAAAGATTTTGAATGAAAAAAGAATAGGTGAAAATATGTCAAAGAATACGATGATTAGAGGCACACTATTATTAACGGGAGCCTCATTTATTTCTAAACTAATAGGTATGCTCTATACGATTCCATTTGAAAGTCTCGTAGGTGCAACGGGTGGTAAATTATATGGACTTGCATATGGCCCTTACACTATTTTCATTAGTCTATCTACAGTTGGGATTCCGCTAGCTGTCTCTAAATTTGTAGCGAAATATAATTCATTAGGAGATTACCAAACCAGTAGACGGATGTATACATTAGCGCTCAAGTTAATGTTTGTGACGGGGATTATTGCCTTTTCACTCTTGTTTTTCGGTGCGAGTATTTTAGCTAAAATATACATACCGGATAGTGCGGAAGGTATTACAGTGGACGATGTAGCCATGGTCATTCGTATGGTGAGTTTTGCCTTGCTTATTATACCATCTATGAGTATCACCCGCGGTTTCTTTCAAGGTTTTCAGTCAATGGGACCTACCGCTATTTCACAAGTTATTGAACAGATTGTAAGGATTGTTTTTTTGTTGGTAAGCGTTTATGTTGTCATCAATGTATTTGATGGAACTATCACAACAGCGGTCGGTTTTGCGACGTTTTCAGCTTTTGTTGGGGCGCTAGCCAGTCTTTTTGTGTTGATTCGTTATTGGCAAAAGCGAAAAATATACATTGATCGCTACATTGAAAACCAGACGGTTAAGCCTGCTGCACTATCAACAAGAGCGTTATTTAAAGAGTTGTTTCAATATGCGGGACCATTTGTTTTTGTAGGATTAGCAATTCCTTTATATCAACAGATTGATGCGATTACCTTCTCACGCACCTTACTAGGTGCAGGTTTTACTCAACTTGAAGTTGATAATGCTTTTTCTAATATTAACTTATACGGACACAAATTGATAATGATCCCTATTACATTAGCAACGGGTATGTCATTATCAAGTTTACCTACATTGACGAAGTCTTTTGTTGAGCAAAAGTGGCCACTTTTGTATCAACAAATCGATCAATCACTTCAGGTTATTATGTTACTTATACTACCTGCAGTTGTAGGGATGAGTTTATTATCTAACCAAATCTGGGGCGCTTTTTACGGTATTAATGAAGAATTTATTACTTTTAATGGAGAGATTCTCGGCTGGTATGCGCCTGTTGCTTTATTTTTCGCGCTTTTTACCGTCACTTCTTCCATTTTACAAAGTATCAATGAACAGCGTTTTGCTCTTTATAGTTTAGGAATAGGGCTTGCTTTAAAGGCGCTATTAAATGTGCCGCTGATGCTGATGTTCGGGCCTATTGGAGCAGTGATTTCAACTTGGGTTGCCTCCGTGGGAACAGTGGTAAGTAATATTATTCGAATCAAACGGGCTATCGCTTTTCCATTAAAAGCATTAATTAAACGAACAATCCTTATGATAATTTTCGTAGCGTTTATGGCGGTTACTGTGCTCTTAATTAAATTATTGTTGTCGCAATGGATTGATTATATGACAGGTCGTTTAAGCAGTATATTAATTCTTATACCAACAGTTAGTATAGGTGCTTATGTATACTTATGGTTAAGTTACCGGTCAACATTGTTAGAACGCGTTATGGGTACGCGTGTCCGTAAATTGGCACGATTCTTTTAAAAACAAGCCTATTCGTTCAGTTTTACATGGCTAATAGGTTTGTTATCTCAAAAAGTCAAAAAATATAAGATGAAACCTAATAGGAGTGCATTATGCGAATTGATAAATTACTAGCCAACTCAGGTTTTGGCTCAAGAAAAGAAGTAAAGCAAATACTAAAACAAGGGCAAGTGACGGTTAACGGTGTAGTCATCAAGCAACCAAAAGAGCATGTTAAACCTGAAAGTGATAGGATTGAAGTATTAGGTGAAACACTTGTTTATCAGGAATTTGTTTACTTTATGATGAACAAACCACCTGGAGTCGTGAGTGCAACAGAAGATATGCGAGATGAGACAGTTATTGACTTGTTGGAGCCGACGGATCAAGTAACATCCCCGTTTCCTGTGGGGCGCTTAGACAAGGATACCGAAGGATTACTTTTAATAACAAATGATGGTAAATTAGCTCATCAACTACTCTCACCAAAAAAAGATGTTGGTAAGTGTTACTATGCAAAGATTGACGGCAAGGTGACTGAAGAAGATATAGAAGTATTTAAAGCAGGTGTTGTCCTAGATGATGGCTATAAAACAAAGCCTGCGGAACTCATGATTATATCAAGTGATGATGTATCAGAAATTGAGCTAGTTATTTCAGAAGGGAAGTTTCATCAAGTAAAGCGAATGTTTGAGGCTGTTGGTAAACAGGTAACGTACTTGAAGAGATTGAGAATGGGGTCTTTACCATTAGATCCGTCGCTTGACTTAGGTGAATATCGACCTTTGACGGAGGTTGAGTTAGCGTATTTAAAAGAGATAAAGTAAGGCAAAAAAATAAGCTGTCGGATTAGACAGCACAAAACTGTATATTTTGTGGCGATTAAGAGATCTTCACTTTCTTTTTCGTCACATCCCATTGTCCCTTATGTGGACTCTGGACCAGACCGTTAAAGCTTAAAACGTGTAAATCACGTTGGGCTGTACGATCAGTAATCTCAAACTCTTTGGCAATCTCTGTCGTTGAAACGGGTCCGTTTTCTTTTATAAAAAGATACACGGCTTTTACGCGAGTTAGCATCCGGTTTGTAGATTGACTCAAAAAACCACTCCCTAAATCAAATTAATGAATCTTGTGGTGTTGCTGAATCTCTTTTAACTATATTTTACACCTTTTTTTATCGAAATGCCACACTTTCAGTAAAATTAATGATTTCTTAATATAAGGAGCGACTATTTTGTCAACACATTATTTTTTAGCTATTCGTTTTAATAAATGCGTGAATCAACAGACTTATCACATCCAAACCACAATTAAAACGACGATTGGCAAAGAAGTATATAAATTATGGGTGCACCCGCTAGATTATCATGTGACGTTACATTTTTTTGGGGAGCTAGAACAGATACAAGATATCATGGAATTAGTAGCTGGTATTGAATTACTACCATTTTCCCTAATGTTTTCACAAATTAATGGGTTTGGGAAAACAGATATGCCTCGTGTGCTCTATTTAGAACCTGACATGAACATTACATTAACAGCCCTCTATCATTTCATTCAATTACAATTAGAGACACGTGGCTATAACGTGAATAACCGAGTATTTAAACCGCATCTCACCCTCGCGAAGAAATGTCAACGAGCATGGTGTACGTCCGAAATAGATAAAGATATAACTCGTGACGCAGGTGTGAAAGCATATCTACCTTTTCTGGCTGAAGCAAAGAGCCTAGTTTTATATAAAATCAATCCAGATGGCGCACCGAAATATGACGTCATATTTGAACGGTTTATCCACTAATAAAGCTGTTAATTTAGGGAGTGATAAAATGTGGCACAACTCATTAAATTAGAAAATTATATATCCAGATATGAACAAGATCCATTTCATTACCCGAGTCAATACATGAGGTTAAAACAAGAGCAATGGCAACAGTTGCTGCGTGCTTTTGAAAATCCTAAAGAACCTAAAAAAATTGAACTTATTGAAAAGGATACGTCCTTTTTTGGACAGTTTAGAAAGAAAAAACAGATAGAAGAAGATGTTGAATTAGAGACAAATCCACTACCACAAACGAAGGAACAGTTAAAAGTATTTTATTTAGATCAATTGTTTCAATTTCAATTAAAGTGGGCTTCGTCAACAATAAGTCTGATGTCTTTTATCGATCGAGAATATCAAGACGATTTAGTATTAAAGTATTTATTGCAACGCTTTCCTGATACGTACTTGGTAATGTACCACCCAATATTTCGTTTGAAAAAAGCTGAAATTGAAACTGACATTATCATGATTACACCATTTGATGTATTTATAATCAAACTAGTGGAGTACCCGTCAGATGTAAAAATAATCGCGGGTGATGACCGACAGTGGTATAAAGAAGAAAAATCGGTTAGAAGTACATTTATAAGTCCTATACTATCACTTAAGCGAACAGATAAGATTGTAAAAAGTATTTTAAAATACAAAGAAATCAATATCCCGGTAACAAAAGTAGTTCTCTCAAGAAGCAATGCCATTGAGTATCATTTAGAACCATATCAAACACGCTACATTGATAAGAAAATACATGAAGCATGGCTAATGGAACAGCGGAAGCTTCAAACGACTTTAAAACATGTACAACTAAAAACAATTGATGCGTTGTTGTCATTTAGTGATACGGTAAGCTTTAATCGACCAGAATGGCAAAGAGAAGATGCAGATCAATTCAACTGGGAATAAATAACGCTTGATTTATTACCCTATAATAGGTTACTCTATTTATAGTGTTTTCTAAATTAAAATGGCTATTTGACGCTATTTTTGTCAAATAAAGTGAAAGGAGCATGCATTGTGCAGTATATGTTAGGCGATGAGTGGACAATTGAATCTGCAGGCGGAGCAACAGGAGAAGCCTATTTTGCTCAATCTAAAAATAAGCGACTTTTCTTGAAAAGAAACTCTTCACCATTTTTAGCGGTTTTATCTGCGCAAGGTATTGTCCCTAAACTTGTTTGGACAAAGCGTTTAGAAAATGGAGATGTTATTACCGCTCAAGAGTGGTTAGATGGAAGTGAGTTAAATCCGGAAGTATTGCAGCACCCTAAAGTTGCTGAATTATTGGGACGTATCCATCATTCAACAGAATTACTTGATATGTTGACGCGAATGGGTAAAAAAGCTATGAGCCCTCAGCTCTTATTCCGAGAATTAAAGCAGATGATGTCAGCGCAATTTTCAAGTAACACGAAACATTTTACTATTGAAAGAGCGCTACAATTTATGGAAAAACATATAAGTGAAGTGGTGGGAATAAAACCAGTTGTGTGTCATTGTGATTTAAATCATAATAATTGGTTGTTTACACATAAAGGTGAGTTATTTTTAATTGATTGGGATAACGCAGAAATTGGCGACCCTGCGATTGATTTAGGTATGCTATTTCAACGGTATATACCTGAGTCAGAATGGGACACATGGCTGAGTCATTATGGCGCTACCGAAGATCAAAATTTGGCTATTCGTATGCATTGGTATATGTTATATGAAGCCATCATTGACTACCATCGTCTTCAAACAGTGGAAGATTTATATTTAAAAGAACAAGAAATCAAAGCAATATTAACACGCGTTATGCGTATAATAGAAGAAAGGTGAGGCAAAACTCATGCGAGCAAGACATAAGCCTTGGGCAGATGATTATTTGAGTAGTCATCCAGAGTATGTGATTTTAAATCCGTTAGAAAAAAAAGGTAAGTGGCAACAAGTATTTGGTAACAACCAACCAATTCATGTGGAAATTGGCGCAGGAAAAGGACGTTTTGTTATGGGAATGGCAAAACAACATCCGGAAATTAACTTTATTGCAATTGAGCTAGCCAAAAGCATTATTGTTAGTGCAGTTGAGAAAGCTGTTGAAGAAGAACCGAAAAATGTGAAATTAATAAATTTTGATGCGAATGATTTACGAGATTTATTTGCAGATAATGAAATTAATCGTATCTATTTGAATTTTTCTGATCCATGGCCAAAAAACCGTCATGAAAAGCGCCGATTAACGTATCATACATTTTTGGCTCAGTATCAACAAGTGCTGGCCTCAGATGGTAAAATTATTTTTAAGACGGATAATCGTGGGTTGTTTGAGTATAGCTTAATGAGCTTTTCACACTTTGATATGCTAATAGATCATGTAAGTTTAAATTTACACGAAGATGAAGACCCGCTTAATGTAATGACAGAATACGAAGAAAAGTTCTCGAAACGCGGGCATCCGATATATCGAGCTGAAGTATGTTTTAGAAAACGCTAATCATAGCTAATCGGCTAAAGGTAGATTATTTTATTAATTATAGAAAGAACCTACGAAGAGATCTGAGGCCACTGAAAATCTTACGATTTTCTTAATGGAAGTTTAATTAGAATCAAAAAAGACGACACATTTATTCAAAAATATGAATAAGTGTCGTCTTTTTATTATTTTTAATTCACATACTCCCACATGTTACCCTCTAAGTTTTAATATTCTTTTCAAATTCACCGTGAATATCGCAACGGCTCCTTGCATTTGCATACCAACAAGACCCGAGGATTTTGATATATTATACCCGTGTCTGTGTTTTAATTCATTATTTTTAGCTTCTATTTTATACCGTTCTTTTGATTTCTCCTTAAAATATTCTATTTCTTGAAACTTAGCTTGATCGCTATGATTGTCTGATTTAATACTGACGGAGTAACTTTTACTTTTAGCACCAGGTTTATAATAGCCATCTCTAAGCGGACACACTTTACATTTTTCTACATCAAAATAATATGTATTGGTCTGATTTTTTCCGATATTCTCTTTCCCATGACGCGCTTTCTTAACGGCTAGATGACCGGCTTTACAGACATACATGCCCGCGTCTTTATTAAACTCAAATTCATCTTTTCTACGGTTACCTTGAGTGACAGAAGGGTTTAATTTAGCCACGAGTGCCATGTTTCTTTCTTTCGTAAAAGTAATATTTGCCTTCTCTGAATAGGCTGCATCTCCAATGACATTTTAAAACGTCGGTTTCAATCGCAATTTCCACGGTTTTATTGATCAGTAAGTCGAGTAAATTGATATCTTTTAGTCGCAATTTACGAAACTTGGTTAGAGAACTTGGCTCGATAACTGGCTCCTCCGGAGCCATGCCAAGAAAATATTTAAAGGACATATCGTATTTGGAACGTTCAACAATATCAACATCTGAGACATCAAAGATGGTCTTTAAGAGTAAATACTTAAACATACGAATAGGATCAATAGCGTTTCGACCATTGGTGTGACAGTACTTATCTTTTTATCCATCATAAACAAACGAGAAATCAACCAGCTCGTTAAGTTGTAGTAAAAAATTATCTTTAGGCACAACAATATCATAAATCTCTGAATACGGACTTAACATCATTTCTGTTTGTTTAAGAATCATTTTAGCCACCAACAATTATTGATACTTCTTTTTTTGGACTTTTTCAGTGGCCTCAGAGATCTTCGTAGGTTCTTTTAGCATAACTAAACTAGATTCTGTCACTGAAGGCTTTTGAAGGAAGCAACTGTAGGAACAGTCAGATTTAAAAATATAATCCCCGCACAGTCGAAAGTGGGAGAACGCAAACAAGGAAACGTTATAAATTTGGTATTTCTAATAATGAATGGCTTAAATACACGTTTAGTAGAAAATATAGTTGATGTAACTCAATGTACAGTTAAGAACCAGGGGTCTCAAGGTAAATTAATGGGGGTTTAAGTTAGAAAATAAAAATACGCAATGAATTAAACCACCGTATATGACAATTGCATATACGGTGGTTAAAGGGGGAGGAGGAGAAAATAAACGCCTATCTCCTATTTGAATTAATTTGTTATTTTTGTATCTACAATAACGCCTGTATAGGCATCAACATAAAATTCATACTGTGTATGTACATCTTGTTCTGTACGTGTGATGCCACCTCGGTAAACAGTGTATTCTAATCCGTGTAATGGTAATCTCTCTGTTTTCATATAAATCCAGGAGCCACTGACAGGGCCAGATTCTTTAAATCGTGTTTTAGCTATTTTTAATGCTAACTCAGGTTTGATAGGCATAGCATCTAATTGACTTTTTACCGTGTATCCAAGTACCGCACCAACACCTAGAGCAAAAAGAACTTTTTTACATTGCTTCATTAACAGTCACCTCAACTTTTTAGTCTCATTGATAGTATAACCTATTTTAAGGATTTTGAAAAATATAATTCATGTTTTAGGCTATAGCAAGTTATCAAGAAGACTTATGATCTGAGTCATTATCCATCGATTCTAAATAGCACCTTAAAACATATTTCTTTATGGATTGTTATAAGTAAAGGGATGCGTTTTATTTCCATCCTTTGATAAAAATATAACTTCAAGAACTAAAAGTTAAATGAATCGATATAAGCGGCTAACAAGAACATCAACTTTCCAATAAGTCCCCATCATAATGCCACCTGGGAGTGGAGCTAAATGGTGGGTTTAGTTTTAAGTATAAGGCGTCTATCAATCTCAGAATATCGTGGAAGGAAGTCTTCTGCTTTAGCTGTGTTGGATTCAGCTTGATACTGGTAAATCGATTTGAAATTCGGTACAATGAGTGTGGAAATGATAAATGGGAGGTCTATTATATTGAATAAAGAGACATTAGACATGTTTAAAACTTTAACTGAATTACCAGGTGCCCCTGGCGATGAATCGCGTGTACGTGCTTATATGAAGCAAGAATTAGCAAAGTATTCAGATCAACTAATCTACGATAAGCTCGGTGGTGTTTTTGGTGTAAAACACGGAAGTGGCCCAAAAGTTATGGTCGCAGGTCATATGGATGAAGTTGGTTTTATGGTGACGCAAATCACTAAAAACGGTATGATTCGATTTCAGCCACTTGGTGGATGGTGGGATCAAGTCATGCTTGCCCAGCGCGTCCAAGTATTGACAGATAGCGGTCCGGTTATTGGTGTTATTGGTTCTATTCCACCACACAATTTAACACAGGAACAACGTCAAAAACCAATGGAAATGAAAAATATGTTAATTGATATTGGTGCTGATGATGAAGCGGACGCAAAAAAAATTGGTATCAAACCAGGGCAATCTATTTTACCAGTTATGCCATTTACACCAATGGCCAATAATAAAAAGATATTAGCTAAAGCTTGGGATAATCGTTATGGATGTGGGTTAGCCATTGATGTATTAAAAGAGCTACAACTTGAAACGTTACCGAATACATTATACTCTGGTGCGACAGTCCAAGAAGAAGTGGGGCTTAGAGGTGCGCAAGTCGCGGCTAATATGATCAATCCAGACATTTTTTATGCACTTGATGCTTCTCCCGCTAATGATACGTCAGGAGATGATAAAGCATTTGGTCAATTAGGGAAGGGGAGTTTGTTGCGAATTTTTGATCGAACCATGATCACGCATCATGGATTACGAGATTTTATTCTAGATACAGCCGAGTCAAATAATATTCCTTATCAGTACTTTATTTCGCAAGGTGGAACTGATGCAGGGCGTGTACATTTAGCGCATCAAGGGGTACCATCAGCTGTTATTGGTATTTGTTCACGTTATATTCATACGCATGGGTCAATTATCCATGTGGATGATTATGCAGCAGCAAAGGAACTCCTTACTACATTAGTTAAACGTACCGATCAGACAACGATAGATACTTTGACAACTTATTGATTAAAAGAGTAGTTGGTCCTACTCTTTTTACATACTACGATATTACTTAGGAGGTTTGTATGCATATTCTTTTAGGTTCTAATAACAAGGCAAAAAAAGACGCTGTTAGCCGATGTTTCTTGAATGAAACAGTGCTAACAATTGATGCACCATCAGGTGTAAGTCCGCAACCATTTTCAGATGAGGAAACACTAAATGGCGCAATAAACCGGGCGAAATATGCACGTAATAATTTAGAACATGGACTGGGTATTGGTTTGGAAGGAGGGGTTATGGAATTAGAAGGACAACTCTTCTTAACAAATTGGGGAGCACTAACAGACGGGCAACAATTGTATGTTGCTAGTGGTGCTCGGGTACCCTTACCACGATTATTCGCCTCAGAACTTAAAGAAGGCAAAGAATTAGGTGATGTGATGGCGCATTTCACTAAAGATAAAGAGATACGACAAAACGCGGGTGCTATTGGTGTATTTACAAACGGACTCATTACACGTGATAAGATGTTTGAACATGTGTTGTATCAATTGAAAGGTCAATACTTAGCGAAGCTTAATTAAGCTTCACAATTGGAAGAAGTTACTGTAAATATGACAATCCCTTAACAATTATATGTAAAATCAACTATGTATCTTGACGTCTTATATATAAGCGGTATAGTAGACAATGGTTGACATAAAAAAACGAGTGTTAACTTAAACTACGTTAAGGGGTTTTTACGATGAAGCGTATGCTATGTTTTGTGTTATTTGTTCTAATGCTATTACTTGTTGCTTGTGGACCTTCTGAGAAAGAAGTAATAGAACAATTAGACGTGCAGGCCAGAATAGGATTTAATCAATCGCCAACTGAGCCTAATCAGGAACTATTACCTTTTGCAATATACTTACCTGAGGGATATAAAGTCGAGAGTGATGATGAAACAAATGTCGTTTTTAGACAGACAGATCAATTATATTTATTATTCCATAACCCATTTGAAAATCAACAAAGTGCAACTTATTTTGAAGCACTTGAAGATTTAGAAGATACGCTATTTCTACAAGCTTATGAGGGGGACGATTATTTTGGGTATGTATATTTGCGATCTCTTGAATCAGATTATGAACTTCAAGTCGGTATAGGTGGAACAAGAATAACCACTCAAACAGGCTTGGATCAAATAGAAGTTGAAGTAACGCAGTTGATTACAATTTTAACATCTATCTTATTTGAAGATACCGAAACGACAGACTAATATCTGTCGTTTTTTTTCTTATTATAGTATAGGAAAGAATCAAACTTCTGTTGATATACCAAGGGTTAGAGTGTTGGAATTCAGTGCGGAAAAGAGTTAAAGTAATCGTATGGTACATGAAGAAAATAAAGATAACATGCGACCGGTCAGTATCGAAGACGCCGAAAAGTTTTTACATTGCGGAGAGTTATCTTACGGCTTTTTTACAATTAAGTATAAAGCTTGTTCGGATGTACAAGCGAATGATATGTATCGCAGTATCCATCGACACGTTGTTTTCACAATTGATGAGGGGTTAAGCTCCGTTTTTGCGAGGAAATATCGAAAGAAGTTATTAGGAAAATTAATGGATAAAGCCACGCGGCTTATTGCTGAATGGTTTAAGAAGTATGGATTCACACCAGGTATTGTGTCGGCGTTACATGCCTTTAGGTCTAAGCTTGAGTTTACACCGTCGAATAAATGGAACCGTTGATTTCATGACATTCACCAAATTGGGTAAGCGATGGAGACCGTTGTACTCAAGCTAATCAGACGTATTTTATCTCCGGCAGCAAAGAAAGTTGTTCAAACAAAACTTCAAGCAGCCTATAAAAATAATCCGAAAGGCTTTTATGGCAATGCACCTATATGACGGAGAAGCCATTGTTTTTAAATAACATGATAAACAAGAGGGTGAAGAAAAAGAGGAATCCTTTGGCTATGATCCATGAAAATGTTTGGAATGTGGCAATGTATTGGCGTTCATAGGGGGAGCTGTACGCAAGAATGGGACCGGAGAATTCGTTTGTCGGAGTTGCAGAATAACTGAAGATATACCGCGAATAGTCGTTGAACAGTTTGATATGATGGATATGGGAAATTCGCCGGATCCCCCTCGATTTAATTGTGAAAAATGTGTGGGGGAAATCCTTCCTTTGTATTACACAAGTCTTCATGGCATCACTTATAAAAATCAAGAATTGAAAAGCTCTCATCGCTATGATAATGGTTATAATAAAAGTGTGCATGAGATTATTTTAACAACCGATGTCTTGTCATCTGTATAAACTTGAGGTAAGATTAACTGTAAAGATTTATTTAAAATAGGTATAGGGGGCAGCGGTATGCAAGCATTTTTAGAAAAAAAGAAGATTGACTTTTCATTTAATCAATATTTTATTAAAGCTTTAAGTTTTATGGCACTTGGCTTATTCAGTTCACTTATTATCGGTTTAATATTAAATACATTAGGCCAACAAGGGGCTAATTTTTTTGGTGCGTCAGTAATAAGTGATAGTTTGATAGAGATAGGTTCATTTGCGATGGATGGCAAAATTGTTGGGGGAGCTATCGGTATTGCGATAAGTTATAGCTTAAACGCTCCACCACTTGTACTATTCTCCACATTGTTTGGGGGTGCGTTTGGTTATCAACTTGCTGGCCCTGTTGGAGCTTATATTAGTGCAGTATTCGCATCTGAATGTGGTAAACTAATTTATAAAG
This sequence comes from Halolactibacillus alkaliphilus, assembly GCF_900115465.1. Classification (GTDB taxonomy): domain Bacteria; phylum Bacillota; class Bacilli; order Bacillales; family Amphibacillaceae; genus Halolactibacillus; species Halolactibacillus alkaliphilus. The sequence continues at coordinate 14,030 of NZ_FOWN01000020.1, forward strand.
AAACGAAAGTAGATATTATTTTAACGCCGTTTGTAACGATTTTGACTGGTTTTTTAGTAGGTAGCTTTATCGGGCCGCCGGTTGACCGATTCATGACAGGCTTAGGAGAGATCATTAATTGGTCAACAGCCCAACAACCTTTTATTATGGGAATTATTGTGGCTGTGCTTATGGGATGGGCACTTACAGCACCTATTTCAAGCGTAGCTATTGCGCTCATGTTATCTCTTGATGGTCTTGCTGCGGGTGCAAGTGTGATAGGTTGTTCAGCACAAATGGTTGGTTTTGCTGTTAGTAGTTATCGAGAGAATGGCTTTGGTGGTTTCATTGCCCAAGGTATTGGGACATCAATGCTTCAAATAGCAAATATCCTAAAAAAACCACTCATTTTAATTCCGCCAACGGTAGCAGGCATGTTAATGGCACCTTTAGGAACAGTAGTCTTTAAAATGACTAATAATGCCTCAGGTGCGGGAATGGGGACAAGCGGTTTGGTTGGACAAATTATGAGTTTTCAAACCATGGGATTTGAAATGGCAGTATTATTTATGGTACTCTTTGTTCATATCATTGGACCGATGGTGATCTCTTTTCTATTATCCGAATGGATGCGGAAAAAAGGCTGGATTGAATTTGGTGATATGAAAATTAATTATGAGTAACTCGGAGGGATTATCTGTGGAAAAATTACAAACAGAAGCACAGTTTCAAGATTTAAAACAAAAAGGTAAACAAGTCTTTTTATTTTCAGCTAACTGGTGTCCAGATTGTCGTGTCATTGAACCGTTCATTCCTGAACTAGAAGCGGCTTATGAGGATATTAACTTTACGTATGTTGACCGCGATGAGTTTATTGACTTATGCATTGCGCACGATATTTTTGGTATCCCAAGCTTTCTAGCTTTTAAAGATGGTGAAGAAGTTAGTCGTTTTGTCAGTAAAGATCGAAAAACACGCGAACAAATTGAAGACTTCTTAAATCAAATTTAATATTTTTAGACACAGCTTAAAGATTTAAAAAGAAAGTACCAAGTACTTTCTTTTTAATTTGCCTTATACTCATGATACAATGACGAGTGAATGTATCGGAAAGGATGAATACCATGTCTAAAATTAGTTTTGATATAAAGAGAAAATTAGATGTTTTTTTTAATAAGACAAATTTTAAAACACAATATAATCGAGAAACGGATCAATACCGTGTCATAGATAAACAAACTGAACAAGGTGTGACTATCCATTTAACAAAAGTGGTTGAAAAATACGAGAAGTTAGGAGACCCAGCTTTATTACCCCTCGTTGATAAAGTGACGCAGTCGCTTTATGATTTAAGAGAAACCCATAAACTAAAAGGAAATGAGTCGCGTATTTTCCCGGTTATTCGTGCGGAAAGCTTTACTAAGACACATGGGTCTAATAAAAAACTCATTTCAACAAAACATACTGCTGAAACAACTATCTTTTATGCCTTAGACTTAAATGAGAGTTATCAACTTATTGATGAAAAAATGCTTAAAGACAGTCATGTTTCAAAAGAGGATCTCCACCAGATGGCTATATTTAATTTAAAGCAGTTGCCGATTGACTTGAATAGGCAAACGGTTGCGGGGAACGATTTTTACTTTGTGAAAAATCAAGATGGGTATACCGCAAGTCGAATTTTAAATGAAGATTTTCTGCGCAACAGATTAAAAGAAGCGTCGGGTGAATTATCTTTTTGCGTGCCTCACCAAGATGCTTTTATTATTGCAGATATTCATAATGCTGGTGGATATGATATACTACAACAGATGGCAATGCAATTTTTCTCTGAAGGGCAAGTGCCAATAACTGCTTTGTCATTCTTATATGAAGATGAAGTTTTAACACCTATCTTTATTATGGCAAAGAATAAACCGACAGATCATAATGAAAAGGACTGAGTAAAAGATGAACGTGTATTACAATCAAAAGGGGATTGGTGACGTTTTAATGTTGCCATTAAAAACAGCTGATCGCTATGAAAAGAGTTTTAAAAGAATAGAGGATGTTGTTGAAATCTTTAATACAACAAGTGGTGAAGTTATTGGTTACAATATCTTTAACGCTTCAAAGTATATCACTTTAGCTGATGGTCAACATAAGTTAGATGAGGCATTTTTGAAGAAATTAAATGACATTCTAGAAGAAAATGGTTATAAAGAGAGATTAGAACTGGACTTGTCACCAAAGTTTGTGGTGGGCTATGTGAAAGAGATAAGGAAACATGAAAATGCGGATAAGTTAAATGTTTGTCAAGTAGACTTAGGTGATGAATCTGTTCAAATTGTATGCGGTGCACCTAATGTGGATAAAGGTCAACACGTCGTAGTTGCTAAAGTAGGCGCAATTATGCCAAGTGGTATGGAAATCAAAGATGCAAATCTTCGTGGGGAAGATTCATTCGGCATGATTTGCTCTCAACGTGAATTAGGGTTACCAAATGCACCTGAGGAGAAAGGTATTTATGTCCTAGAAGCGAATGTCAAAGCCGGGGATGAATTTACTTTCTAAATGTATGCAAAAGCGTAAAAGAACTTTGTGTCTTTTGCGCTTTTTTTACATGATAAAAAATGCTGAAACAAGCCATTTTAGTTAAAAATTTGTTAAAATGAAGATAATTAATTTTAGAAAGAGTGAAAAACATGTGGAATAAACTAAAACAAAGAATTGATCAACTTTTTCACTCGAATGATAACGTACAAGAAGTTGATCACCCAGATAAATTACATAATGAGCAAGATGTTTCAAAGGTTAATAAAAAGCCATATCAAAGAATCGATACCAAGGTCGTCTATCATTATCCGAAAGAGCGAGAGTTTAAGTTCCCGGTAAAAATAGATGAAGTCGGAATGAATAGAGAGCATTCTTCAAAGAAATATAAAAAAGAGAAAGAATTACCAACCAACATGTCTAAAGACAGAGAAACACCACCAAACAATAAACCATTTAAAGTATCAGAAGTGCCATCGCCCGTATATGGTTTTACCCGACAAGTCGAACAACAAAGTCACGAACATCGACATGATAGGCAAAAAGAAAAGAAATTAATAGAATCAACTTACTATCCGACTTCCTATTCTTCGAATATTCTAAATGAAGTAAGAAGAACGCGTGGTGAAATGTCTGATTATGCTTATGAGCGTAGCGGAGAGAAAAGAAAAGTGCAACCAAAAGACCGAGACATAGAAAGAACAGAGCAGAAAAAAACCATTGAGCCATTCGATAGTATGGAAAAGGTCAATAATATAGACGTCGTAAATGAGAAGCAAAAGTTTAAGGACAGTAGTGATACAACAGCAAATGAAGCTAAAAAAGATGACCCGACGAAGTTCGTAGATGGCATAGAAGAGAAAGACAATGAAAGCGAAGTTGGGACTATGTCAGAAACTGAAATATTATTAAAACGCTCGCCAGTCCATGAACAAGCTCAACGGGAGTTAAATAAGAAACAAGTGCCATTCAATGTTAGAATGAGGCCAAGTGATAAGAAACGTTACTATGAGCGGATGAAAAATGTGGATAATAAGCAGCTAACTAAAGATCAGCATGCATCAACAAATCAGCCGCCAGTTGCAGAGCAATTGACAAACACAGTGGCGAAAAGTTTGGTGAACCCAAGACAAATATCACAAAAAATAGACGGTAAAAAGCGTCAAGTGCTACCGCTGCATTTATTAGATGATATTGTACCGAAAGAAATGCATCTCTCATCATTTATTGAGGAGCAATCACAGCGCCTTATTGAGGCATTAAAACAATTTAATGTAGCAGCTGAAGTGATCAACGTAATGCAAGGGCCAAGTGTCATGCGATTTGAAATTAAACCAGAGTCTGGTGTGAAGGTAAGTAAAGTGAAAAATCTTAGTGATGATCTAAAGCTAAGTCTAGCCGCGAAAGATATTAGAATTGAAGCGCCTATTCCTGGAAAACATGCGATTGGTATTGAGATACCTAATGAAAAAACGCGGCCAGTCATGTTAAGTGAAATTTTCGAATCATCAGCTTTTGTCGATGCAACATCTCCTTTAAGTGTTGGTTTAGGACTAGATATTTCTGGCGAAGCTATCATTACTGATATTCAGAAGATGCCTCACGGTTTAATTGCAGGAGCAACCGGTTCGGGAAAGAGTGTATGTATAAATACTATTTTGTTGTCTCTTCTATATAAAGCAACGCCGGAAGAAGTGAGGTTATTACTTATTGATCCTAAAATGGTGGAACTTCAACCTTATAATGATCTTCCTCACTTAGTCAGTCCTGTCATAACAGATGTAAAAGCAGCAACGCAGGCACTGAAATGGGCGGTAGAAGAGATGGAAAGACGCTACCAACTTTTTGTTGAAAAAGGGGCAAGAGATTTGTCGCGCTATAATGAAAAAATGACACGTCAACAAGGGGAAAGCTTGCCAATGATTGTGATTGTCATTGACGAGTTAGCAGATTTAATGATGGCAGCTCCTCAAGATGTAGAAGATGCCATTTGTCGAATTGCTCAAAAAGCTCGTGCAGCTGGAATTCATTTACTTTTGGCAACTCAACGACCATCAGTAGACGTGATTACAGGATTGATAAAATCAAATATCCCTACACGAATTGCTTTTAGTGTGGCCTCCCAAGTTGATTCACGGACAATGATTGATACAGCTGGTGCGGAGCGACTGCTTGGTAAAGGCGATATGTTATTTGTTGAGAACGGGGCGAGACATCCTGTTAGGATACAAGGCGCTTTTGTTTCGGATGATGAAATTGAACGTATTACGGCCTACCTAAAGCAACAGCGTGAACCTAATTATTTATTTGAGCAAGAACAACTGTTAGAATCACTCGAACAAGAAGCGTCAACAGATGAACTTTTTGAGGATGCCCTTTTGTTTTTGTCAGAAAATGAGACAATAAGTACGTCTTTACTTCAACGCCGATTTAAAATAGGATATAATAGAGCAGCAAGGATTATAGATTCACTTGAACACCAAGGGATTGTATCGGGTCAAAATGGTAGTAAGCCACGGACAATACTTATCTCAAAAGAAGAAATTAACTATATTCGTCAGTCGCACAGATAAACATAAATAAAACACAATAAGGGGTTATTAAACAATGGAAAAAGAAATCAGTTTGAAATTAGATGGTAAGATTGATCGATTAACTAATAAAACATTTAAGTTCGATGAACGTATCAAAGAAGGCTGGTTCTCTGCGGTATACTTCTTAAAAACTAAAGAAATAGCTCAAAAAAAGTGTGAAAACAATGAGGTAATCATGCAGTTTTTTCAAAAAGATCACGCGGTTCTTTGTGGAACAGATGAAGCGATTGCTCTCATACATACATTTAGTGAGAATCCTGAAAGTCTGGAAATTCACTCTTTAAAAGACGGAGATAAGATCAGTCCTTTTGAAACAGTGTTAACGATTAAAGGACCTTACCAATCTTTTGGTTATTTAGAAGGAATTATCGATGGGATTCTAGCAAGACGCACGTCAGTAGCGACGAATGTTTATAAAGTTGTTAAAGCAGCTCGAACATCTGGTACGCAAAAGCCGGTTATGTTTATGGGAGATCGCGATGATCACTATACGCAACAAGCAGGTGACGGTTATGCAGCTTTTATTGGTGGATCAACTGCTCAAGCAACACACGCGATGAATGAATGGTGGGGGAAAACAGGTATGGGTACGATGCCGCATGCCTTGATTCAATTGTTTGAAGGAGATGTTGTCTCCGCCTCTAAGGCATATAAAGAAGTATATCCAGATGATGAACTTATGGTACTGGTGGATTATAACAATGATGTTATTACTGATTCCCTTAAGGTCGCGCATGAATTTAAAGATGAATTAAAAGGCGTCCGTCTAGATACATCCAATAATATGGTTGATAAGTATTTCTTGCGTAATGAGCATTTAATGGGACCGTTTGATCCTCGAGGTGTTAATCCTGAACTTATCTTCGCGCTGCGTGAAGCGCTTGACGATGAAGGGTTTAATCATGTGAAAATCATTGCAAGTGGTGGGTTTACGGAAGATAAAATTCGTCGTTTTGAAAAACAACATGTGCCTGTTGATATTTATGGTGTTGGTCGTAGTTTATTGGATATTAAAGTTGGATTTACTGGTGATAGTGTCATGCTAAACGGTCAACCAGAATCTAAATTTGGTCGACAATACCGACCGAACGCACGACTGGAAAAAGTTCATTATCAGAAGTAGTGCTTCCTAATGATTTAGTTTTTTATTAATCTGTGATATAATGCATAATTGTGCTGTTTAAGTCGTTTATTTATAGTAGCGACTTAAATAGAAATATGAGTAGCGTTAGACACTTACGGGGGTAAGATTTATGACAGTTTACCATTTTGTTGGTATTAAAGGGACAGGTATGAGCGCACTTGCGCATATTCTTCATGATCAAGGAGAAACCGTTCAAGGTTCAGATGTGGATAAAACATTTTTTACAGATCAAGCATTAGTAGATAAAGCGATCCCCATTTTCTCTTTTTCAAAAGAAAACATTACTGAAGGCATGACGATTATTCAAGGTAATGCATTTAATGATGAGCATGAGGAAATTAAAGAAGCAAAAGCATTAGGTTTAACCATTTTCAAATATCATGAATTTCTTGGGATGTGGATTGATCAATATACGAGTATTGCGGTAACAGGTGCACATGGTAAAACGTCCACAACAGGGTTGTTAAGTCATGTGTTGAAAAATATTCACCCAATCTCTTATTTAATAGGTGATGGTACCGGTGTTGGCCATGTGAACAGTAAATATTTTTCGTTTGAGGCGTGTGAATATCGGCGTCATTTTTTAAGCTATAAGCCAGATTACGCAATTATGACCAATATTGATTTTGATCATCCGGATTACTTTACGAGTATTGATGATGTGTTTTCTGCTTTTCAATCTATGGCTGACCAAGTGAAAAAAGGAATAATTGCTTGTGGTGATGACATATACTTACACAAGCTCCAAGCAAAAGTACCTGTGGTTTACTATGGATTTAATGAAGATAACGACTTTCAAGCGAAGGATATGCGAGAAGGGGAACATGGGACAACATTTGATGTGTATGTCCGACATGATTTTTATGATACTTTCACTATTCCTTTATTCGGTAAACATAGCGTCTTAAATGCTTTATCGGTTATTGCCTTATGTCATTATGAAGGAATCGAAAGTGATCAAATGAAGCACTTAGAAACTTTTGGTGGTGTGAAGCGTCGTTTTTCTGAAAAGCGCGTTAATGACCAAGTTTTAATTGATGATTATGCGCATCATCCTAAAGAAATTGAAGCAACAATTGATTCAATTAGAAGAAAGTATCCGGACAAGAAAATTACCGCTGTGTTTCAACCACATACGTATTCTCGGACGAAAATGTTTTTACAAGAGTTTGCTGAGAGTTTAATGCTTGCGGACAATGTGTATCTATGTGATATTTTCGGTTCTGCAAGAGAAATGGTAGGTAAATTGACGATTAAAGACTTAGGAGAACTGATTGACAATTGCCATTATATCCAGCTGGATTCAATTAGTATGTTGGCTGAAGATAAAGCAGATGTGATTGTATTTATGGGAGCGGGAGATATTCAAACGTTCCAAACAGCTTATGAAAAATATTTAACCAACTAAGAAGGAAAAACTGACCATCATGACGAATATAGTTATGAGTGGTCAGTTTTTTTATTTATAAAGTTTACCAAATTTTAAAATGGGGTAAACAACAATAGACCATATTTATAAATAAAAATATTTGTTGAAGGAGTGAGCGATATGGATAATCTTCTCTACATTTCAGCATTAATTGCTGCAATAGCATTTGCTGTTCTTGTTGTTTATCTTGTTCGTCTTTTAAAAGAGTCAGAACGAACGATGACAAGTGTAGCGAATACGTTAGAAGGCTTAGAGAAACAAATGGTGGGTATTACAACTGAAACAACGCTATTACTTAATCGAACCAATGCATTAGCTGAGGATATTAACTTAAAGGCTGATAAACTAAACGTCTTAGTTGATAGTATTAGCGGTTTAAGTACGACCTTTACGACCTTTAGTGCTTCTGTAAAAGAAGTTTCTGATACTATTTCAAGAATTGCTGTTGATAATAAAGAAGAAACAGCGCAAGTTATTAAATGGGGTAATGTCGCAATGGAAGTACTAAAGAAAAAGAAAGATAAAAGAACGACTAAGTAAATGTAAAGAAAATATGAGGAGGAATTTATTATGACAAACGAAGAAAACAGAACAAATGAGCATATCAATGCGAAGGACTTTTTAATTGGATCGTTGATTGGAAGTATTGTTGGGGCATCGGTTGCCTTATTGTTCGCACCTAAGTCGGGTAAAGAAGTAAGAGAAGACATTAATAAAAGTGCCTCTGATCTTAAAGATAAAGCATTAGTTTATAAGGATAAAGCTTATGATAAAACAGATGAATTTAAAGAAATAGCTAAGGAAAAGAAAGCGGATCTTCAACAAGTAGTGAATGAAAAGTCACAAGAATTTCATGCTAAGTTTAATGAAACGAAGCAGAGCGTGCAGGATAAAATTAATGAGACAGCAGAGGAATTAAAAAAGAAAAAAGCAGCGATGCAAGCAGATGTTGAAGATATGCAAGAAGACATAGAAGAAGCTGTTGAAGAAAAAGTTGAAGAAGTGAAAGAAAAAGTTGAAAAAGTAAAAGATAGCGCTAATAAAAAAGCTCAAGCAGCAAAAGAAGCGACTGATAATGTGAAAGAAGCAGTTGAAGATGGCGTAGAAGACGTTAAGAAGAAATAAGTATATATTAAAACAGGCGGTGCCTTTTCATATTTGGAAAGGAACCACCTGTTTTTTTACAATTAATTCTCTTTTTATTTTGATTCATGAATAATTTCTAATTTATCACCATCAACTATAGGTTCAAGAAATGTTGTGGGTGCACCATTCTTTAATATATGTACATGGCCACGCTGTTTTATTAAATCAAGAGTGATATAGCGGAAGACATCTTGAAAAATAAATGTCATATCTTCTAATCTTTTAATGGTTAACTTAGATAATGGTTCGATAACGTCATCATCTTTTAATAAGATATCATGATGATAAAGCGCCATTTTCTCCTTTTTAATAGTAACAGGTTCATTATTAAAAGTGATGTTAATCTCTTCACTTAAAGGTAATTTAAGAGCCTTTGTTAATACTTCCTTTGTTACTTTTTGTAAAGGATTATAATAAATTTTATCTCCTGGTTTTAGCCTTGTTTCGAGTGAAGCGGGTTGATGGTTAATGAATAATTTTTCCGAATAAGCTTCTAGAGGTATGAATTTATCATCGAGATAGACAGCAAATATCTCTGGTTCATGTGCTAAATAATGAAACTCTGATTGGTTAAGCCACGTGCCTAAATCAATGTGATCAACCATTTCAATCCGATCGCCATCTTTTAATACCGCTTCAAGGTCAGCTGCTTTTTTATTAATCGTGATCTTAGGTGTGACTTGATATGGTTTATCATTAAAGTATAGTGTAAATGGCTGAACATTACCTATGATATCATGTAGCCTCACAAGAGGCTCATGACCATCTTCTCCCTTATCAACAACTAAGGTGTCGTTATGTTCAATTAAATCATCAACACGCAGTTGCTTGTTGTTACGTTTAATTTTAGGAGGGGTGCCGTGTGTCCCCGGTAAAGTAATTGTTTGGTTGTTGATAGAAACCATGTAAGCCATTCCTGGTTTACCGTACATACGTTTAATATCAATACCAGCCGCTAGAAGGCAGTCTCCAACCGTAAGTTGTTTCATATCAAATAAGCGAACGGCACGTTCGTTTACCGTGACGCTAATGTAATGTACAGGATTTTGTTTTGCTGCTATAGCAATACCAATAGGGGTAATAAATTCTGGCCCCGTTGGTATATCTATAGTTGTTCTTAAGTCTTTGATAGCGTCTGTCCCACGTGTAGCCACTCTATTATGCGGAAGTTGTAATTTATCAGCTAATGTGTTTGTAAGGTCAGGTGTTAAGCTACCACCACCAACAAGCATAACAGCTTTAGGGGCACGTTTATTAAGGTTAATAATTTCATTTGCAATAGCACTTGCTAAATCTTCAATCGCGGGTTTAATATCCAAGGCTAACTCGCTTTTTGTTACAACAGTTTCAAATCCTAATATATCTTCCACTGTCGCCTGATGATGTTCTGTTATTTCACGTTTTACACGCTCTGCCTCATTGAAATCTAGTAGATAATAGTCACTAATTGCTTCTGTAATTTCGTCTCCAGCTTTAGATACCATTCCATAGGCTGTAATTGTTCCTTCATCAGTTAAAGCGATATCACTTGTGCCAGCGCCAATATCAACCAGTGCGACATTTAACCGTCTCATCGATTCAGGTATTAATACATTAATGGCAGCGATAGGCTCAAGTGTGAGTGCCTCCATTTCTAAATGTGCACGATTTAGTGCTGAAATAAGAGATTCAACAACAACTTTAGGTAAAAACGTCGCAATAATTTCTACTTCTGCGTTTCCCCCCTGTTGATCGATGAGTGAACCAATGATATCATTATCTAACTTATATTGTAGAACTGAATAACCAACGCAATAGTAATGTGTCAATTGATCTTGACTTTTCTCCTCTTCAGCAAGCTCATACTGTGCCTTTTGAACGGCTGTTAGTTCAAGAAAAGATATAGCTTCTCGATCCATTAAAGGTTGTTTAGTAATGTCTGTTGATACAATGGTTCGTTTTGTTTTAAGTGCACGGCCAGCTGCTGCAACACATACTTTAGTTAAAGTGATTTTGTGTCTCTCCTCTAACTGCTGTTTTACTTGCTTAATGATCTGCGCAACTGCCACAACATCATGTATTTGACCGTCAAGCATGGAACGTTCGGTATGTTCAATACTTTCATAATCAACGAGTGTGTAATGTCCATTTTCTATATTAAGGAGTAATCCATTAACTGAGCGGGTCCCAATATCTAAAGCGAAAATAATGTCATTCATAATTTAACTCCTTTGTCTTCGTTCTTAAACGCTTACTAATACTTAGTTTAACAGATTTCTTCTTGAACGTATTGCCTTTTTAAGATAATGGTATAAAGAAAATACTAAATATTTAAACAATGTAGTGACAATTCGGAATATTTTAGCTATAATGAATGCTAATTATTCATTCTTTCGTTTTCAAACATGTGATGCATGTTTTTAAGGAATAGGTAAAATATACATTAACTACAGGGGGAATTTAGATGTCAAACGAACAATTAGATTTACTTAGAGAACAGCTTGATGAACTGAATATGGACTTACTAAGCTTAATTAATAAGCGTGGAGAATTAGTCAAGCAAGTAGCCAAATCAAAGCCAAACCAAGGTCCAGATAAAAAATATGATCCTGTACGAGAACACCAGATGCTAGAAAAAATTAAAAATCAAAATGAAGGACCGTTTCAAGATGCGACGATTATTCATTTGTTTAAGGAAATTTTTAAAGCTGGACTAGAGTTACAAGAAAAAGATTACCATAAGGAAATGCTTGTGTCACGTAAACGCAAAAGCGAAGATACAATCATTGATATTAAAGGTGAAAAAATCGGGGATGGACAGCCCCATTTTGTTTGTGGACCTTGTGCGGTTGAGTCTTACGAACAAGTAAGAAAAGTAGCGGAACAAATTAAAAAACACGGGTTAAATATGATTAGAGGTGGCGCATTTAAGCCGCGGACGAGTCCTTACGATTTTCAAGGACTTGGTTTTGAGGGATTAGAAATTTTACGACGTATTGGTGATGAATTTGATTTAGCTGTTGTAAGTGAAATTGTTCGCCCACAAGATATGGAGAAAGCAGCAGAATACCTGGACATGATTCAAATAGGTGCTCGTAACATGCAAAACTTTGAGATACTAAAGGCAGCAGGTGAAGTTAATAAACCGATCATTTTAAAACGTGGAATGTCCGCAACAGTATCGGATTTTATTAACGCAGCTGAATATATCCATTCACGTGGTAATAGTAATATCATTCTTTGTGAGCGAGGAATTAGAACTTACGAAACAGCGACACGTAACACGCTTGATATTACAGCTGTACCGATTCTTAAGCAAGAGACACACTTACCTGTCATGGTCGATGTTACACACTCTACAGGTCGACGTGACTTACTTATTCCAGCCGCAAAAGCAGCTATTGCGATTGGTGCTGATGCCGTTATGGCAGAGGTTCACCCAGACCCAGCTGTTGCTCTTTCTGATCAACAACAACAAATGAATTTTGAACAATTTGATGCATTTATGGAAGCGGTAAGAAAATAAAAAACAAAAAGCTTCTCAGTTAAACATATATGATATGCTCCCAACAAAGTGGACAGTAGGAATAGTAAATTTCTACACTAATTTGTTGGGGGTTTTTTTCTATGCGCAAAAATCAACGGTGGTCTGATGAAGAGAAATTATATATTGTTTTAAAACACGTGAATGAAGGGCACTCATTTAAATCATTAGAACGTGAGTATAACTGTTCCACTAAATTAATAAGGGGATGGGTTTAAAAGTATCATCGCCAGGGTCAAAAAGGATTAAAGCGTAAGCACCAGAAGACTGTTTATACAACAGAAATGAAAGAGGATAGGATTCTCTTTTATCTTCCTGGATCAAGGCCTATACTAGTGGTAAGAAATCCACTGGTAAAGGACGTGTAAATAGGATGAAGGGTAAAAAAACGACACTGGAAGAACATTAGGAAATTATAGATTTTGCTTTAAGACACAATCGAGACTATCAGTCGGAAGCTGAGAGGTAAACGCGTCCTATCAACAACTATATAGTTGGGTGCAGAAGTATGACTTAGATGGTAAAGATGGGCTGCTTGATCGATGTGGCCGAAAAAAATCTAACAAAGAAGCCATGACAGAAACCGAACAGCTGGAATTTGAATTAAAAGAAATGAACTGAAAAAATCGTCGCCTTTAAGCTTTTAAATCAAAACGACAATCATTTGGTGGAAAGTATGATAAGCGAAGCCGTTACAAACGTACAACCGATTATTCATAGTGATCAAGGATATTAATATACATCTCATATGTATCATGATTTGAAAGAAAAATACGGGTTCACACCAAGCATGTTGAGAGCTGGCTATTGTATGACAACCAGCCAATCGAACAATTGGAGCATGGCATCAATAATTATATTGATTTTTATAACTGACGAAGAGTGACGTTGACTTTCAAGGGACTGGCACCAAAGTTGTAACGTGAAGTATACGAGGGTGTTGATTAAAGAGATGATCGAAACCTCTGTAGAAGCTTGTTTTTAAGTCATTCAAGAGCTTAAGGTGGCGATGCCGAAGGGGTTAGCACAGTCTGAAGATAAGCCCTTTGGCAAAGGTCCGCCGTTAGCGATTGAATAACAACGCAGAATCATCAAGAGTTAACCAAAAAAGACCTGTAATGAACTAATAAGTTTAACCAGCTAAAATGAATCGTTTTGTTTTTTACTGTCCACTTGACAGGTAGCAGTTCAATACGACTAGTGGGAGGCTTTTTTCTGTTTTCTTATCCTGGCAAAAAAACATTTGAAATTAAGGCAGACATTGAAGAAATTTGGTATACTAGACTAGAGATTTTCTTGATATATCTATAAAAGCTAGTCTATACTATACACACACACATTTAGACAGTGAAAAAAAAGAAGGAGGATGAAAGAAAATGAATATCACAATATATGATGTTGCGCGCGAAGCAAACGTCTCCATGGCAACAGTATCACGTGTTGTAAATGGCAATCCGAACGTTAAACCTGCTACACGTAAAAAAGTACTTGAAACAATTGAAAGGTTAGGTTATAGACCTAATGCTGTTGCTAGAGGGCTAGCAAGTAAAAAAACAACTACGGTAGGGGTAATTATTCCGGATATTTCGAGTATTTTCTTTTCAGAGCTTGCTAGAGGTATTGATGACATTGCTAATATGTATAAATACAATATTATTTTAAGCAACTCAGATCAAAATATTGACAAAGAAATTAAACTTATCAATTCCATGCTTGAAAAACAAGTCGATGGTATTGTTTACATGGGTGGAAAGATAACAGAAGAGCACATTAATCAATTTAAAACCTCGCCAGTGCCTATAGTACTTGCAGCAACCGTTGACCCGAGTGAAAAGACACCATCAGTTAATATTAATTATGAACAAGCAGCATTTGAGGCTGTTCAAATGTTAATGGATAGCGGTAATAGAGGCATCGCTTTCGTGACTGGATTGGAGGAAACAACAGCTAATGCATTGAAATTCGAGGGGTACAAGCGTGCATTAAAAGACGCTGAAATAGACGTGCGAGAAGAGTTTCTTATTAAAGGTGATTTAAGTTATCAATCCGGTATAAGAGCGGTTGAAACATTACTTGAAGCAAAAGAGATGCCGTCTGCAATCTTTGTGGCCTCGGATGAAATTGCTTTAGGTGTGATTCATGGCATTCAAGATCGTGGGCTTAAAGTGCCAGACGATATAGAAGTTGTTGGTTTTGATAATACAAGATTAGCCCAAATGGTTCGTCCAACATTGACGACGGTTGTTCAACCAATGTATGATATTGGTGCTGTCGCTATGCGTCTTTTAACAAAATATATGAATAAAGAGGAAGTTTCGGAAAATACTGTCGTACTTCCGCACCAAATTATCGAAAGAAACTCAACAAAATAAATATAGTGCCGATATAAATTTTGTGTGCTTATTGCACACAAAATTTATTTGATTTCTCGAGAATTAAGGAGAGAGTATATGAAGAAAACGGACATTTTAACACCGATAGGTATAACATTGGGTATTGTGATGATTTCATTTGGTATCATTTCGAGTGCAGGTCTTGGTGGTTTTGCAGCATTCATCCAAGTGGCTTCGATTATTATTGTACTCGGAGGATTAATGGCAGCCATTTTAATTAATTTTAATATTGATCAAGTCAAATCAATGGGGCGTGTTGTTAGAGAATCCTTTAGTCAAAATGAAATGGACTTAGAAGGTCTTATCTCTCTCTTTGAACGTTTATCTGAGCGCGCAAGACGAGAAGGGTTACTGGCATTAGAAACAGAATTAGAAAATGTAGAAGATCCTTTTATTAAAAAGGGCATATTACTTGCGATTGATGGTATTGAACCAGAAGTGATACATGATATTATGAATGCGGAAATTACGGCAATGGAAGACCGTCACTCTAAAGGCAGATTGATTTTAGAAAAAGCTGGAGAGTATGCGCCGGCATGGGGGATGATTGGAACGTTGATCGGTCTCGTTTTGATGTTAAATGACTTAAACGACCCATCTACTTTAGGTCCTCAGATGGCCGTTGCCTTGCTGACAACTTTTTATGGTGCGGTATTAGCTAATTTAGTTTTTATTCCTATGTCGGGTAAACTAGAAAGTAAAACAGAACAAGAAGTTTTTATGAAGCAAATCGTTGTTGAAGGTGTCATTGGTGTTCAGTCAGGACAAAATCCGCGTATATTAAAAGAGAAACTTAGTGCATTTCTTTCTGATGATATGAGAAAGCGTCGGGAAGAGAATGAAGGTGTACAAGTGGAGGATGTAACAAATGAAGCGTCCTGAAAAGAAAGTTAAAAAAGGGGCTCCAGCATGGATGACAACATTCTCCGATATGATGACCTTAATTTTAGTCTTCTTTATTTTATTGTTTTCCATGTCACAAATTGATGCTGCAAGATTTGAAGCAGTTGCAGAATCGTTTAGGAATCGAATGATTTTCACAGGATTTCCATCTAATTTAGACATGCAAAATCCAACTGAAAATTCAAATCCGAATCAAAATCAAGAAGGTGCAACAGACTTTAAAAATAATTTATTTGATCAAGATGTTGATGATCTTGATGAGTCGACTGAAGACAACAAAGAAGAGTTAGACGAGTTATTACAGGAAGTCGAAGGTTACCTTGAAGAGAATAATTTACAAGATGTAATAAGTGCAAATAGAACAGATCAGGGCGTTGTACTCATACTGCAGGAACGCGTGCTTTTTGAGACAGCAGAAGCAAATGTTAAAAGCGAGGGAGAGCCATTTTTAGATAAAGTTGGTTTACTTTTAACGAATATTCCTAATGAAGTAAGGGTAGAGGGTCATACAGATAATCGACCAATATCAACAACTGTATATCCATCAAACTGGGAGTTATCTGGTGCTCGGGCAAGTTCGGTTATTCGGTTTATTTTAGAACAACATAATTTAGATCAAGAAAGGTTTATTGCGGTAGGTTATGGTGACACACGTCCGATAGCCCCGAATGACTCAGTAGAGAATTGGCGTAGAAATCGTCGAGTAGAGATTGTGATTTTAGAAATCGGTCAAGAATTGACTTCCGAGTAAATTTAAGTTCACACTATTTTTCGCGAGAAAAGAGAACCGCTAAAACAGGATACTACTTCTTGTTTTAGCGGTTTTTTGTGGCTGTATTTTTTTATTTAAATGACGTTCTTATCAAATCATGCTTTTTTATTAGAAATAGTCTAGATGTTAGTTAGAAGAGCTATTGTTTGATCCATTTCCAGAAGGGGTATCTTCTTCTGGTTCTGCAGTATTAGTTTCCTCTTCTGGTTCTTCTGGCTCTTCTATTTCTTCCGGTTCCTCTGGCTCTTCTTCAGAGAAATCTCCATCGATAAATGGGCGTGTAGGCTGTGATTCACGACCAAAGTAATCAACCGCACGTATCTGATACACTGCTGGTGCATTACCTACATTGTATTGAGTATTTGTTGTAGAGTCTAATAAGTTAAAGTTACTGTCAGGATCATTAGCACGGTAAATGCGGTAACCAATCACATTTGAGCTGCGCGATTGTTGCCATGTCAAGATATTACCTGACTTAGAAACGTTAGATGGTGCTGTAGGTCTTTGACCGCTATCTTGTACGTCATCATTGCTTAAGTTAGGTAGCAATAAGCGTCCCCATCCTCCATTTCTTGAAGGGTAAAGCTGAGTAAGGTCACTCAGTTTATCATATCCTTTGTCTTTAAGCCACTCAGGATTAAACATATAGCCGCGTTCGGATGTGAATTCGTTAGGTGTTTGATCATCAACTAAGACAGCGTTATCGCCGACATTAACGACATTGGCTGAAATAATACTATAATCCTCTTCTTTTGGTACATATTTTGCATTGAATATATCTGTTCCAACTAGACCTAATGCACTTGTTAGACTGGATGGTGATAAACCTGATACTAAACTAAATGAACGAGAAACGATATTGTTAGGTTGTGAGAAGCGCTCGCTAGGTGCCATAATTTCAGGCGCAACAGCTGTTGCAGCATTAACTAGTTGAGCCCAAAAAACTTGATTACGGCCACTATACCCAGTGTTTAATTGTTGCTCATATTCATATCCCATCCAACTTCCAAGCGTGACATTTGGATTCGTTGCAATAAACCAAGTATCTCTGAAACTATTTGATGTACCGGTTTTTCCAGCCCAGTCTACGCCAGGATTTGATAAGCTATTTCTTGCCGATGTACCTGTACCATTTGTTAGCACGTCTCGCATCATATCAAGCATTAAGTAGCTTGTCTCAGGACTAAAGACACGTTCTGTGACAGATTCATGTTCATAAATTGTTCGGCCATCAACACTTTCGATTTTACTTATAATAAAGCTATCGGTATACTCTCCGTTATTACCGAAAGTTGAATAAGCATTGGTGTTTTCTTTAACTGTAGCATTATGACTTCCTAATGCCATAGAAGGTAAACGATAGTTACTCTCAGGGAAATTAGTGAACCCCATTTTAAGTAAATAATCTGGTACAGGATTAGCGACTTCGAGCAAATCAATGTAGGCACTTGCGGCCGACACATTATATGAATTTCTTAAAGCGTTTCTTACGGTGGTTAGTCCGTAGTAACGACTTGCACTAAAGTTTGAAGGGCTCCAAGAACCACTTGCATCAGTGTAAGTGAATTTGGCATCTGCGATAATAGATCCAGGTTGTAGTATCCCTTCCTCTAAAGCTGGTGCATAAACGAGTAAGGGCTTAGCTGTTGAACCAATCTGTCTAGGTGCGTTGGTTGCAAAGTTTCGGTTTTGTAAGTTAAAGTCACGACCACCAACAAACGCTAAAATGGCACCCGTCTTATTGTCGCGTAAAAAACTTCCTACTTGAACAGGTGCATTGTAAGGAATCAGTTCGCCTGTTTCAGGGTCTTCTGTCATGATGGTTTGCTGTGTGGCATTATTTTTCGCGATTTTATTTGGTCCATAATTATTATAGTTATCTTTTACTTCTTGGAATGCATCATAAATGTCTTTTATGATTGTCGTATGAATCTTATATCCGCCTTGAGAAATCTCTCTGTTTGCAAGCATTTCATACTGCTCCATTAAGCTGGCATTTGAATGCAATTCCTCTGCTGTGTAACCATCTTCGATGGCCAATTTCTCTTTAAAGATATCAACAGCTTCATTTCCAATTTCCTGTGTTAAATAAGGATATTGTTCAAAAGTTGATGGGCTACCTTCAGTAAAGCTAGCTACTAAGTCAAAGTCAAGCGCTTCATCATATTCAGCCTGTGTTATATAGTTGTTATTTAACATACGATCAAGAACCGTTCTCATTCGGTCAAGCCCAGGTGCAAGTCCTTCTTCAGTCTTAACTTGCCCGCCATTGGTAAATGGGCTATACATAATGGGGCTTTGTGGAAGCCCGGAAATAAATGCCGCTTGCGCTAAGTTTACCTCATCTGCATCCACACCAAAAATGCCTTTCGCAGCCGTTTGAACACCAGCAATGTTTCTCCCGTTTGCATTACGTCCGAAAGGAACGATGTTTAAGTAAGCTTCAAGAATATCTTCTTTTTCTAGAAAATGCTCCAATCTTAACGCGAGCATGATTTCTTTCGCCTTACGATCAAAAGATACTTCATTAGTTAGTATTTGATTTTTAATAATTTGTTGCGTGAGTGTACTACCACCCGTTTGGGTAGCAGACCCGGTTACTTCTTGAAAAATAGCGCGGAGTATGGCCTTAGGTACAATGCCATTGTGTTCGTTGAAATATTCATCCTCCGTCGCGATAATACCGTTAATAATGTACTCAGAAACGTGCTCTTTTTCCACTTCTTCACGGTGAAGCTCTGAACTCACTTCCCCCATGAAGATATTATTAGCAAAGTAAATTTCAGACGTCTCTTCATAATTATATATTGCTGTTGTCATCTCTTCTGAGCTACGAAGTGGCTCATCTTCTACAAGTGCTGCAAAGTATCCGGCGCCAAGTCCGCCAATGAAAAAGCCGCCAACAACCAACGCAATAATAAAGAATAATAGAATATTCCACGAAACATCATAACTGATACGGAATATTTTAGGGAGAGTGTGTCGTAGTTTCCCCCATATTTTTTTAAATGTATGATCTTGATTTGATTGTTCCATAATATTAACCTCCTAAAATTCCAACATCAATTATAACATACATAGTAAGGATGGTACGATTAAAACCCCATTTTCTTTTAAAAAAAGCTTGCTTAATATTTCTATCTGTGTTAAAAATATAAGCAATAGCATATTTTAACAGCGTTGATAGTATGAAGTAGTTATTCACTCCCTTTTCTCAGAGAGCTGACGGTTGGTGAGAGTCAGTATACAGTGATATGACGAATTACGTGCTTGAGCTTCTTTTTGTCTTTGGCAAAAAGACGGTAGTGATATCGTTAACGAATGAAGTGGCAGTGAATGCAATTAGGGTGGTACCGCGAAGATAATTCGTCCCTATTTGAAGACACTGTTTTTTTGTGTTTTTTATTCATGCTGAATTATAATATTAAAGAGATGTGAGGAGACAAATGATGAATATTATTAAGGATTTAGAGCAACGAGGCTTAGTTCAACAATTTACTGATGAAGAAGGGTTAAAGCAACATTTAACTGATAACGTTGTGACACTTTATTGCGGGTTTGATCCGACAGCTGATAGTTTGCATATCGGCCATTTAGTGCCAGCACTTATGTTGAAACGTTTTCAACAAGCAGGTCATCGTCCAATCGCTTTAATCGGTGGCGGGACGGGTATGATTGGTGATCCAAGTGGAAGAACAGATGAACGTCAATTAAATGATGAAAAGACAGTTGATTACTTTAGCCAGCAAATAGAAAAACAGTTAGCTCAGATCTTATCGTTTGATGATTCGAATAATGGTGCTCGAGCTAGGAATAACAAAGAATGGTTAGGTTCACTAACGTTAATTGAATTTTTGCGTGACACGGGTAAACACTTTGGTATTAACTACATGTTAGCAAAGGATTCAGTGCAGTCACGTCTTGAAAATGGTATTAGTTTTACTGAGTTCACCTATATGATTTTGCAGTCATATGATTTTATGAATTTGTTTGATAAAGAAAATTGTACCCTTCAAATAGGGGGAAGCGATCAGTGGGGGAACATTACTGCGGGTATGGAGCTTATTCGACGGACGAGAAAAGAAGGAGAAGAAGCTAAAGTATTTGGTTTGACTGTTCCGTTAATTACTAAAGCTGACGGGACGAAATTCGGAAAAACTGCAGGAGGGGCAGTGTGGTTAGATAAAAAGAAGACAAGTCCTTATGAGTTTTATCAATTTTGGATCAATACAGATGATCGAGATGTAATTAAGTTCTTGAAATACTTTACGTTTTTAACAATGGAGGAAATTGATGCCCTTGAAATAGCACTTAAAGAGGCACCAGAAAAACGCGAAGCACATATAAAGCTTGCTGAAGAAGTGACATCAATGGTACATGGTGAAAAGGCGTTGCTACAGGCAAAGCGTATTACTGAAGCGCTCTTTAGTGGTGATGTCAAACAGTTAAATGGTGAAGAAATTAAACAAGGATTTAAAGATGTCCCTTCAACTGATATTACGCTGGATAGTCAAACGCTAGTTGACTTGTTGGTTGAAGCTAAAATAGCTGCATCAAAACGTCAAGCACGAGAAGATATTCAAAACGGCGCCATCTATGTTAATGGTGAGCGGAATCAACAGTTAGATTACCAATTGATGGATAAAGATTTAATCGACGGTGCATTTACGATTGTGCGTCGAGGAAAAAAGAAATATTTTTTATTGAATATCACCAAATAAGTTAACAGTTTAAATAAGAGCCAGCTAAGTCAATTTGAACTCAGTTGGTTCTTGGTTTATTTTAAGTTGATTGTTTTTTCAAATCTTAGATCAGAATATTTGTTGGGTAAGCTCTTAATAACTTTATGTGCCGAACTTTTTTACGCGTTGAGGATTACCAAGAGAAACTCTTATACTGAACGACAGAAGTCACCCACCAAGAGAGGATGGGTGACTTCTGTTTAAATTCGTTAAATGGCCCACTTACGATCTTCTGTGAATGAGACAGTTAACCAAATTTCGTAAGGATATTGTGATAAATACTGATGGATATCTTCTCGAATACTATCTTGTTCAGATATTGTTTCGATAATTTCGTTATCGATTTCTGCAACAAAATCTACCTCAACCCAAAGAGTTTGTCCTACTTTACTAACTCGAGTAAAGGCTTCTTTAAATTCGTGGGTCGTTTTAAGTGTTTTGATATGCTGTTTGATTTGATCTGGCATTTTTCCTTTCGGTGGCATGTCAAGTATTTCTCGTAAACCAGAGCCCATTTCACTTATAGGGACTTTCACAAAATACACAGATACAATCACAACCATAATAGGGTCAATATATGGTATTAAACCAGAAAGTGCCGGTAGATTAGTAAAAATGAGCGAGATAATAAATCCAACGACAACCCCGAGGCTAACAAGGGAATCCATTACCCATTGGTTGGCTTCAGCATGTAAGAGACCTGATTTTGATTTTTTTGCATGACTTTTTAAATAGAAAGTGATGCCGATGCAAAGGATCGTACTTAAGACAGAGTATACTAGTGCTAAGTTAATATCAACTTCTCTACCGCCGCTAAGTAAAGCCATAACAGCAGAAGTGAATGAGGATACAACTAAAACGAGTATAACCAAATATTTAATGATGATGACAAGTGGCTCAATCTTATCTTTTCCAAATGGAAAGTTTTTAATATCTGTTTTTCTCATGTAATGTGAAGCAAATAAAGAGATTGTAGATAGGATTAAGCTGATTAGTGAATACAAGCCGTCAAAGACAATCATCTGAGCGCCTGATATAATGCCAAAGACGATGCCTGAAATGGCAAAGAATAAAGCGCCGTAAACAGAAATTCTCAAAAGATGACGTTCTTGACTTAGTTGTTGATACATAATTTCCTCTCCAATTTTACAGTTTTTTCATAAGCTAGTTCCCCAACAGGTTATCACGAACACGAAATTAGCTGCTGAGTAACCAGTAAGTTCCTACATAAGTTGGGTTAAGTATATATGAAACTTTGGTGATTTCTCCTAATTTCTATTATAAATGAGAAACAATTCATAGGCAATCATAAGGTATTGTTATTAAGATATAATAAAAAGCCTTAAGTGACGTTGAAAAATACGACACCTTTATCTCATGTGACATCCCTTTCACTATTAAATACTAAGGTACATACGAATTAGTGCTAAGCAATGTGTCAGTTCGATAAGATTTATCTTCTCTTTTTAGCATGAGAAGACATACTCCTCAAGCATTCGTTAGAATGTTTGGCGGGAGGTAGTTCAATTACAAGTATTAATCCATTTAAGGCGATTATGCTTATTTCACTGCTCGCTGCTATTACGGTAACATATCGTAGTGAACTTCGTAATAACACAAGTGACAAAATGGCCGATTTTCTTATTCTGCAAATATGAGAGATAAAGTATAAAAGTGTTCCTTTCCAAAAGCATGCCCACGCTAAAAGTGTTGTAAAAAATTCTGCCCTAATCCTTGCCCCAAACGAATGTTATTTTGTGTATTTACCTGCTAATTTAACATGGTTTGAAACAACAAAAAAACCTTAGGTAACATTGATATATCAATGTCTCTAAGGTTTTTCTTATACTTAATTCGTTTAAAATAAAATTAACGTGAGTACCACTCAACGATAAGCGCTTCGTTAATTTCAGCTGGTAATTCAGAACGTTCTGGTAGACGTGAGTAAGTACCTTCTAATTTATCAGCATCAAAAGTTAAGTACTCAGGCACAAAAGCGTTAGCATCAATTGCATCAGCAATAATAGTAAGTTTTAGTGACTTTTCGCGAACCGCGATTGTTTGACCTGGTGTTACGCTGTATGAAGGAATATCAACACGACTTCCGTCAACAGTGATGTGACCATGGTTTACTAATTGACGAGCTTGACGACGTGTGCGTGCAAGACCTAGGCGGTAAACAAGGTTATCTAAACGTGATTCAAGAAGAATCATGAAGTTTTCACCATGTACACCTTGCATTTTTGCAGACTTTTCAAATAAAGTTGCAAATTGACGTTCGTTTACACCATACATGAAACGAAGTTTTTGCTTTTCTTGTAATTGTAAACCATATTCAGATAATTTTTTACGTTGGTTTGGACCGTGTTGTCCAGGTGCGTAAGGGCGTTTATCTAACTCCTTACCAGTACCAGTTAATGAAATTCCGAGACGACGAGACTTTTTCCATACAGGACCTGTATAGCGAGCCATAGTGCATTCTCTCCTTTATAATTAGATTTTGCATAAAACAAGATAATGTGTTCCATAATCGTCTGCCATTTTATTTTCATGTACCATCGCTCCAGCAGCAGAGAGTTACACGATACACCTTGCTCATAGTAAGTCAAGGAACAAAATGGACAACCGGTGGTTCACAAAGGCTACCTTTTTTTACACAAAGTCTATTATATGACTAACAGGCAGAATTGTCAACGGAAAGTAATGAAAAAAAGTTTATACGTATTTTTCGAGTGTTCTTACGAATACTTCTAAATAATGCTGATCAATCTCGTCAAATCGGTCGAGTGATGGACTGTCGATATCCAGAACGCCAATGACCTCGTCGTTTTTTATGATCGGCACAACAATTTCAGATTTACTGTTCGCATCACAAGCGATATGGCCTGGGAATTGATGAACGTCTTCTACTCGTTTTGTTTGTTTTTCAGATACTGCGGTACCGCATACGCCACGTCCTAAAGCAATTCTTACACAAGCGGGGAGACCTTGGAATGGTCCGAGAACGAGTTCATTTTCTTTCATTAAATAATAGCCAACCCAATTAATATCAGCTAAAAATTGATTTAATAATGCGCTGCTATTAGATAAATTTGCAATAAGGTCAGGCTCGTCTTCAATAAGCGCTTCGAGTTGTTTAATAAGCAGTTGGTAATTTTTTTCTTTTGATGCATTATAAGCTGTCGGTTCAAACATATAAATCCCCCTTGTTTTTCTCAATGTTATTGTGTGATTATATCGCGCATTTAAAGCTAAAGCAATGAATATGTCGATGGGAGTCATTGATTGTTGGATTCTGAAAATAATTGATTTTTTTTAGCCAAATATAGGTTGTTCATGGTATGATAGGGATAGCTATATTTCAAAAGAGTGTGCTATTAATTAAACATACGGTAAGAGGATATAAATACATAAAACATAAAGCGTGTATTGAAGGAGGATTTATATGGGGGACTTTACTTCCTACATAATTGGGGTTGTCTTAATCGCAATCACCGTGATTATTATTGGACTCATATTAAGAAAACGGGTGTATGACCGAGTTGATCAACTTGAAGCGTGGAAAATGGACATGATGCATAGGCAAGTCAGTGCAGAATTACAACGAGTAAAAGCATTAAATCTCTCCGGGGAAACACAAGATAAATTTGAATACTGGAAGGAAACGTGGGACCATATATTAACGCGAGAACTGCCAGACATTGAAGAATATCTATTTGATGCAGAAGAAGCAGCTGACCGCTTTAGAGTTCAACGTGCTAAAAAGAATTTATCGACTGTTGAATCCATTTTAAATAAGAATGAAGATACAATTAAAACGATTCTTCAGGAACTTGAAGATTTATTAGATTCAGAAAAGCAAAGTCGTCAAGCGATTGAAGATGTCACACCGATATTAAGAGAATTGCGCCATGTTTTGTTAGAAAATCGTCATCTATACGGACCAGCCGAACAAAGATTTGAAAGGGCTCTAGATGAACAACAGCAGTTAATCGATACTTTTTATGAGATGTGTGATGATGGAAATTACTTTGAAGCACGTCAACATGTGGAAAAAATTAAAGCCAGTCTAGATGCAATAGGTCTGCAAATCGATGAATTTCCACTTCTGTATAAAAAAATCACACGAGATCTACCTGATCAAATTCAAGAGCTAAAGAATGGTATTAAAGAAATGAAGCGAGAAGGTTATCGCATCAATGACGAAGGTCTGCTTAACGAGTTGAGAGAGATGGATAAGAGTGTGAAAGCTTACATAACCCAAATAGAACAAGCAGAGAGCCCTGCAATCTATGATTGGTTAAGTGCAGCTGAAGATCGTATTCAAGAAATCTATCTTATGTTAGAAAAAGAGGCAAAAGCAAAGCATTACCTAGATAAACATGTCGACCAATTTACTGAAGAAGTTCAAGAAGCCTTACAAGAATTTGATGCAACAGATGAAGAGGTAAAAACGCTCCAACAAACGTACCTGCTTGAAGGATCGGACCTTGAGCTTTATGAAAACTTAGAAAAATGGATGCATCAACTTGAGAAAGAACATAATCAACTGCTTAATAGTTTGTCTATAGTAAAGCAAAGTTACCTAAGCCTGAAGGAACAACTCGAGTTAAATCAAAGTGAATTAAAGAAATTTAATCAATCACATGTTGACTTTAGAGAACAAGTACGTTCCATTCGTCGGGATGAATTAGAAGCCAAACAATTAGTTGAAACGAAAAAACGTGAGTTATTTAACTTGGAAAAACGCCTCGAAAAAAGTAATCTTCCGGGGGTGCCTTCTAGCACAAAACAACAGTGTGTTGCTAATCACCAGCTAATTAACACTATTCACGATTTGCTGGAAGAACAACCGCTTAATATGGGACAAGTAAGTACAAAGATTAAAGAACTCCGTTCAAATGTCGATATATTCAGTGAAAAGGTTCAACTTATGATTGAGCAAGCTTATTTAACAGAGAGAGTAATTCAATATGCGAATCGTTACCGAAGTCAGTACCCTATGCTTCAAGCTAAGTTGCTTGAAGCGGAGCAACTGTTTTATCAAGAACAATATGAAGCAGCGTTAGAATTATCTGCTCAAGCTCTTGAAGAAGTTGCACCAGGCGCCGTGCAACGATTAGAAGAACGCATAGAGTTACCTTACTGATTTAGCAGGAGGGACTTGAGATGAAAGTTTTTTCAATCATCAGTATGGTGATTTTCACCTTAACTATCTGGGGAGCGTTTGGTGTGATCTATGTCATTCAACAAACACCAACGCTTAGCTATAGTGAGGTCAAAGCGCTAGATACGCCAGAGTATTATGAGTATGCGGCTTCAATTAAACGATTTGACATTATAGAACAAACTGAGACAGATGGATCTTCAGATGAAGAGACGATAAATGAGACGTCAGACAATGTTTATCAACAGGCAAGTAGTTCAGCTAATGATATCCTGTATTCTTTTGAAAAGGATCAGCCGGTGTCCGTTGATCAACTTCTTATTGCACTGGGAATAAGTGAATAGCATACGTATATGCCTCAAACAATCACCAACGTTTGAGGCTGTTTTAATGAGAGAGTGAATATATGGATTTCGGTAAAAGCACGTTAAAACAAGAGGATGACTTGAAATTAGACAAGGAATATGATTGAATGACTTATGGCACGCGTATAAGAATGAGCTAAATCGTTTATAACAGCACTGGAGAAAATACTGGTGTTGTTTATAAGTCTCTAAGGAAGAAAGGAGAGGCTACTCGATAGATGTTTCATGATACATCTATCCATATTTTGAGTAGTAACCACTGATGATTTATTTTGATAATAGTGCTACGACCAAACCACATGAAGAGGTTATTGAAAGTTATCAAACCGTGTCTGAGAACTACTACGGCAATCCATCGAGTCAGCATCAACTCGGCTACGATGCAGATAAATTGTTGCGCAAAGCATATGAGCAAGCGGCAAATATGCTCGGTGTAAGTAATCAAGAGATTATTTTCACATCAGGTGGAACAGAATCAAATAATTTAGCCATTAAAGGTATTGCATTTCGTTACCAAAAGCATGGTAAGCATTTAGTGACGACAACAATTGAACATCCATCCGTCCTTGAATCGTTTAAAGCACTTGAAACGCTCGGTTTTGAAGTGACCTATGTACCCGTCGATGCATCAGGTGTTATAGAATTAGAAGACATTAAAAAAGTGGTACGTGACGATACAATCCTTGTATCGGTCATGCATATTAATAATGAACTGGGTACAATACAACCAATTCAAGGAATTGGAGAGTTTTTAGCGTCAAAAAAATATACGTTCTTTCATGTTGACCACGTTCAAGGCTACGGGAAAATTGAATTAGATATTAAACGCAATCATATTGATATGTTGTCAATTTCAGGACATAAAATTCATGGCTTAAAAGGAACGGGATTATTGTATGTAAAAGATAATGTTCAATTATTTCCGCTCTTTCATGGCGGTGGCCAGCAAGGGAACTTGCGTTCAGGAACCGAGAATATCGCTGGTATTGTATCATTAGTTAAGGCGATGCGTATGGTAAGTGAACAACAAATGCATCATCCAAGTCATTTACGTGAATTAAAATCACATCTTATTTCTCGATTATCTACAATTAAACAGGTCGTCATTAATACACCAGAAGATGCGGCAGCGCATATTATTAACTTCTCTGTACCAGGCTATAAACCAGAGGTGATTGTGCATGCATTAGAAGAACGAAGGATTTTTGTTTCAACAAAGTCAGCATGTGCATCTAAGAGTCCAGATGAGAGTGCTGTCTTAAAAGCGATCAATTTACCAGCTGATCGAACGAAATCTGCTTTAAGAATTAGTTTTTCTTATCAGAATTCTGAAGGAGAAATAGAGCTCTTTTACCGAGCGCTACAAAAAATACTAAGAGAACTTAGTCAAGTTATGGGGTAGAAATTATGCAATATGATCATATATTAATTCGTTATGGCGAGTTATCACTTAAAGGGAAAAATCGCAAAGTATTTTATAACCGTCTACATGAAAATATCCGTCATCATTTAAAAGCTTATCCAGAAATCAAAATTAAAACAACAAGAGATCGTTTAAGCATCTTTTTAAATGGTGTGAATCCCGCGCCACTTATTCCAATCTTGCAACGGATTTTTGGGATTCAATCGATGAGCTTAGCAATCAAAGTTGAGAATGAAGAAGAAGTGATTAAAGAAGCCGCGCTTTTTGCTTTAAAGGAAGTTAATAATGTCAACACATTTAAAGTGACAACAAACCGTGCAGATAAAACCTTCCCGATTGACTCGCAAAAAATGAATCAATTGGTGGGTGGACATTTATTGAGAAATACTGACGGTATTACGGTTGATGTCCATCAGCCCGATGTTGAAATTCATGTTGATATTAGACCAGAAGCAACCTATATCACATCGGAAAAGATTCCTGGACGAAAAGGTTTGCCAGTAGGCACAGCAGGGAAAACGTTATTGCTACTCTCGGGTGGTTTTGATAGTCCAGTCGCAGGATACTTAATGATGCAGCGTGGGGTAAGACTTGAGATGGTGCACTTTTTCTCACCTCCTTATACGAGTGAAGCGGCCAAACAAAAAGTATTAGATTTAACAAAGGAATTAACAACCTACGGTGGAGAAATCAAGGTTCATATCGTTCCTTTTACAGCTTTACAACAAAAACTACATCGTGAAATCCCGCATGGTTATTCTATGACCGTGATGCGACGAATGATGTTAAAAATTGCTGAACGCATCGCCGCAAAAAATGACATACTTTCAATTACTACGGGTGAGAGCTTAGGACAAGTGGCCAGTCAAACGATGGAAAGTATGCATGCGATTAACGCCATTACAAACTATCCTATTATGCGTCCATTGATTGCGATGGACAAAAGTGAGATCATGACGATTGCTGAGGAAATCGGTACGTATCCGATTTCAATCCGGCCTTTTGATGATTGCTGTACGGTGTTTGTACCGAATTCGCCGAAAACGAAACCCAAAAAAGACAAAGTAGAATATTTTGAAGGGTTACTCGATCTAACAGCAGATATTGAAGCGTGTATCAATGATACACAAGTATTAACGATTAAACCATTTGACACGCATGAACCCGATGTTGATGATTTATTTTAAAGGATATTATTTTGTGAAACATGTTTAAAAAAATTAAAAGTTGGCAATAACTACTATTGGTTTTTCTGTATTGATTCACTGACTCTGACACATATTAACGGTGTAGTAAAGAGGAGGTGAAACGACATGACAGGGAATTCAAATCGAAGCTCAAATCGTCTTGTTGTACCTGGTGTAAATCAAGCCCTTGATCAAATGAAATATGAAATTGCACAAGAGTTTGGTGTCAACCTTGGTCCAGATACAACAGCACGTCAAAATGGTTCTGTTGGTGGCGAAATTACTAAACGTTTAGTGAAAATGGCTGAACAACAAATGAGTAATCAAGCACCTGGTCAATCACAATCTAAATAAGCATTTTAAAAAGAGTAGAGCTAATGAAGCGCTACTCTTTTCTTTTCCTTTAGATTCTGCTATCGTTTAAGTAAAAATAGTCGGAGTGATCACGTGTGCGAATGCTTATGTTAAATGGGACATTTTATACGATGGCGGATGTAGAAGATACCGTTGAAGCGGTTGTAGTAGAAGCAGATCATATTTTGTATGCAGGCAATAAAAAAGTAGCAGAAAGTTACATAGAAGAAAGTGATGACATCCTTGATTTACAAGGAGCTACAGTCTTTCCAGGATTTATCGATAATCATGTACATATGCTGTGGTTAGGTGAAAAATTAGACCGTCTGGATTTATCCACTATCCATTCGAGGCAAGCTGTACTAAAGGCAATTGAAGAAAAAGTGAACACGTTACAACCGGATGAGTGGCTAATTGCTGAAGGGTTTAATGATAATCAGTGGGACGATACGCGCATCATTGACCGGTTAGAATTAGATGCGATTTCAACTAAGCACCCTATTGTGCTTACCCGTGTTTGTCGCCATGCCCTTGTCGCCAATCAGTTAGCGATGACACTCGCTGGTGTGACACGTGAGACACCAACACCGATTGGTGGCTACATTGGAAAAGATGACAGTGGACGATTAACCGGATATTTTAAGGACACAGCTCAGGAACTCATTAAACGTAGTGAACCAGAAAAAGACGTTCCCTATTTAAAGCGCATGATAGCTCTAAGTGTTGAGCATTTAGTCTCGAAAGGATTAGTTGGCGGTCATACCGAAGACCTTAGCTATTTTGGTTCAGAGAGTTATGAGAAAGTCACAGCGGCATTTAGAGCTCACATACAGGAAGGACGAACGCCGTTTAAAACACATGCCCTTGTGCATCATGATGTCTTAACAAACTATTTATTAGATCCTTCAAAAAGCGAAGCTCTACCTTATTATACGTTTGGCGCGATGAAAATATTTGTGGATGGTGCGTTCGGTGGTCGAACGGCGTGGTTAAACGCACCGTATAGTGATAATGCCACAACTTCTGGCTTATATATCCATGAAGAGGCAGAATTAGAAGCGTTAATCAAGACGGCTCGAAAGCATCATTTAGCCATTGCGGCGCATACCATTGGTGACAGGGCTATCGAAACGCTTGTAAAGTTATTAAAACAATACCCATCCACCAGTTCGTTACCTGACCGGGTAATTCACGCATCACTTGTTAGTGATAAAGCAATAGCGCTAATGCAAGACGTCCCGATTATTTTAGATGTTCAGCCGCTATTTGTAAGTTCAGATTTCCCTTGGGTCATCGACCGTCTGGGAGAAAAACGCGCCCAACAGTTATACCGATTTAATACCTTAACACAATCCGGTATTCCTATATTAGGGAGTTCTGATGGACCGATTGAAGATGTGTCACCGCTCAAAGGCATCGCAGTGTTTGTGAATCGACGTTCGATCTATGATGGAAAAAGCTATACGAAAGAAGAAGCGCTTACCGTCTATCAAGCGATTGAGAGTTATACAAAGAAAAGCGCCATCGCAACGAATACAGAAGCGACAAGAGGACAAATAAAAACAGGTTATGCTGCGGATTTTACCATACTAGCAGCTAACCCGTTTCATGTGAATACTGAGGATCTTTCGGCTATTGCGGTTAAAATGACGATGATTGATGGGCAAATTGTTTATAAGAATAATGCCTTATAAAAATAAATGTTTTAATCGATGGATATAGGCATCATTTGTTTGGAACAATAATGTGACGCTACGATTCGATAATTCGACATGGATATTCTTCGTCGTATTGACCGGATAAGCTTCATTATCAATCCCGATAATAGGGAAATCGTTTCCGTCTTGAATCACTTCAAGTGTAAGTTTTCGATTTCTCGACAAACAAAGGGGGGCCTTAAATGTCTTGTGTTCGTTTGTATTGATTGGCGCGATTTTCGTCATCTGAAGTAAATCTAAATCGGGGTCAATGACAGCCCCGCCAACAGAATGATTATACCCGGTACTTCCTGTGGGTGTGGAAATAATAATGCCATCACCAACAAAATGTTCAAATGGTGTTTGATCAATCGATACATTAATGGCGATAGCTTTAATGATACTTGAACGCACGCTCACTTCGTTGATTGCATACAGGTCTTTACTATCATCAATCTGAACTTTAAGTAATTCATGTTCTGTTAAAGTCGGCTGATCGGTAATGTTTTTGATGACGTCTTCTAATTGATGAATCCCGAATGTCGTATAAAAGTTCGTTTCCTCTGTTTGAGAGATACCAACGAAGACGACGTCTTCTCGAAACTTACATGTGCGTAAGGTGTGAAGGAAATGACCATCGTCTCCTATCGAAAAAATATAGTCAGCTTCTTTCATCTTATCTGTGAGCGTTACATCATAACGCTCAATGATGGGGGCTAGCTTTTGAAGAACATCATCTTCTTGACAACGGTGACTAAAATAAAGGTAAACGGTTAACATCATTATCTCATCCTCTACTTAAACAAGTTAGTAAAGTATATCCTTAAATGTGAAAAGTTAAACATATAAATAGTATTAGAACAATCAGAACCAACGTGTAAGTGTAAAATAGTTCTCGAAGAGGTTCTGATTTTGCAGAAAAAAATAGAGAGAGTGCCGTAATGACAATGTACATGTTCAGCTACTTTTATATCCAACTTATCACAATGTGAATACGTTTACGATATCTTGCGGGGGTTTTTATTTACTTTTATTCCACTAGACCTTGGCTTTTCGGCTACAACAAGTTGAGTCTTTTTAATGTGTTCGGCATGGATAGTAACTTGGTGGTGAAAGCCCACTACAGGCTTGAAGGTAAGAAATGTTAGCGAATGGCAAAGGTGTCTTCCGTGAGGGAGAATCTGAAGGAATCCGGACGCAAACACTTGCACTGATGAACGGAAAATTCATATATATCAAACGGAAGGTTAAGAAGTAAGCAAACGTTATAGAAGCAACGTAAGTTAAAAAAACTCCGAAAACAAGAAGGAAGATGTATCGCTCACACCGAAGAAAACGCTGTGGTAAAGACCAAAAGGCGATACAACAAAGAGGTAGCAGAACAAAGTGGTATCAGGCTCATGCAACGGATGGTGAATATTGAATTAGCTATACCTCATGTAATATTGATAAGAAAAACTCAGGCTATAAAAGACGTTTGAACACTTTGTAATTAGCACATGAACAAATCCTTGATATAATTGATGGTGTACTATCTTTAGGAATTGAAGTATCGTATGTTTTGATGGATTCTTGATTTACAACGCTGCAATTTGTTAATAATATTCTGGAATAAGGATTTGCTGTGATTGGTATGGTTAAAAATCTAAAACAGCCTTATCTTCATGGTGATCAGTGAGTGAGTTCTATACTTTTGTTACATCAACTAAAGGAAAAAACATCATCCGCATTGATGTTATGCGTTGGAATCATAGAAGTCTTCTTTACAACAATCAAGTCTTTACTGAAACTTC
Organism: Halolactibacillus alkaliphilus; assembly: GCF_900115465.1. GTDB lineage: Bacteria > Bacillota > Bacilli > Bacillales > Amphibacillaceae > Halolactibacillus > Halolactibacillus alkaliphilus. The sequence goes on from NZ_FOWN01000020.1 coordinate 47,173, forward strand.
AGAAGGAGTTTTAAAGTTATTCAATACGATACGTTAATCCGTCATACAACCAGTGCATTTACTCGATATAGCTCCCTTTCTTGGCAAAATCGCTGTAACAATGATATTCTAACACTAGGTGGTATCTTTTAAGCGTTAGGTGCCGAACCTGATTGAGCTCATGCATTATATCAGCTCTTCGAGCTTCTTTTAGATACCCTTAAACTAACTAATAATAAAAAACAAAATATTATTAAAAGCAAACGCCAACAATGGTTTGGTGTCTTACCTAGTTATATCAAGGCCTATCTGCCGATTTTGTGGTGCAAAAATTGAGTCATTTAATAAACTTATCGAAACCAACTTGACACGGGCATTTTTCGCAAATCATTCGTCAGTAAGGTAAAGATATGATATACTGTGAAACTTGAGAAAGGGCGTGTTTTCATGGAAACATTTGAAACATTATTTAACCGATTAGACGATTCAATCAATAAGCTAAAAGACCAAGAGGGGTTAACGTATTTAGATGCACTCGTTCATACATTGAATTTATCCTTGCTTGAAGAAGAGGAAAAAAACGACTTCACAGGTGAGAACCGAGATTTTGTCGAACAGTTACAAGAGAGTGGCTTACTTCAAGCTGATAAAGAAACGATTAGAAAAGTGATTCAATTTGCGGTATTAAAAAGTTTTAAAGGGGCAACGTATGATAAGTACATGGTCACACCTGATATGGTCGGCTTTTATGTCAGTTATTTAGTTGAAAAGCTCATGACTTCAAAAGAACCCATTCGCCTCTTTGACCCTGTCGTTGGAACAGCAAATATGTTAACAGCGGTGATGAATCAACTGTCAAAATCGGTCCAGGCATATGGTGCCGAAGTAGACGAGACTATGTTAGATCTGAGTTTACTAAGTGCAGACTTGCAAAAACACCGGATTGAATTCTTCCATCAAGACAGCATTCAACCATTATTATTGGACCCGGTTGATGTGGTCATTGCCGACTTACCGATTGGGTATTATCCTGATGATGAAAGAGCTAAAGACTTCAAAGTTGCAGCAAAAGAAGGTCACACGTATGCGCATCACTTATTAATTGAACAAAGCTTAACGTATATTAAACCGGAAGGTTTTATAATCGTAGTTGTGCCGAATCATCTGTTTAACAGTGAACAAGCACCGAACCTACACAAGATGATTCAAGAGCGCGCGCATGTGGTTGGTTTACTTGAATTGCCTGAAGAAAGTTTCAAGGCAAAAGACCAACAGAAAAGTTTATTTATCTTGCAGAAAAAAGGTGAAAAAACAAAGGCGCCAAAAGAAGCGTTGATGGTGAAATTACCGAGCTTTAAAGACCTGCAAAAGACGGAAAATATTATTATGAAAATGAATGCGTGGTTTGATCACTACCAAAAATAAGAATTGAATAGTCTGAATACTTTTATGGAGCGCTTACAAAAGACTTTGTTGTTGCAATTCATGTCGATTATTCGTTAAAATAGTGATGGTATGTAAACAGACTAAAAAGGGAATCGAAAGGATTGAATTATCTTGACTAAAGTATTAGCAATCAACGCCGGCAGTTCATCACTCAAGTTTCAATTGATTGAAATGCCTGAAGAAACAGAAATCGCCAAAGGTTTAGTAGAACGTATTGGTCTTGACCAAGCTGTATTCAAATTAGAATATGGTGATAATGAAGACAAACTAACAACGGAAATACCTAACCACGGAAAAGCGGTTGAAATTTTACTTGAGCGTCTTCAAGCGTCAGGTGTCGTTAAATCACTTGATGAAATTGAAGGCATCGGTCACCGCGTTGTCCACGGTGGCGAACGTTTTAGTGATTCAGTCGTAGTGGATGATGACGTCATTGCTGAAATTGAAAAAGTTTCAGAACTTGCGCCATTACACAACCCGGCTAACTTAACGGGGATTCGTGCATTTAAAGAATTATTACCCAATGTACCAGCGGTTGCTGTGTTTGATACAGCTTTCCACCAATCAATGCCACCTGAATCATACTTATACAGCTTACCATATGAGTATTATGAGCAATTTGGTATTCGTAAATATGGTTTCCACGGCACAAGTCACAAGTATGTATCAGAACGAGCAGCTGAACTATTAGGTGAGCCATTAGACAAGTTACGTCTCATCGCCTGCCACATCGGTAATGGTGCGAGTGTTGCAGCTATTCAAAATGGTCAATCAATTGATACAACAATGGGCTTTACACCACTTGAGGGTGTCACAATGGGCACGCGTTCAGGAAGTTTAGACCCTGCCTTAGTGCCATACATCATGGACAAAACAGGTAAAGATGTTAACGAAGTACTTCACGTATTGAATAAAGAAAGTGGTATGCTTGCTTTATCTGGTTTCTCAAGTGACTTACGTGATATCGAAGACCGCGCCGCTGAAGGTGATGAGCGTGCTGAACTAGCGCTTAAAATCTTTGCTGGTCGTATCCACCAATACATCGGTTCATATGCATCAAAAATGCATGGTGTTGATGCGATTATCTTTACGGCTGGTATCGGTGAAAACAGTAAGGCTGTTCGTGAACGTGTCTTAGAAGGACTAGAATTCATGGGCGTTTACTGGGATCCTGCGCGTAATGATGTGCGTGGTAAAGAAACATTTGTAAATTATCCGCATTCTCCAGTAAAAGTTATTATTATTCCAACGAATGAGGAAGTTATGATTGCGCGCGATGTGCAACGCCTAGCTTTTAATTCTTAACAAGATCCTAAAATCGACAAGAAAGGGTGTGCGTACTTTTTGAGTACGCACACCCTTTTATTATCACTTAGCTAACGCTATTCATTCTTCTTCAACATCATCGTCTGTTCTTACAACAAGTACATCACAAGGTGAATAACGGACGATATTTTCTGATACACTGCCAATTAAAAATCTTTCGACCGCGTTTAGTCCTGTGGCACCACACATAATTAAATCTGCATTGAATGATTTCGCTACATATTTAGGAATACGGACTTTAGGAGAACCGTAATCAATATGTGTTTCTACTTTTCTGACCCCTGCTTTCTCAGCTTGTTGTTTGTAATCATTTAATAATTTTGAAGCATAAGATTCAGAGCGGTTAATCATTGATTGGTCATATGTTTCAGCGGTAGAAATCGTTTTTGTATCAACAACATGCGCAATAATTAAATCTCCATCATTACGTTTAGCAACTTGTACAGCTTTTTTAAATGCTTTAAGAGACGCTTGCGACCCATCGACGGCAATCACAATTCGTTTGTATTCTTCAGCTGGCATATTTCATCACTCCTATACTTTAATATATTCAACTATTCCACTAAACTATTACCTTTAAACATCTTAGCTGGTATTTTTTAAATATAGTGATAAATTGCATTCATGACTTAAGAACTGTATAATAACACTGTAATCAAAAATGTTAGTACAGTTTAGAAAGTAAGGTGAATGACCTTGGCAACAAAACATGAACAGATTTTAAATCATATCGAAACGTTAAAAATAGGTAATAAAATTTCCGTAAGACAAATTGCTAAAGACCTCAATGTGAGTGAAGGGACTGCCTATCGCGCTATTAAAGAAGCCGAGACACGCGGTCTCGTTAGTACGATTGAACGTGTTGGTACAATCAGAATTGAACAAAAAAAGAAAGAGAACTTTGAACACTTAACTTATGCTGAAATTATTGGTATTGTTGATGGTCAGGTACTTGGTGGACGTGAAGGATTACATAAAACATTACATAAATTTGTAATCGGTGCAATGAAAACGGACGCAATGTTGCGCTATTTAGAGAAAGACTCCCTTCTTATTATTGGTAACAGATCAGAAGCGCATCGCTTAGCCTTAGAAGAGGGTGCGGCTGTTCTTATTACAGGTGGATTCGACACAGATGAATCCATCAAACGTCTGGCAGACGAGTTGGATTTACCAATTATTTCGACAAGTTATGATACATTTACTGTAGCAGCGATGATTAACCGAGCAATTTATGACCAACTTATTAAAAAAGAGATTGTCTTAGTTGGTGATATATATACACCTTATGAAAAAACACATTATCTTAGAAGAACAGATCCGCTCCAAAAATGGTATCATTTAAAAGACCAAACGACACATTCACGCTATCCGGTTGTAGATGATCAAATGCGCGTCGTGGGTATTGTGACATCTAAAGATATTATTGGGAAAGCAAACGATTTGCCAGTTGAAAAGGTGATGACAAAAAACCCGATTACAGTGCTTAAGGAGACATCTTTAGCTTATGCCGCTCATATGATGGTTTGGGAAGGTATTGAAATCGTTCCCGTTGAAGATGGGAATCATCGTCTCATTGGTTTAATTTCGAGACAAGACGTACTTAAAGCATTACAACATGTCAATAGACAACCACAAGTTGGTGAGACAATTGATGATATTATTACAAGTGAGTTATCGGTAGAAAAGGATGGAACGGGCCTTGTGTTCTCTTCTAAAGTCACCCCGCAAATGACGAACGCTTTAGGAACGCTTTCTAACGGTGTCTTCGTCTCTTTTATAACAGAGGTGTCGAGCCGCTTATTAATCAATATGAAAAAAGGGGATTTAGTTGCCGAAAATATTTCAATATACTTTATTAAGCCTGTTCAAATTGATAATTTAGTAACGATTCACCCTAAAATATTAGAGATGGGACGTAAATCGGTAAAAATAGATATTGAGTTGTATCATGACAAAGAGATAGTAGGAAAGGCGATTTTAATTGGTCAATTAATTGACCGCTATTAGGGAGGATAGTATATGATTGACGAAATTTTAGCTAAGATCGAACAATTTAACACGATTATTATTCACCGTCATGAAAGACCTGACCCTGATGCGTTAGGCTCACAAGTCGGTTTAAAAAAAATAATTGAAGCAACCTATCGTGATAAAATAGTGAAAGTGACGGGTTATACGGAACCGTCCTTGGCATTTTTAAGTGAAATGGATGTTGTCACAGACGATTTGTACCAAGAGGCTCTTGTGATTGTTTGTGATACAGCGAATACACCAAGGATTGATGATAAGAGATATACATGCGGTAAAGCCCTAATCAAAATTGATCATCATCCAGAGGTTGATTCATACGGTGATGTATCTTGGGTAGATCCATCGATGAGTTCAACATCAGAAATGGTTTATCAACTAGCGACAAGTGGTAAGAATAAAATGACCCTGACTGATGAGGCCGCTAGGTTGTTATATGCAGGGATTATTGGTGATACCGGCCGATTCTTGTATCCTAGTACGACAGAACAAACCCTTCACGTAGCGGCGGAATTAGTTCGATATATGTTTGATCGCACGTTATTATACAATCAACTTTACGAAACGAAGCCGGCTGTGGCAAGGCTAAAAGGTTACTTACTTACTCAGCTTGATTTATCACAAGAAGGCGTAACTTACGTTAAACTCACTGCTAATATTTTGAAAGAGTACAATGTTACGTCTGAAGAAACGAGTGCTTTGGTTGGTACTTATGGGGATGTATTAGGTATCAATGCTTGGGTTATTTTTGTTGAAGAACCGACTCAAATCCGGGTAAGATTACGTTCTAAAGGTCCGCATATTAATGGATTGGCGGCTAAGTATAACGGAGGTGGGCACCCACTTGCTTCTGGAGCAAAGGTAAAAACGTGGGAAGAAGCAGATCAGCTAGTAGTTGATTTAAAAGCGATTTGTGCTGAATATACTAAGTAATTGATTATAGCCTCTTAAGTTATTAGATGTATCATCTAGTAACTTGGAGGTTTTTTGTTGGCATCTTAAGTCATATCCTTGCTCAACTAGCAATCAGTAGATTAAAAATGAATTGTTTAATGAGCTGAGAAAGATATTTTCGGATAAAAATGGATTTATTTTTAAAAAAGTATGTATCATGTATTATGAAGATAATAAGGTTTTGTTTATAATTTTAGAGCGAGAAGACACCTTCCTCAAACATTGGTTAGAATGTTAGGTGAGGTTAGCTCAATTATACTATGTTAAAAAGAGTGAGAGTGCGTGCTAAAATTAAGAATAGAAAGGAGAACCAAATGAAAAAAACGTGGGTACTAGTAGCTGTTTTTCTAGTGATTGGTGCGGTTTTTTATACTAATCAGCAACAGAAGTTACAGGTCTATAAAGTTGATGTGAATGGTCATGACGTATATATACATGATTTAACACTTGTGAATGCGGATAATACGTTGTATTTTCCTTCTACCTATTCCTTTGAAAGGAAGTCTGACGTTGCGCTTGAAAATGTATCTGTTGCAATATCTTATAAAGAAGAGGTTATTACGGATTGGGTGTTTGAATTAGATCAGCTTAAAGTTCTAGGCGAACATTCTGATCATTTTGTAAAGGGTATTACCTTTAACGCACTTCCGAAAGAAGTCTCCCTCTTCAAGCGTGTGAAGGGCGTAGCCGACGATAAGGGGGAGATGAATGTCGGTTGGGCGACAGCCCAAAGGTTTTTTATTTTGTCTTTTTTCTTATTATAGTATAATCAGTCTTATTAAGTACAAGGATTGAGATAACAATGAAATTAGACAGTAACAATCATTCAGTATTTTTGATGCATTACCATCTTGTGTTAGTTGTGAAGTATCGAAGAAAAGTAATAGATGATACGATTTCGGATTATGCCAAAGATAAATTTGTGTCATTGAGTGAAAAATATAATATCACATTAGTTGAATGGAA
>NZ_FOWN01000001.1 GCF_900115465.1 Halolactibacillus alkaliphilus
AACGTCGGTGTTCCTTTGACAAAAGAGCCTTTTCTTTTTTGAAGTGTCGTCAAGCGCGCCTTCGTCGCTTTTATTTTTCTTTTAACGGCGCTGATTTGTTCTTTTTTATTACGGATGGAAACGGAACTTTTCTTTTTCAAGCCCCTAAGCTCACGGACCTCCGCTTGATAGCGAAAATGTTTGGCTTGATTAAACACCCGGAGGGTGTGATCCATGGACATAACGAAATCAGGGTCGATCTTATGCTTATATAAGCGATTTGAAAAAATGGCCTTCATGCCCACGATGCTCACCCTCCCTTCGTTTTACGGCGTTCATTGTTAACGTTTTAATTATACCGTGCAAAATATACGTTTGCCGCTTCAAAAATATTCAAAACCAGCGATTCATCACCCACCTAGTGCTAACGCACTTGAGGAAGGTGTCTTCTCGCTCTAAAACGATAAATTAAGTGCTTGTTTATTAAAAATAAAAAGACTAAGCCCCGTTGCTATCAATTCTAGTAAAAGATAGTAACCAGGACTTAGTCTTTTTTAAAATATTTGAAACGACTTACTGAACAGAATAATTCGGTGCTTCTTTAGTAATTTGAACATCATGTGGATGTGATTCGCGTAATCCAGCACCCGTCATACGTACAAACTGTGTATCATTTCTAAAAACGTCTAAATCAGCACTACCACAGTAACCCATACTTGCACGCAAACCTCCAAGTAATTGGTGGACAGTATCTGCAAGTGGTCCCTTATAAGCGATACGACCTTCGATTCCTTCTGGTACCAATTTCTTTGCATCATTCGTATCTTGGAAGTAACGATCTTTAGAGCCAGATTTCATTGCAGCAACAGATCCCATACCTCGGTATACTTTATAACGACGCCCTTGGAAAATCTCTGTTTCACCTGGAGATTCTGTTGTTCCAGCGAACAGGCTACCTAACATTACCGCATGTCCACCAGCAGCAAGTGCCTTAGCAATATCACCCGAGTATTTGATACCACCATCAGCAATAATTGGTACATTATATTCAGCCGCAGCAACCGCACAGTCATGAATAGCCGTAATTTGCGGCACACCAACACCTGCAACGACACGCGTCGTACAAATAGATCCTGGACCAATCCCTACTTTAACAACGCTTGCACCTGCTTTAATTAAGTCGACGGTTGCTTCTTTTGTTGCCACATTACCTGCAATAATAACAAGGTCAGGATAAAGATCACGCATATGTTTAACTTGATCAAGCACACCTTTAGAGTGACCATGAGCCGTATCAATCACTAAAGCATCAATGCCTGCTTCTACCAGTTTTTCTACACGTAGTTCAGTATCAGCTGTCACACCAACAGCTGCACCACATAGCAAGCGTCCTTGACTATCTTTTGCTGAGTTAGGGAATTCAATTACTTTCTCAATATCTTTAATCGTAATTAAACCTTTTAAAACACCAGCATCATCAATGAGTGGTAATTTCTCAATACGATGTTTTTGAAGAATTTTACTTGCTTCATCAAGTGTTGTTCCAACATTAGCAGTCACTAAATTATCTGACGTCATCACATCTTTAATTAGAATAGAATAGTCTTCAATAAAACGCATATCACGATTCGTTAAAATACCTACTAAGACTTGATCTTCGCGGTTATTGACAATTGGCACACCTGAAATACGGAACTTACCCATTAAGTGCTCAGCATCAAACACTTGATTTTCTGGTGTTAAGAAGAATGGATTCGTAATAACACCACTTTCTGAACGCTTCACACGATCTACGTGTTCTACTTGATCTTCGATTGACATGTTTTTGTGAATAATACCTAAACCGCCTTGACGTGCCATAGCAATTGCCATTTCAGCTTCTGTCACTGTATCCATACCGGCACTAATCAAAGGCATATTTAACTTCAATGTGTCAGCTAATGATACTTTTAATGATACATCTCGTGGCAATACCTCTGACTTACTTGGCATTAATAATACGTCATCAAATGTTAAACCTTCTTTTGTAAATTTGTCCTCCCTCATGTTGCGCCTCCTCTGTAATTTTAGACTGTCTGTTTTTTCTCTCTGTTTTAGCTTATTGTTATTTACAATACGACAACCATTAGTGTTTTTCAAGCCTTTTTACACGGATTTCAAAAGTTTTTTTCAGGAAAACGGTTGTATTAATTGACTTAATATTCAGACTGATTATATAATGGATGATTTAGTAAAATTAAAACCTTAAATGGCACACTTTCCCTAAATGAAATAATTAAGCACGCTTTTCTCTATTTAATATAGATAGCGTGCCTTATTTTATATATGACGTGCCGATTGCCTTTAACCAAATGACTCTCACATGGGAGTTCATCAATAATGGGCACGAGGCTTTAAATAAATGTTGTAATCTCAGGTGAAGCGTCTTGAGTTAAAGTATAAATATTATTCGTTCGATAGACACGAACAATAATTTGCGGATCTTTATTTAAGTGTAATTCTATAATCTCTGCCCGCTCTCCACTAGAGAGCATCACTACCTGCTGTTCAAATTGTTTTTCTAACATATAAAAGAATTGATATAAATACTTATCGTCAAACTGTTGATTCACTTTTTGACGCATATCTAATACCGCTTCAAATAATCGTTTTTCTTTTTGATAGAAACGTTCAGTCATCATTGCGTGGTAACTGTCACTAATCGCAATAATTTTCGCATATGGATGGATTTTATCTCGCTTCACACCCATTGGATAGCCTGATCCATCAAGTTTTTCATGGTGTTGAATAATACCAAGCTTTGCTTGTCTTGATAAAGAGGCACATTTTTCTACGTAGCGATAAGAATATGTTGGATGTTTTTTTACTTCATCTTGTTCAGGTAGGACGAGTGCTTCCGGCTTCTTTAATAGACGCTGACTTATTTTCGCCATCCCACTATCGGCTAAAAATCCAGCTAAAGCTACTTGAATCCAGTCTTTTTCATAACCAAGTTGCTTTGCCAATAAGCCTGAAAGTAAGGCAACAGCAACACTGTGATGTGCTAAATAACGTTCTTTTGTTGCTTCTCTAAATAACAACAAAACCTCTCTTTGATGATCCACGGTACGCTCAACTAGTGGCACAATGGTTTCTCTTACTTTATGCATATCAAGTGGCACGCCACTTTGCCATAATTGATAGAATGTTTCATACTGTTTAACAACGGTATGGTAGTGCTCTATAAACGGCGTTGCTGGTGCTTTTTCATTTGTTTGCTCAATTGCCTCTATTGGCAAAGGAAAGTATGTCATCCCATCTTCTAAATATTCCTCAACCTCAACTTCTCGAATCATAAATCGGTCAAGTACTTCTTGAATAATTGGGGTGACGACAGTATTTTTCGGTACAATTGGCTGAAGTCCTTTACTGTAAACATCATCCATTATGACACATTTTTCTACGAGTTGTTTTGGATGGACACGCATCTTTTCACCCCTTGTGACACGTTAAGCGAAAGACAGTAGCCTTTCGCTTAGCATGTTAAATTTATCGTATATTATTCGGTCATTTCATCATCTTTTGATTCATCTGCACCTTCAGTTGCTACATCAGATGACACGTTTATTCCTTCGGTATTTTCAGTTGTTACTTCAGATGTATCCTCATCCTCTTCCGATTTTTCAACAACAGCTACAGTCGCAACCGTTTCATCATCACCTAAGCGAATAAGTTTGACACCTTGGGTGTTACGTCCAGTTTGTGAAATAGACTCAACCGGCATACGGATTAAAACACCACTTTCTGTGATAATCATTAAATCCTCGTCGCCACGAACGGCTTTTACCGCTACAACGTTACCTGTTTTATCGGTAATGTTGCAAGTCGCAACTCCTTTACCACCACGGTTGATCATCCGGTACTCTGATTGACGTGTTTGTTTACCGTAACCATTTTCCGTAACATTTAGCACGTACTGATCTTCTTCTAAAATCTCCATTGAGACGACATAGTCACCTTCTCGTAAGGACATCCCTTTTACACCAGCAGCTGTACGTCCCATTGAACGAACAGCATCTTCTTTAAAGTGAATTAAAGCACCGTTATGGGTTGCGATGATGATGTTCTTCTCTCCGTCAGTCAATCGAACAGAGATTAATTCATCTTCATCACGCAAGCTTATGGCAATCAGTCCACTTCGTCGAATGTTCGCAAACTGCGATAACTCTGTTCGCTTAGAAATACCTTGTTTTGTAGTGAAGAACAAGTAGTGATCATCAACAAACTCTTTCACTGAAATTACCGCATTAATCCATTCACCATTTTCTATCTCGAGTAAGTTAATAATTGGCAACCCTTTTGCTGTTCGACCATATTCAGGTATCTCATACCCTTTTAATCGGTATACTTTACCTTTATTACTAAAGAAGAGAATCGTATCGTGTGTTGATGTTGAAATTAAATGTTCAACAAAGTCATCTTCATTTGTCTCCATTCCTTGGACACCACGACCACCACGGCGTTGTGTACGGTATGTCGATGCTGGTAGACGTTTAATATAACCTTTGTGCGTCAAAGTAATCACAATATCTTCTTCTGGAATTAAATCTTCATCTTCAAAGAAATCAAAGCCTCCTGAAGCAATTTCTGTCATACGTGTATCATTAAATCTCGTCTTAATCTCTAGTAACTCTTCACGAATGATTTCAATAAGTTTTACTTCATCACCAAGAATAGCTTTTAGCTCTTTAATTAGCGCTTGGAGTTCTTCGTATTCACCTTCAATTTTATCTCGCTCTAAACCAGTTAAACGTTGCAAACGCATATCAAGAATAGCTTGTGCTTGCTTTTCTGACAGACTGAAACGCTCAATTAAGCTCGTACGTGCCTCATCTGCCGTCTTAGATCCACGAATAAGCGCAATGATTTCATCAATATGATCGAGGGCGATCCGTAAGCCTTCTAAGATATGCGCACGTGCTTCTGCTTTTTCTAGTTCATATTCTGTCCGTCGACGAATAATCACTTTTTGATGCTCTAAGTAATGTTCCAGTGCTTGTTTTAACGTCAAAACTTTCGGTTGACCATCAACAAGGGCAAGCATATTGATACCAAATGATGTTTGTAGAGACGTTTGTTTATATAAGTTGTTAAGCAGCACATTGGGGTTGGCATCACGACGCAATTCAATCACAATACGCATTCCGTTACGGTCAGATTCATCACGTAGATCTGTGATACCTTCTATTTTCTTATCGCGAGCAAGCTCTGCAATTTTTTCCACAAGTTTTGCTTTATTTACTTGGTATGGAAGTTCTGTTACGAGAATGCGCGACTTACCATTGGCGCGTTCCTCAATTTCAGCCTTTGCTCTAATCGTAATTGAACCTTTCCCTGTTTCATAAGCTTTACGGATACCAGATCGTCCTAGAATGGTCGCACCCGTTGGGAAGTCAGGACCGTGAATGTAGTCTTCCATTAGTTCTTCAATTGAAATATCCGGATTTTCACTAACTGCTAAAATAGCATCAATGGTTTCACCTAATTGGTGTGGCGGAATATTTGTTGCCATCCCAACTGCAATACCAGAAGCACCATTAACGAGTAAGTTCGGAAAACGTGAAGGTAATACAACCGGCTCACGTTCTGAACCGTCATAGTTATCAGCATAATCTATCGTGTTTTTGTTAATATCTCTTAAGAGTTCCATTGAGATTTTTGACATCTTTGCTTCGGTATAACGCATAGCTGCCGCTGGATCACCATCGACAGAACCAAAGTTACCATGGCCATCCACAAGTGGGTAACGGTAACTAAAATCTTGTGCCATCCTTACCATTGCTTCATAGACAGCTGAGTCACCGTGAGGGTGATACTTACCAATTACATCACCGACAATACGTGCTGATTTTTTATAGGCTTTATCTGCGTGCATACCTAAATCATTCATTGCATAGAGAATCCGGCGGTGTACAGGTTTTAATCCATCACGTACATCAGGTAAGGCACGTGAAACTATGACACTCATCGCGTAATCTAAAAAAGATGTTCGCATTTCTTTACCAATATTTATTTCTTGAACTTGGGGACGCTGTTGATCCACCATTTAATTACCTCCTATCCAACTGAGGACACATTTTTATCACTAATTTTCGTCGCTTATTTACCTTAAAAATTATACATCTAAGTTTTTCACATAGACGGCATTTTCTTGGATGAAATTACGACGCGGCTCGACTTTATCACCCATCAACATATCAAAGATTTGATCTGCCTCAATCGCATCATCAAGATTCACTTGAAGTAATGTTCGATTATCAGGGTCCATCGTTGTCTCCCACAATTGTGTTGCATTCATCTCACCAAGACCTTTATAACGCTGTAAACCTGGACGTGGTGCTTTTGGAATTTCTGATAAAATACGTTCTAATTCTTTCTCGTTATAAGCATAGTACACTGCTTTACCTTGTTGAATTTTATATAATGGTGGCTGAGCAATATAAATATATCCGTAATCAATTAACGGACGCATATAGCGATAGAAGAATGTTAATAATAATGTTCGAATGTGCGCGCCATCAACATCCGCATCGGTCATGATGACTACTTTATGATAACGTGCTTTTGAAATATCAAAGTCTTCACCAATCCCTGTCCCCATTGCTGTCACCATTGAACGAATCTCGTTGTTTGATAAAATTCGATCTAAACGCGCCTTTTCAACATTCAAAATTTTACCCCGTAATGGTAAAATCGCCTGGAAATGTCGATCTCGCCCTTGCTTTGCTGAACCACCGGCTGAGTCACCCTCTACAATGTACAGTTCACTTTTCGATGCGTCACGTGTTGAACAATCAGCTAACTTTCCTGGTAGATTAGAAATTTCTAATGCACCTTTTCGGCGAGTCAATTCACGTGCTTTTTTTGCCGCCATACGAGCCCGGGAAGCCATTAAACCTTTATCAACAATAATCCTTGCCGTGTTAGGGTTCTCAAATAAGAATGAAGAAAACAAATCACTAAATGTTGAGTCGGTGATCGTTCTCACTTCACTATTACCAAGCTTGGTTTTCGTTTGACCTTCAAATTGAGGATTGGGGTGCTTGATTGAGACGATGGCTGTTAAACCTTCTCTAACATCATCACCTGTTAAGTTTGGATCATTATCTTTAAACAGGTTATTTTTTCGAGCATAATCATTGATTACTCGTGTCAGACCTGTTTTAAAACCTGACTCATGCATACCACCTTCATATGTGTGGATATTATTCGCAAATGAATAAATATTGCTGGCAAAACCGTCATTATATTGAATCGCTACTTCAACTGCAATGCCCTGTTCTTCTTTTTCAGCATAGAAGGGTTCGTGTAGTACCTCTTTGGAACCATTTAAATGCTCGACATATGATCGAATGCCACCTTCATAATAAAACTCATCATAAATAGGCGTGTCATTTTCTGTACGTTTATCTTCAATTGATATTTTTAAGCCTTTATTTAAGAAGGCTAATTCACGTAAGCGTGTTTGAAGTGTTTCATAATTATAAACTGTTGTTTCTTCAAATACGTCTGGGTCCGGTGTGAAGTGAACTTTTGTACCAGTAATATCTGTTTCACCAATCACTTCAAGTTCTGTGTTTAATTTTCCACGGTTAAAATCAAGGTAATATATCTTACCATCACGATGCACATATACTTCTAAAGATGTGGATAAAGCATTTACCACCGAAGCCCCAACACCATGAAGACCACCAGACACTTTGTAACCGCCACCGCCAAATTTACCCCCGGCGTGAAGAACTGTCATAATCACTTCAACAGCTGGACGGTTAGACTTTTCGTGGATCCCAACTGGGATCCCTCGTCCGTTATCCATTACAGTAATACTGTTGTCTTTTTCGATAATGACTTGAATATGATCACAATGACCAGCTAATGCTTCATCGATACTATTATCGACAATCTCCCATACAAGGTGGTGTAACCCTCTTTCACCTGTAGACCCAATATACATACCGGGGCGCTTTCTTACCGCTTCAAGACCTTCTAAAACCTGTATTTGACTCTCATCATATGCTTGTTCTAAGTTTTCTTCCATTGCCACTACATTCACCTACATTTCTTTATTTTTCAGACATCTATATTAATAAGATTCTTGTTGAGAGAGGATTGCTTTAATGCTTGTCCGTTTTTTTAACGTTTGGATGGCAAGTGGACTATAGTAAACACCATCTTTGGTGAAAATAATCGTTTTCACTACATCCTCATCGTACGATAATTCGTCATCTTCTTGTTCAGCATAATCAATCATTTCTTCGTTGATTGAAGAGACTTCAATATCTTGTTGATTAATCATGACAATAATATCGTCTGTTTGAATGACTTGGTCATTGCCAATATGCATAAACATTAGTGTTCCCTTCTTTCTTCGCAAATAACTTGACCATTATCTACATGAAAGATGGTCGCTGTCTGTATCGTTTGATGTTCAATATCGTTAACACTCGTTGTTGTAACAAATGTTTGGACTTTATCTTTTATCGTATTAAGCAAGTGACTTTGCCTATGACGGTCCAGCTCACTTAACACATCATCAAGCAAGAGTACTGGATATTCACCGACTTCATTTTTAATTAATTCAATTTCAGCTAATTTCAATGACAATGCCGTTGTACGCTGTTGTCCTTGCGAACCAAATGTTTGCACATTTCGTCCATTAACATAAAAAATTAAGTCATCACGATGCGGACCGTAGAGTGTTGTCCCTCGGTCAATCTCTTTTTGTTGATTGTGTTTAAATGTCTCTTGATATATTTGCTTAATCGTTTCGATCGGAGCCGTTTTCTCTACTTCAATTGATGTATCATAATCAATGGTCAACGTCTCTTTATTTTGGGTAATCCCTTGATGGATTGGACGGGCCCACTTTAAGAGTAAGTCTAAAAATAAAAAACGACGGATTAAAATCTCACTCGCATGAGTAATCAGCTGATCCGTTAATACTTCAAGCATGGTTATATCAGTCGTTTTTCGCCTTTGTAAATCTTTAAGTAGATGATTGCGTTGCTTTAAGATTTTTTGATATTGACCAAGGTGGTAAATATAAACGGGCTTTACTTGGCCTATCTCCATATCAATAAAACGACGCCGAACTTGCGGGCTACCTTTGACAAGATTTAAATCTTCAGGCGCAAACATGACCACATTAAGAGCACCAATATAATGACTCAATCTTTTCTGTTCTAGATGATTAAGCTTCGCTGTTTTTCCTTTTGATTGGAATTGCATTTCCATCGGTATATGGTAATTCCTTTTAAAAACCGTACCTTCTATTTTAGCATAAGATTCATCCCACATCACAAGTTCTTTATCTTTTGATGTCCGATAAGATTTAGTAAAGGCAAGCACATAGATAGCTTCCATCAAATTTGTCTTTCCTTGAGCATTTTCTCCAATAATGACGTTCACTTTCGGATCAAACTCAAGTGTTAAAGAGGGGTAATTGCGATAATGGGTCAGTGTGATATGTTCAATATACATCTATTATCCTAACTTTCATCGTTCATTTTTACTCTTTATCTTTTGTCACTGTGTATGTACCAACCTCTGGTATCGAAATGACATCACCTGGATAGAGTTTTTTTCCTCGTCGCTGATCTTGTAGATCATTAACAAATACCGGGTATTCACTTAAAAATAGCTTGACCATACCACCTGATTCAACTACATTAGCCAATTTCAAAAATTGACCTAACGTAATATAGTCTGAATGAATATTGATTTCTTCTTGTGCCATTAAATTATTCCTCCCTTAACGTATTTAAGCCATAAACCGCTCACTATCTATTTCTCTTTCTATTTTACTAAAAAGTCTTATTTACACAAATCCGCCTCTATTCGCTTTTATTTTGCTTATTTACTATTTTAACTCAAATTTGATCGAAATGGGGGAAAAACACTTAAAAACATAAAAAAGAAGCGTGAAAGCTTCTTTTTTCATCTTTATCACGCTTCTACCATGTTCTATTATTTGAATTATTCTCTTCTTTTAGATTTACTATACCTCTTCAATACGTTTGTTTTAAGGCAAGTAACAAATACGCCAAAAATTAATAAGTACGTACCGGTAAAATTAATTGTAAAATGTGATCATTATTTTCCGGATACAAGATAAACGGACGCATAGCTCCTGTAAAGTGAACAATAACATTATCTTCTTCAATAATACGCAAGGCATCAATCATATATTTTGCACTAAAAGAAATTTTTAGCTGTTCACCATCGATATGATCGGTAATAACATCCTCAGTTACTTGACCAACTTCAGGTGTATTTGAACTGATTTGTAAGGCATTATCTCTTGTTTCTAATTTGACGACATTATTACGGTTTTCTTTTGCGAGTAATGATGCTCGGTCAATGGCTTGAAGCAATGTTTTTGTTTTTACTTTAACAGACGTTTTACTTACTTCAGGAATAAGACGATCTGTTTCTGGGTATTTTCCATCCAATAAGCGTGATAAGAAGTAAAGATTTTTCGTTTGGAATAAAATTTGATTGTCTGCCACACTGATTGTTAATGAGTCATCTGATTCATCAATGATTTTATTTAACTCAGCTAAACTTTTTCCAGGAATAACAATGTTGTTAAATTGAATATGAACAAAGTCTTCTGCAAGTTTAACTGAACGTGAAGCTAAACGGTGAGAGTCTGTTGCAACAAAGGTCATTTCACCATTGTCAATTTTCATATTTACTCCTGTTAAAATCGGACGCGTTTCTACTGTTGACACAGCAAAGACCGTCTGCTTAATCATTTCTTTCATGACATCATGTTTAATTTCAAAACTATTATCCGTATGTAGGACAGGGAGTTGTGGGTATTCCATTGCATCTTGTCCATTTAAGTGAAATTCCGACCCACCAGAAACAACGGTCATTTGATAGTTGTCATCTGTTGATATTTCGACTGTTTTAAGTGGTAATTTACGTATAATTTCAGGAAAGTATTTTGCTTGAACAACAATACTGCCTGTTTCGATGTCCTCAACATGTACAAGACCATCTTCTTCTTTTGGAATAAAAGACTCAATAGAAATATCTGAATCACTACCCGTTAATTTAATACCTGTAGGTAATGCTTCAATTTTAATGCCTGTCAAAATTGGAACAGCAACACGAGGTGAAATAGCTTTCATGACGTGTTGAAGACTTTCTAATAATAGCTCACGTTGAATGATGAATTTCATAATGAAAAATTCCTCCTAGTGGAAGTATATATATTAATTATTATTATAAAAATTAGTAGTAATAGTAATAGGGGCTGTTGATATGTGGATAACTAATAAAACCCCTTACAACTGTGAAGTTATCCACGTGTGGACAGTTTGTTTATAACTCTGTAAGGTTATAAACACTGTGCACAACGATAAAAACTTAAAAATTCTTTAACTGCTCTTTTATATCTTCAATATCTCGCTGAAGGAGCTGATCTTCATCAATCATTTTTGATATTTTTTCATGTGCATGAATGACGGTGGTATGGTCACGTCCGCCGAACTCTTCCCCTATTTTTGGTAAAGAAAAGTCAGTTAGCTCACGCGATAAATACATCGCAATTTGGCGAGGAAAGGCAATTGATTTTGTTCTCTTTTTAGCAGCAAATTCCGCCAATTTCATTTGATAACGTTCGCCCACAAGCTCTTTGATCTGTTGAATCGTCACAACTTTTGGTCGTGTATTTGGAATAATATCTTTTAATGCTTCCGCAGCAAGTGATGGATCAATGTCTTGATTTGTGAGAGATGAATATGCAACGACACGAATAAGCGCACCTTCAAGCTCACGAATATTGGTATCTATTTGATTCGCAATATAAAGCATGACTTCATTAGAAATTTCAAGTCCTTCTGCTTTAGCCTTCTTACGTAAAATTGCAATGCGTGTCTCTAAGTCTGGGGGGGTTATATCTGTGATAAGTCCCCATTCAAATCGAGAGCGTAGACGGTCTTCAAGCGTTGGAATCTCTTTTGGTGGTCGATCACTTGAGATGATAATTTGTTTACTTTCTTCATGTAATGTATTAAATGTATGGAAAAATTCTTCCTGCGTTTGTTCTTTACCGGCTAAAAATTGAATATCATCAATAAGCAATACATCTACATTACGATACTTACTTCTAAAGTTCTCAGCTTTGTTGTCGCGTATCGAGTTAATAAATTCGTTTGTAAATTTTTCAGATGATAAATAGACGACTTTGGCATCTGGATTATGATCCAATACATAATGGCCAATGGCATGCATTAAGTGTGTTTTACCAAGTCCGACCCCTCCATAGATAAATAAGGGATTATATGCTTTAGCAGGGGCTTCAGCCACGGCTAGTGATGCGGCATGAGCAAAACGGTTACCTGACCCAATGACGAACGTATCAAAAGTATATTTATCATTCAACATCGTTTTTGGATGATCTTGATAGTCTTTTGCTGGTTTAGGCTGTTTAATAGGGGCTTTCATTTGTTCTTCAATCGCTGTTTCATGTTCAGGAATCACAAATTTCGTTTTTAGTTTAGCGCCAGTTACTTCAAATATGGCTTCTGATACGAGGTTTGTGTAACGATTCTCTAACCAGTCACGTGCGAATTCATTAGGTGCTGAAACAATTAATGTATCGTCGGTTAATTGGTCAGCTTTTGTATTTTTAAGCCAAGTATCAAAGCTAGGTTTACTGACCTTTTCTTTAATCGCTTCTAGAGTGTTATCCCAGAGCTCTTCAATATTCTCCATTTAAACGCTCCTTTCTTCATATCTTCATAGATTAGTATGTCACTAAAATCACCATTTTTAGCGTTTAGACCTTTAATAATAGGACATTCAGTATAAAAAACCTCTCGCCATCTATATAAAGATCGAAAGGTTTTTCTAGCAATTAGTCTGTGGATAATAAAACACATGCATTATAGGTTATAGGAGCACTTGTCCATGATACTCACACCATTGTTGATAAGTTTACACAGAAGATGTGAATAAATGTCCACAGGTTATCCACCACCTGTGGATAGTTTTTATAAGCCGTTTATGTTTTTCTGAGTTAAACACAGTAATAATATCAAAAATCGAGTGAATTTGCAAGGTCTTTTGATGGTTATCCACATATCGGTGGTCTTGTTGAATTAATTCATCCACAGGGTATGAATGTGTGTTTAACTTGTCGATAATTGTTGTGGATAATAAAAAAACGAAAAAACTGTTAGGGAAAACTTGTGGATAATGTTGAAAATAGCTAAAATGTTCACCTTGTGGATAAAAAATGTTGTAGTAATTTACATTAGAGGATATCTCAAAAAGACAGCGTGTGGACACGTACTTGAAAAATTGAAAAATGATAATAGAACGTTGATTTTCAAGTTATTAAAGAAGATGAAAATAATGAATGTACTAAAAGTACTAACATAAAAAAGTGGCTATACGTCTCATACGTAGGGGATAGACGTTTTTTTTTTAATAAATCTTTAAAAAGTACGTGACAATAAGAAAAAAATAAGCTATTATAGTACATTGTAGAGTAAACACTAGGAATAATAATTGACAGGCATGTCTCGTATTATTTATAATATATAAGGCTGTCTAATAGATGAATGTTAGAAATTCCTCAGGGAGGTGTAGTATAAATGAAACGCACATTTCAACCAAACAATCGTAAGCGTAAAAAAGTTCACGGCTTCCGTAAGCGTATGAGCACGAAAAATGGACGTCTTGTACTTAAACGTCGTCGTAGCAAAGGTAGAAAAGTATTATCAGCATAGGCCACTGACTAACGACAGTGGTCTTTTTTTCACGTTAAGTGAGGAAAAGATGTTGGGATGAGTGGCTCATGTGACTCTGGTAAACAGAATCATGAGGTGATCATCCCATTTTTAATAGTATAGAAATGAAGCGGTTAACATGCGTTATTTTTTTGGGAGAGAAGATGCCTTTCTCAAGTGCTTAGACACTAGTTGGGGCAGTTTAATTATATTTATCCCAGAATTTCGTCGAAGGAAATCCACTGCTTTAGCTGTGGGAGCAGTCAGCTGTCTCATTGAATTGATATATGACCGGTAAGCAGATAGGGGGAGAAGAAGATGAAGAAAGCATATCGACTGAAATCAAATGATGATTTTCAACAAGTATTTAAAAGAGGGACGTCGTTTGCCAATCGTCAGCTCGTTCTCTATTACTTACCTAAACAAGATCAAACACATTTCCGTATTGGGCTATCTGTTTCTAAAAAAGTTGGTAATGCGGTTGTAAGAAATCGCATCAAACGTTACTTAAGACAAGCGTTTCATGAACTGGACCAAGACGTGAAACAAGCGTATGATTTTGTGATTATTGCGCGTGTACCGACGAAAGATTTGAATTTTCATGAGATGAAGAAAAGTCTGACTCATGTATTGTTTAAATCAAAACTTTTTAAGCAGGTGACAAACAAGAACGTATCACATGATTCTAATTGAACGATCATCAACAATTTATGTGATGGATATGATACATGTAGAGGCTTTTGTCTGTTTATATGGGAGTTTTTTAAAAAGCTTGGGCTTTTTCTAGTATTCCCGTAAAGATAATGATAAAATAACTTATGAGTTTCACATATATGAATGAATATATGTTAAGGAGGAAGAACATGCGTAAAAAGGTCTTTTTGTTAGTGGCCTTAATTGGTTTAGTTTTATTATTGTCAGGGTGTGGAGATATTAACGCACCAATTACCGCAGAAAGTAATGGGATTTGGGATGAATATTTTGTCTATCCGTTATCTTGGCTTATTACATCAACTGCGAATTTATTTAGTGGTAGTTTTGGTTGGGCGATTGTCGTTGTAACCCTTGTTATTCGTTTAGTTCTCGTTCCACTTAACGTGAAACAATTAAAAAGCTCAAAAGCGATGCAAGAAGTACAACCTGAGTTAAATAAAATCAAAGAAAAATACAGCTCAAAAGATGCGCAAACACAACAAAAATTACAAGAAGAAACAATGAAGTTATTTAAAGAGTACAATGTTAATCCAATGGCAGGGTGTTTACCGATGCTCGTTCAAATGCCGATTTTAATTGGATTATACCATGCGATTATGCGGACACCAGGTTTACAAGATGGAAGTTTCTTATGGTTTGAGTTATCACAGCCTGATCCATTTTTCATTTTACCTATTGTCGCAGCAGGTGCAACGTTCTTACAACAAAAGTTAACGATGGCAGGCACAAATATGACGCAAAATGCAGGGAACCCACAAATGACGATGATGCTTTACATGATGCCAATCATGATTGGTGTTATGTCAATGTTCTTCCCAGCTGCCCTTGCTTTATACTGGGTTGTTGGTAACGTCTTTATGGTACTGCAAACGATTTTTATTCGTAAGCCATTTAAATTCCAGCAAACTTCGGGAGGAAATAACTAGTGAAACAGGTAACTGCTTCTGGACAAACAGTCAAAGATGCGGTCCAATCAGCGTTAGTGCAACTTAACACCTCAGAGGACCAAGTTGATATTGAAGTTATTGAAGAAGGTAAAAAAGGGATGTTAGGCTTGTTTGGATCAAAACGTGCGATTGTCAAAGTGACAGTCAAAGAGAATCCAATTGAACAAGCCGCGCTTTACTTAAAAGAGATTGCACAAGCTTTTTCTGCTGATGTTGTTGTCACGACAACGTTAGAAAATCAATCCGTTACATTTGAGTTATCTGGTGAGAAAATTGCGATGATTATCGGCAAACGCGGCCAAACATTAAATGCTTTACAACATATTGTACAGGTTATGTTAAATCGCCAATCAGCAATACGCTATCGTGTGGTTGTTGATGCTGAAGAGTATCGCTCACGTCGCAAGGCTACATTAGAGCAATTAGCGACGCGTCTTGCAGATAAAGCAATAAAAACAAAAAAATCAGTTACATTAGAACCAATGCCATCTTATGAACGTAAGGTCATTCATAGTGCGCTTCAACAACTACCAGGTGTTGAAACTTTTTCAGATGGTCAAGAGCCTAATCGCCACGTTGTGATTAAGCCAGTAAAAAAATAAGCTGAAATTTATCGAGTTGAAATATACTCAAAACTACAGGCAGGATGTCGCTATAAAGGTGACATCCTGCCTGTTTTAATTTTCGTAGAATAGTTGTAAATTTTACTAACTTAGCCAACATATAAAGGGCGTATGAAGCCTAACCGATGAGCGACGTTGAGATCTCTTACTTTAAAATCCACGTTGCTGTCCTTCAAAAGGCGGTGCCTTTCCTTGTTCAAACTCTTCTACACTCGGACCTTGTCGGTTTCTTAATGTCTTAACACCGACAACATAGCTGCCAATTAACATCATAATCGTCATGGGTGTACCAAGGACAGTATTGAAGAAGAAATAGTTGGAGAACTGATTGGTAAAATATAAGTAGCCTTGTAAAATTAAACGAAACAAAAAGTAAGTCCCCCAAATGATTGTTGCGTACTGATAAGCAGGAGAGATATCATCTCGCTTGTACCATTCAAGAGGCCAACCTCGAGTTAAGTGGCTTAATAGAGCTGCAATGGGACGTTTAACTAACAGTGAGACAAAACAGACAAGGACGATAAAACCTGTTGAAATAAGGCTCGGTAAATAAAAGTTAATCGCATCACCAGAAAGTAAACTCAGTCCAATGGAAATAATGACACCAATAACCCCAACAAAGGCATATTTTCCAGTGTCTTTTTTTATTTTTCGATAAATGATTAAACCAATTAAATAAATAAAAGTTATAATACTTGCTACTTCGAGTGTAAACCACTGGATTATTAGAAAAAAGAGAACAGGTGGAATCAGCGCATCAATCGTTTTCTTTTCAAAGACTAGTTGTAGCTGCTCTTTCCATTCTTGTAGGCGATTCATGATATCTTTCCTTTCTTACCATGAAAGATATAATCCCAGTCACCATCTGATGTATAGAGCGCAATTAAAATATAAATACAGGCGGTAAAAAAGCCAAGAATCATCATAGCTAAGACCCAGATAAATATGGAAATTTTTGATGATTCTCGGTAAACAATCCATAAAGAAAATAGTACAAATCCAACATATAAGTCAATCAGTGACATAACTCCCCATGGATTTTCAAAAAGTGCTGCGCCATCTATGAAAAAGTCACCATTGATGAAGCCATTTAGTAAACCAGCGGACATAGCCAGTAAGCCAAGCCAAGTAATGATTTTTGCGTATTTCATCGAACATTCCCCCTCAAACGTATTATTTCTTCTATATACCCTTTTTTTATACTTCTTAATTAAAAAACCTCCACATTTGTCGTTTAGACCCATGTGGAGGTATGGAATTAATCATCCAGTAATGCTTCTGTTTGAAAGAGCTCTTTTAGTTTAAAGATATCTTCTCGAATGGTTTTTAAAGCTGTTATCTCATCAATTAATTGATCTTGTGTGTTTAAAATATCAGTTGTTGTTTCTTCAGATTTATGTGTAGCGTCCGTCATTGCGGTCGCGATTTCTTGGCTAGATGATTGAATGGTTGTTGCTTTTTGGGCAACATCATGGATTGTTGTCACAGTTTTTTGGATGTGATCAGTAAAATACGAAAATTCTTTATTAATTGCTAATATTTTTTCTGATTCATCATCAATTGTATTTGCTTGTTGATCAGTTTTTTCTGTAAAGGCATGGACATTCGCTAAGATACTTTGAACTGTATCATTGACACTGGATGTTGCATCAACCGAACGCTCTGCCAGTTTTCTAACTTCGTCAGCAACAATGGTAAACCCTTTTCCGTGTTCACCAGCACGTGCCGCTTCGATCGAGGCATTAAGTGCAAGTAAATTCGTTTGTTCAGCAATATCATTAATCAGTTCAACGATATCTTGAATCCTTTCAATTTCAGCTGTCAACGTATGTACAAGAACTTTTGTTTCACTTGCTTCTTTCGCAATGCGGCGCATAGCGCTAGAAGAAGCCGTCACTTGTTTACTCCCTTTAGTTGTTTGAGTTTTCATCTGTTGAAAATCAGTATTTACTGCTAATAATGTATCAGTAATATGTGCAAAATGCTGTTTCATTTCGTCAGTCAGTGCTGTGGTTTCTTCGAATGTACTCAGTTGATCAGTTGTTGTCGTAGATACTTTATCGAAGGATTTGCCGAGTGATTCAATATTTGTTGTTAGTGTATCAAGGTCAGAAGCAAGAGTCGCTGTTTTTGTTTCAATACCATTGATTTCTCTTTGCTTTTGTTGTTCAGCTTGATTAATCGTGTTAAATAAGTGATTAAGACGATCAGCCAAGCGACCAATTTCATTAAAATTCTTTGAATGAATCCTTACGGTTTGATCACCTTGTTCAAATTGATAAATCTTTTTTTCCATGTGTTGAATAGGGCGAATAATGTAATAGTTCAAAAAAACGGCAATGAGAATGGTCGCTAAAATGATATTCATAAAACTTGATAAGAAGGTACCGACAATACCTAAATTAATCCCCGTCATTTCAATTAAATACAACATAAAAGTTGATAGTGTGGTATTAATAAGTAACACCGTTACTAAAATAAGAATTGCATGGGTTTTAATACTTTTCCATAAAGCTATTTTTTTGTATGACATAAATGTTCCTCCGAAATGTATAGTTTTTGTACAAATTTAATCCTGCCCGATTATAGCATAAAATGCAAGTCATAAGTCTGTATCCTTAAAAATTCCGTAATTACCTATCAATTGTCAAGCTTTTAAGAATAGTGTTAAAAAATAGTCCTACTTTTATGAGCGAGTATAGATCTTTATCGATTTCCTTATCTAGTCCATCTATTATATACTAGCGTCCTACGTTATAAACGTAACGATATGATTTCTAAAATAGTCTACGTATTATAGGTGCTGACATGCATAAGTCTATTAAGCTGTGTATAATAAATATACTTACAATTATTATTTAGTATTTTTAGTATTGTTAAGGACTAAATGGTAGCTTCTACATAAATTATTAAGTTGAATGGGGACACTTTCTATGCCACAACTTTCAAAAAGACATGATATTCTAGTTATTAGTCTAGGACTTACAACCCTATATTTTTTATGGGTATCCTTGTTTGCTGATCATTACGTCCTGCGAACATTTGGTAGTAATATTTTTTCTATTATTAGTATAGTCGTTGCTTTTTTATGGCTCGTTCCATCGATTAAATTAACAACATCAGACCGAGCGTTATGGTGTTGGTTGTTATTTGGAACAGGGAGTATTTTAATTGCAGAGATCATTTGGTTTACCTATGAATCTATCTTCAAAATTAACGTGCCTTATCCAGGGCTACATGATGTATTTTATTTGCTTCAGCTTTTTGGTTATTTGATGGCTGTTGGCTATAAGGTTGTTCACCCAGATAGAAAATATAGTTTGATTAAGTTTCTCTTGGATTTATCAATGATTATGGTGGTGTTGATTAGTCTTGCGTGGTATTTTTTAATTGAACCCCTTGTTTTTGATGGGGAAATACGTTTATTTGAAATTATTGTATCTGTTATTTATCCAGTAGGTGATGTCTTATTGCTGTTTGGTCTTTTGATGATCTATTATGTTTCTTCCTACCTCCATTTAAATAAAGCGCTAAGGCTATTATTAATTGGTGTAGCTATTCAAATTATAGCGGATGTCAGTTACTTATATATGATGATTCACTATAGCTATGACTCAGGGAGTTGGATCGATCCGTTATTTAGTCTTGCGGTTATGCTAATTGCCGGAAGTTTTTACTATAGGGACGATGTTTATACACGTGCTACGGATACATACCGTAAAAAGCGGATTCGTCATTATATTTTACCTTATGTGAATGTTTTTCTTCTCCTTATATTATTAGTGATTGATGAAAGAAAAGATACAGTATTATTGATGGGGGCAATGGTAACATTTATCTTAGTTGTTGCCCGTCAAATATTTGTAATACTAGAAAACCATTATCTTGTACAAGCATATGAAAAAAAGACCATTGATTTAGCTATCAGTGAACAGCGTTATAAATCACTGTTTCATTACCATCCAGACGCGGTGTTTTCTATTGATTCAGAAGGTTATTTTACTAGCGTCAATGATGTGACATGTCAATGGTTTAAACGATCCAAAGAGGAGCTGATTGGGACTTATAGTCTAGTAGTCCTTAAAAACTCAGACCGTGATCAACTCATTGCGGACAAACTAAAACTCTATCAAGGAGAAACGAAACGTTATCAGTGTCAACTTGAATCAGCCGCTGATCATCGAATCATTCAACTAACGGTCATCCCAATTTTAGTTGAGGAGATTTTTACAGGGATGTTTGGTATTGGTAAGGATATAACAGCGGAAATTAAAGAACAAAAGCAAGTTAAAAAACTAGCATATTATGATAGTTTAACAGGATTAAAAAATCGAAGTGCATTTCACTATGACTTAAACCACGGGTTATTAAATCATCGAGAGCGCCCTTTTTATATCGGTTTTCTAGATTTAGATAACTTTAAGGCAATCAATGATACACTAGGTCATCATATAGGTGACAGGTTACTCATTGATATTGCTCAAAGATTAAAACTGACCATTAAATCTTACGACCAAGATGCTGTCATTGCGCGATTAGGAGGAGATGAGTTTACCTTCATTGTTCATGCGTCATCAGAAGATGTGATGCAACAGTTAGCACAACAATTGGTTAATGTTGTTGAAACACCAGTTATAATAAAAGAGACGACGGTATTTACCTCTCCATCGATTGGTATTAGCCATTATCCAACCAATGGCGATACGTTAGAGGAGTTGATTCAACAAGCGGATAAAGCGATGTATCATGTGAAATCATCAAGTAAATGTGGGTATAAATTTGCGAAGGATCTATCTGTGAATAACACCCTAAAGATAAATGAAAAACACCCTGTGTATAACAGGTGCTGAAATAGCCATACACTTATCCACAGTGGATAAGTGTATGGCTATTATTTTATTCTTTTTTATGATATTCTAATTAGTTAGTGATAAGTATTGATTAAGACATAATGAGTTAGATTAAAATAGATGAAGAAAATATATGTAGTGGGGTGTAAAAAATGATGGAATTAGATACAATTGCGGCAATATCAACGCCATTAGGTGAAGGAGCCATTGCGATTGTTCGCTTAAGCGGGGACAAAGCTTTAGCGATTGCGAATAAAATGTATCGAGGAAAAGACTTAACGGTAGTTGATAGTCATACGATTCATTATGGCCGAATTGTCGAACCAGAAACAGAAGAAATGATAGAAGAAGTGATGGTAAGTGTCATGCGGGGTCCAAGGACATTTACCCGTGAAGATGTCGTTGAGATTAACTGTCATGGTGGATTAGCTTCTGTTAACCGTTTATTAACACTTGCGCTTTATCACGGGGCGCGACTAGCGGAACCAGGTGAGTTCACCAAACGAGCTTTCCTTAATGGCCGAATTGATTTATCACAGGCAGAAGCGGTCATGGACCTGATCCGTGCGAAGACGGATAAAGCGATGCATGTAGCGGTTAGACAATTAGATGGTAAATTATCGAAATTCATTACGCGATTACGTCAACAACTTATTGAAACGGTCGCGCATGTTGAAGTTAATATCGATTATCCAGAGTACGATGATGTAGAAGAAATGACGCTCAACTTATTAAATGAACGGATTACGCTCGTCTCAGAAGAAATTACTAAATTACTTGCAATGGCAAGACAAGGTAAGATTTTACGTGAAGGCATTTCAACGGCGATTATTGGGCGACCAAATGTAGGGAAATCGTCACTTTTAAATGCACTCGTTCAAGAAAATAAGGCAATTGTCACTGATATTCCAGGGACGACACGTGATATCATTGAAGAGTATGTGAATGTGCGTGGCGTGCCTTTGCGTCTTGTAGACACAGCAGGTATTAGAGAAACAGAGGATTTGGTTGAAAAAATTGGTGTTGAACGCTCGCGTCAAGTATTAAATGAAGCGGATTTAATTTTACTTGTCCTTAATAATAATGAACCTCTGACAGATGAGGATCGTCAGCTATTAGAAATTGTTCAAGATATGGAAGTTATTGTATTGATCAATAAGACAGATTTAGATGCCACACTTGACCATGATGAGGTCAAGCGCCTGATTGATGGAAAACCAGTAGTCACAACCTCTCTGATTGAGGAGGAAGGTATTGATCAATTAGAAGAAGCAATTGCTGACACGTTCTTTACGGGAGGCATTGAATCCAGTGATTTATCGTATGTATCAAATGCGCGTCATATTCAACTGCTTAATCAAGCAAAACAAAGCCTAGTTGAAGCGACTTTTGCGATTGAGAGTGAGATGCCACTTGATTTGATTCAAATAGATGTGACACGCGCTTGGGAACTACTCGGAGAAATTATTGGTGATACCGTTCAAGATAGTTTAATTGATCAGCTATTTTCACAATTCTGTTTAGGAAAGTAATAAAACAAAGGGGATAAAGATAAACATGTATGATGCAGGTCATTATGACGTTATTGTTGTAGGTGCCGGACACGCAGGGGTAGAAGCAGCACATGCTGCTGTTAAACGTGGGGCAAAGACTTTAATGTTGTCATTAAATTTAGATATGGTTGCTTTTATGCCGTGTAATCCATCGATTGGTGGACCAGCCAAAGGCGTTGTTGTTCGAGAAATCGATGCCTTAGGTGGATTAATGGGGAAAGTGATTGATAAAACATACATTCAAATGAGGATGTTGAATACTGGGAAAGGTCCTGCCGTTCGTGCTTTAAGAGCACAAGCAGATAAGCCGCTTTATATTCAAGAAATGAAATATCAATTAGAACAGTTAGATAATTTAACTTTACGTCAAGCGATGGTGGAAGAGTTACTTGTAGAAGATGGTGTGATCAAAGGGGTTGTCACAGAGACAAAGGCAGCTTTTTATGCAAAGTCAGTCATCATTACAACGGGCACCTTTATGCGAGGCCGTGTTATTATCGGCGATGTGTCATATGAATCTGGACCAAATAATCAACGGGCATCGATTAAGTTGGCAGAAAATCTTGAGTCACTTGGTTTTGAAATTGTCCGGTTTAAAACAGGTACGCCACCTCGAGTCAATTCACGTTCGATTGATTACAGTAAAACAGAAATTCAGCCTGGAGATGAGAATCCACGGCATTTCTCTTATGAAACAACGGAAGAAATCTCAGATCAAATTCCTTGTTGGTTGACGTATACGACAGAAGAAACCCATGAGATTATTAATGACAATCTCGGTCTTTCAGCGATGTATTCAGGTATGATTAAAGGTACAGGGCCTCGTTATTGCCCATCAATTGAAGATAAGGTGGTGCGATTTCATGATAAACCACGTCACCAAATCTTTTTAGAGCCAGAGGGAAGAGAGACAGAAGAAGTTTATGTCCAAGGATTTTCCACTTCATTACCAGAATTTGTTCAACATAAAATGTTACGTTCAATTCCAGGCTTAGAAGAAGCTGAAATCATGCGTTCAGGTTATGCGATTGAATATGATGCGGTCGTCCCGACCCAATTATGGCCAACTTTAGAAGTTAAAAATATTTCTGGGTTATATACTGCAGGTCAAATCAACGGGACATCAGGTTATGAAGAAGCAGCAGGTCAAGGTTTAATGGCGGGCATTAATGCTGCGGCTCATGCTTTAGATCTAGACACGCTTATTTTAGACCGTTCACAAGGATATATTGGTGTCTTAATTGATGATCTTGTAACAAAGGGTACAAATGAGCCTTATCGTCTTCTTACTTCACGAGCAGAATATCGCTTGCTATTACGTCATGATAATGCGGATTTACGTCTAACGAAAATTGGTTATGACTTAGGTTTAATTTCTGAGGAACGCTATCAGGCATTTGAAGCGAAAGTAGTTGCTATTGAAGCTGAGAAAAAACGACTGAGTAAAATCGTCGTTAAGCCAAGTGAGAAACTTAATCAGATTCTTGCTGATATTGGGGAAACTGACTTAAGGGAACCATTAAAGGCCTTAGAGCTGATGCGCCGTCCTAAAGTGACGTATGATGTGATTGAGCGGGTATTAGAAGAAGAGAGTCCACTAGACTTTGAAGTAAAAGAGCAAGTTGAAATTCAAGTGAAGTATGAGGGTTATATCACGAAATCACGTCAACAAGTTGACCGAATGAAAAAAATGGAGAACAAAGTCATTCCAGAAGATATCGATTATAAAGCAATCAGTAGTCTCGCGACAGAAGCACGCCAAAAACTTGAAAAAGTACGGCCATTATCAATGGGACAAGCATCTCGTATTTCTGGTGTTAATCCAGCGGATATATCAATCTTGCTTGTTTATATTGAACAAGGTCAGATTAAACGTTTGTCTGACGAAGATCGCTAAGTTAACGACATGTCTAATGACATTTTAGAAAGGAACGTTTTATGACTATAGAGGAATTTGTTGCACGATTAAAAGCGGAAGGCATTGAATTGTCTCATCACCAAATAAAGCAATTTGATATTTACTTTAAAACGTTGGTTGAATGGAACGAAAAAATTAATTTAACAGCGATTACGGAAGAAACAGAAGTTTATTTAAAACACTTTTATGATTCGATAACCGCAAGTTTTTATGTTGATTTTAAAGAGCCGTTAACTGTTTGTGATGTGGGTGCAGGGGCAGGTTTTCCAAGTTTGCCCCTTAAAATTTGTTTCCCACAATTAAAAGTGACCATTGTTGATTCTTTAAAAAAACGCATTACTTTTTTAAACCATTTAGCAGCAGAGTTAGAATTAACAGATGTTGCATTTTATCATGATCGAGCCGAATTATTTGGACGTAATAAGCAGTTTAGACATAGTTTTGACCTAGTTCTGGCAAGAGCTGTGGCAAAAACATCGGTTCTTAGTGAACTCTGTTTGCCGTTAGTAAAAACAGGTGGTCAGTTTATTGCGATGAAAGGGCCAAATGCAGAAGTAGAATTGAAAGAAGCAAAAAATGCGATTGAATTACTTGGCGGTGAGCTTGATAGTATTTTCACCTTTGATTTACCAGAAGACCAGGGTGAACGGAATATCGTAAGAATTTTAAAACGTCGTCAGACGCCGAAACAATATCCAAGAAAACCAGGAACACCAAATAAATCCCCATTATCATAATGGGGATTTTGTCATCTAGTAAAAAGATATTCGATACTTTTTCAATGTTTAGCGCATATTTTTATCAGAATATATGATAGAATGGTAGAGGTATGGACAAAGAGCAGAAGATAAAAAGTAGTAACAGCATTAAATGTTTCACGTGAAACATTCTTTTTAATAATAGAAACGGTAAGACGGAAGAAAAGGTGGTGTATAGTATGTTACCTCCATTTGGTCGCATATTTGGTATGGGTGAAAAAGAGCAAATAAAGGAAGAAGAGGTCGAAACAATCGAAGCTGTCATTGATGAGACAATTAATCCGGATGAAGTGATGCAACTTCCACTAGCAGAAATTACTCCGAACCGTTATCAACCGCGTTCAATCTTCAACGAAGAAAAGATTGCAGAGTTAGCCCAGACAATTCATACCCATGGTATGATCCAACCGATTGTCGTAAGAACGATCGATGATGACAAAAAAAGATATGAAATCATTGCCGGTGAACGACGCTTTAGAGCAGTAAGTTCATTACAGTGGGAGACAATCCCGGCAATAATAAGAGAGATGAATGATAAAGAAACAGCTTCAGTCGCTCTAATTGAAAACCTTCAACGAGAAGAACTTACAGTCATTGAAGAAGCACAAGCATATCAACGTTTACTTGATTTACACGGCCTCACACAAGAAGCTTTAGCTCAGCGTCTTGGTAAGAGCCAATCAACGATTGCAAATAAACTGCGCTTACTGAAGCTTCCTAAAACTGTTCATCAAGCGATTACAGACAAACAGATTACAGAACGTCATGCGCGAGCACTGATTCGGTTAAAAGATGAGGATCAAATCAACAAAGTTCTAGCTGAAATCATTGAAAAAGGCCTCAATGTTAAACAGACAGAAGAACGGATTAAGCTTGTTCTTGAACCGAAACAAAAACCTAAAAGGCCGCAATTTAAGGGTGTTAGTAAAGACGTCAGGATTGCTATGAATACGATTAGACAATCATTGACGATGGTCTCTGATACAGGTGTTAATCTAGAAACAGATGAGCAAGATCTTGATGATTATTACCAAATCACGATAAAAATCCCTAAAAAGAATGCTTGATATATAGCATGAGTAGTAACGAAACGGCAATCACTAGGATTGTCGTTTTTCTCTATAAGCAAATGTTATGATACGTCGAGAATTAAACCGATTCAAGTTTTCGATTGGGTATATCAGTAAAAGACGTATAAATATGATTGGTAACAGTCTCGATTAAAACTTTGGTTAGGGTCTTTGAGGGCTTTTTTAAGAAATATTAGCTAGTAAATGTATTTTGTCCTGCATTTGCTAACTTAGATTATAAGAAATTTGACTTAATATGTTTATATATGTTTTTTTGACTGTATAATTTTAAAAATAGTGATAGAATAGAAAAGAAGTTCTTAAATTTGAGGTGAGTGTTACCATGGGAAAAGTAATCGCCGTTGCCAACCAAAAAGGCGGCGTAGGGAAAACCACATCATCCGTTAATCTAAGCGCGTGTTTAGCTTATTATGGCCACAAGACACTCCTTGTCGATATAGACCCACAAGGTAACGCTACAAGTGGGCTAGGCATAAATAAAGCAGACGTTGATCAATGTATATATGACGTCTTAGTTGAAGACTTAGAAGCAAAGGATGTCGTTATCTCTACAAACGTAGAAAATCTAGATATTGTGCCAGCAACGATTCAATTAGCAGGTGCAGAAATTGAGTTAGTACCAACGATCTCAAGAGAAGCAAGGTTAAAAAAAGCACTAGCTTCTGTTGTTTCTCATTATGATTATATTATTATTGATTGTCCGCCATCACTAGGGTTATTGACATTAAATGCTCTAACTGCATCTGATAGTGTCATTATTCCAGTGCAATGTGAATATTATGCGCTTGAAGGACTGAGCCAGCTACTTAATACTGTAAGGCTTGTGCAAAAGCACTTAAACAAGTCGCTTCAAATAGAAGGTGTTCTTCTCACAATGCTTGATGCGCGAACGAATTTAGGTTTACAGGTCATTGAGGAAGTAAAGAAATATTTCCAAGACAAAGTGTATCAAACCATTATTCCCCGCAATGTTCGCTTAGGTGAAGCGCCTAGTCACGGACAACCGATTATTACTTATGATCCAAAGTCACGTGGAGCGGAAGTGTATCTTGAATTAGCGAAGGAAGTGATGTCAAATGGCTAGAGGTCTAGGTAAAGGCATTAATGCGTTCTTTCCAGAACTAAATGAAAATGAAGTGGTCCGTGATGCTCAAGTGGCGGAAGTGGAGCTATCGAGATGTCGTCCGAATCCATATCAACCGAGAAAAACATTTCAGGTAGAAGCAATTGAAGAATTAAAGCAATCTATTTTAACATATGGCATCATTCAACCACTCTTAGTAAGAGAGTCCGTTAAAGGATTTGAAATTATTGCAGGTGAAAGGCGCTATCGTGCCGCGAAAGAGGCGGGACTTAAGACGGTACCGGTTATCGTGAAAGAAATGGATGACCAACGCATGATGGAACTTGCTTTACTTGAAAACTTACAGCGTGAAAACTTAACACCGATAGAAGAAGCGCAGGCATATGTAAACTTGATGAAGTCCCACAGCTTAACGCAGGAAGATTTAGCTCAAAAACTAGGGAAAAGTCGGCCGCATATTGCAAACCTCGTACGGTTACTACAACTACCCGCTCAAGTAACGGCGATGATTAATAATGGTGAACTGTCGATGGGGCATGGGCGTACGTTATTAGGGTTAAAGGATAAGGCCTTACTTGATAAGGTAGTGAAGAAGATTACGACTGAAAAGTTAAATGTTCGTCAAGTAGAGCAATTAATCCAATCATTAAATCAAGAAAAAGAAACTAAAACTAAGCAAAAACCTAAAAAAGATATTTTCCTCACAGAACAAGAACATATGTTACAACAACACTTTGGTACAAGCGTGAAAATCAACCAAGGTAAGAAAAAAGGTAAAATTGAGATAGAGTACTACAGTACTAAAGATTTACAACGTATTATTGATTTATTGCAGAATTAAGCTCAATGTCTAACTTACGACTATGGTAGGTTAGGCATTTTCTTTACGCATTGTTTCACGTGAAACATTTGATTAAGAAAGTAGGTTGGATATGGCTTTAACAGGAACATTAGTGAATGGATTAATGATTATCATAGGGACTGCGATAGGATTGTTTTTACAAAAGATAGATGAGAAATACAAAGAAACGGCATTAAACGCTGTTGGTTTAGCCGTTATTTTAATAGGACTTCAAATGGCCTTTGAAGTGAATCAGTTGATTGTGGTGATATTAAGTTTAATGTTTGGTGGAATACTCGGTGAAGCATTAAAGTTAGAAGAACGCTTAAATCAGATTGGTGACAAGGTAGGGACTATTATTAGTAAGAAATCAGTAGACCAGAGGATATCTCAAGGGTTTATCACGGCAAGCTTAATTTTTGTTATTGGTGCTATGGGGATTGTAGGAGCGCTTGATAGTGGTCTAAGATATGATCATAGTATTCTTTACACTAAATCTATTTTAGATGGTTTTACATCGATGATTTTAACAACAACCTTAGGTGTAGGTGTTGGTTTATCTGTTTTTCCCGTGGTTATATACCAAGGTAGTCTTGCATTATTAGCGGTATTCATCTACCGTTATGTACCTGAGGCATTTTTAGACCTGTGGATCATTGATGTAACAGCAACAGGGGGATTGATGATTACTGCAATTGGTTTAAATATGTTGGGAATTACGAAAATACGTATTGCTAACCTTATTCCTGCTTTAGTGATTGTAACAGGTCTACTTGCAATAACGCACGTGTTTTTCTAAAAATAAATGGAGAAGTGTTATATCTTTAACGAGGGACAAGTGTGTGTGATAATATAACTAGCATAATGGGTCAATCTAGTGGTAGAATAGAAAAAGTGAAAAGGGGGCGTAGTGTGTGGAAAAATCAGCTTATAAATTGCATGATATTGTTGAGATGAAGAAGCCACATCCATGCGGTGAGAATCGTTGGCAAATCATTCGTTTAGGTATGGATATCCGAATCAAATGTACAGGTTGTGACCACAGCGTCATGATTCCGCGTCGCAAATTCGAATCAAAACTAAAAAAAGTCTTGGTATCAGCTGAAGAAGCTTAACGACTTAGGAAATGTTTCACGTGAAACAAGTTATGTTATTTCGACGAATGATCTATTAAGTTTGTGAAGGTTAGCATCAATACAGATAATAAATTGAATGAATTACTGAAATAGCATTGATTAGGCTAAATACAAAGATTTTTTCTAGAGAATTAAATAAAGCATTAAAAAAGCACGTCTAAAACATGAGTTTTAGTGAATACCCTAACTTGCGTTTTAAACATGTGCTTACTATAATTGAAAAGTAACGTTACTTGTAGCGGTAAACCTTAAGGAGTGGAAAAGAAATATGGCATTAACAGCAGGTATTGTTGGGTTACCTAACGTGGGTAAATCAACCTTATTTAACGCAATAACACAAGCGGGTGCAGAATCGGCGAATTATCCTTTCTGTACAATTGATCCTAATGTAGGGATTGTAGAAGTACCAGATGAACGCTTAGATAAATTAACAGAGCTCGTTAAACCGAAAAAGACGGTCCCAACAGCTTTTGAATTTACAGATATAGCAGGCATTGTAAAGGGTGCAAGCAAGGGTGAAGGATTAGGTAATCAATTCCTTTCGCACATTCGTCAAGTAGATGCTATTTGTCACGTGGTCCGTTGTTTTGAAGATGAAAACATTACCCACGTCTCAGGTACTGTAGACCCGATATCTGATATAGAAACGATTAACTTGGAATTAATTCTAGCAGACTTAGAAACAGTCACTAAACGCTTCCAACGTGTAGAAAAACTGGCGCGTCAAAAAGACAAAGAGGCGCTAGTTGAATTTGATATTCTATCTAAGTTAAAAGATGCATTTGAAAACGAAAAACCAGCGCGATCAGTAGAGTTCACAGATGAACAATTAAAGACGGTAAAAGGCCTTCATTTACTAACACAAAAGCCGATACTTTATGTTGCAAATGTCGGAGAAGATGAATTACTTGATGCGGATCAAAATCCGTATGTAGCAAAAGTAAAAGCCTTTGCTGAAACTGATGCAGCGGAAGTCATTATTATCAGTGCTAAAGTTGAATCGGAAATTGCAGAGTTAGACGGCGAGGAAAAGGACATGTTCCTTGAAGAGTTAGGTATTCCTGAGTCTGGTTTAGACCAATTGATTAAGGCAACGTATTCATTACTCGGTTTGGCGACTTACTTTACTGCAGGTGAGCAAGAAGTAAGAGCTTGGACTTTTGTTAAAGGTATTAAAGCACCACAAGCCGCAGGCATTATTCATACTGATTTTGAGCGTGGATTTATTCGTGCTGAAACAGTATCTTATGATGACCTTGTGGATGCAGGCTCTATGTCTGTAGCTAAAGAACGTGGGAAAGTACGTTTGGAAGGGAAAGAATACATCGTTAAAGATGGCGATGTTATTCACTTCCGTTTTAACGTTTAAGACGTCTTGATATTAAGAAAAATCGAGAAGATTAACGATTAACCTTGATACTTCATGTTTTGTTTGGTATAATACTTGATTGTGAGTAATGAAAAATTATTACTCCTTGCTCTTTAGCAAACTAAAGAGCCGTTAAGACCAAAAGGAGGTGTATACGGATGAGAAAGTATGAAATCATGTACATCATCCGCCCAAACATTGAGGACGAAGCTAAAAAAGCTGTAGTTGAGCGTTTCAACACAATCCTTGCTGAAAATGGAGCGGAAGATGTGAAAGCTGAAGAAATGGGCAAGAAACGTCTTGCTTATGAAATCAACGATTTCCGTGATGGCTACTACGTACTTGTAAATTATACAGGTGAAGAAGCAGCTACAAAAGAATTCGATCGTCTAGCTAAGTTCTCTGACGATATTATTCGTCACATGGCTATTCGCTTAGAAGACTAATAAGGAGGGGTTCTCATGTTAAATCGTGTCGTACTTGTCGGCAGGTTAACGAAGGATCCAGACTTACGCTATACTGCAAGTGGAGTAGCAGTAGCTAATTTCACTATTGCTGTTAACAGACCGTTTTCTAATCAACAAGGCGAACGTGAAGCAGATTTTATTAACTGTGTTATTTGGAGAAAACCAGCTGAGAATTTAGCAAACTACATGGGTAAGGGTTCTCTTATCGGCGTAGATGGTCGTATTCAAACACGTTCATATGACAACCAAGATGGACAACGTGTATATGTGACAGAAATCGTGGCTGATTCTGTTCAGTTTTTAGAGTCTAGAAACTCGAAAAGTAATCAATCACAAGGTGGCGGACAAGGGTCTGGAAGCTATCAAGACAATCAGTACCAGAACCAACAGCAAGCGCCAAGTAATAATCAATACAGTCAACCAACAGGTTCTCCAAACGACAGTATGGAACCTATTGATATATCAGACGATGATTTACCATTCTAATTAAGTAAAGGGGGATTTCACATGGCACCTCGTCGCGGTGGACGTTCAAAACGTCGTAAGGTTTGTTATTTCACAGCAAACGGAATTACACACATCGATTACAAAGACGTTGAATTACTAAAACGCTTTGTATCAGAACGTGGTAAGATTCTTCCACGTCGTGTTACAGGAACTTCAGCTAAGTATCAACGTAAGTTGACAGCTGCAATCAAACGTGCACGTCAAATGGCATTATTACCATACGTTGCAGAATAATTACTACAATTAAAACCTATGCTTGTTACGCTTACTTAAATAAGTAAGTATAATAGCATAGGTTTTTTGTCATTTTACAGTGAGAAGACACCTTCCCTAAGTGCTTGAGCACTAGGTGGGGTAGTTCAATATGTTTTCTATACGTTTTTAAAAGATTGTTGATAGATGTCAACTGAAATCAGTGGAAAGGAAGTTAGTCAGTGAGTAGATCTTTATACTGTTCAACATCATCAAAATCGGTCCCGAAAATTAGAGGTGTTTTATCTATATTCGTTAATTGAATCGGTTGGCCACTATTCATGTTAGGGATTGTGATGTCGAAAATATCTGTGTCTGCTAATGAAATGGTAATCTTCTGCACGTCACTTTCTAAGAGGTAAGTATTGGCTTCTTCTTTTCTAAAAGTCCCTTGATCAACAGCCCTATTATCGATATATTGAACAAATGTTTCATCTTTTGCATCAAAAGACATCTGAATTATATAACCATCTTGAGTCCACTCGCTTTGATAGGTCCCTCTTAAACTTGGTGATGCTTGATTGCACCCTACTAATAATAAGCCGAGAATGATCATAAAGTATAGACTGATTTTTTTCATTCAAACCTTCTCCTTTAAAGTAAATAGAAATACAAATGAATTCTATTGCATACATTATGCGTAGATACCTTTTTATAAAGGAAGCCCGTTACATATAGTCTAAAACACTATGTAACAGGCTTATATTATTTAAGGGTAGCTAGGATTATAATAGACAGGAATTAAACGGCCTGTTTTTGTTTGCGATATATAATTTTCAGCCGGATAAGGAAACCAATAGCAGCACCAGTTAAGCCTATCGAAATACCAATCCATAGCCCAAATGGTCCAAGGTCAGTAAAGCGAGCAAGAGAATAACCAATAGGGATACCTAATATCCAATAAGAAATAAACGCGATAAAGAAAGGAACTTTAACATCTTTATACCCGCGCAAGACCCCCTGTAAACCCGCCTGCGCACCATCAGATAGCTGAAAAAGGATGGCGATTAAAAAGAGGCTCCCAGCGTAGTGAATAACCTCAGTATCATTAGAATACCAGCCAGCAATCGACATTCTATTAAAATATAAAAATATAGCCGTAACCGATAGAACTCCAAGTCCGCTTAGAACGCCAAGGAAGCCATAATGTTTAGCGTTATCAAGCCGTTTGCCTCCAACAGAAAAACCAACAACGATGGTAAGGGCCATCGATAAGCTGAGTGGAATCATGAAGATTAATGTTGTAAAACTGATGACGACTTGATTAGCAGCAATCACAACTGTTGAAAACATAGCGCCAATAAGCAACGTTACGACAGAAAAAATACTCGCTTCAAAAAATATGGACAAGCCGATAGGGACACCAATCTTTAACTGTTCTTTAAAAGAAAGTAATGACGGTTTGACCCAGTCAATAAAGACGCGGTGCCGTCTAATATTCTCAATCTTAAACAACATAAAAATACTTGCAATTAGAATGACCCAATAGGTCAGTCCTGTCGCATAGCCGGCTCCAATACCTCCAAGTTCAGGGAAGCCAAATTTACCAAAAATCAAACTATAGTTAAAAAAGATATTAAAAGGCACAGCTAAGATAGTAATGAACATAGAAATGCGCGTCAAACCTTGTCCGTCATAAAAGTTTCTCAGTACATTTGAAATAAATAAAGGAATCACTCCAAAAGCAAGACCACCTAAATAATTAGCAGCGATATACTGAACTTTAGGATCTAAATCCATCAAATTCAAGATAGGAGATACCACAAACAGTCCTGCTATAATGATGGCAATAGCTATCATTAAGGCCAAATAAATAGCTTGAGTGACTGTATTATGAATTTTATTTTGTTCATTACGACCCAAATGATGGGCGATAATTGGTGTAACAGCTAATGTGACACCGTTCATACCAGTAAATACAGGTGACCACACACTAGCACCAATGGCCACACCTGCTAAGTCATTTGTTCCAACACGACCAGCCATAATGGTATCGACTAAATTCATCATGGACAAGCTAATTTGAGTGACCATGATGGGCCATAAAATTCTAAGAAACAAGTGCATTTTTTCTTTCAATGTATCAGCATGATACACGTAAACCCCTCCTAAAAACAACATGTGTCTCTGTGCGTTGTTAAATAGATAGCTCAAATACAATCCGTTTGCTGAGCCATAAGAAAATCCCTCACAGGCGTGAGGGAGGTTTCTGTCCGTTTAGATTATCCTACCAAACTACCGTAAAAAAGACAATCTATATATTTTAGAGACGTTTAATGATTGGTAGTACTTCTTTTAAACGTTTAACTTCATAAGTGGGTTGAATGTCTTTTACGGTTTGGTTATGATGGTTAATCCAAATGTTTTTCATACCTATTCTGTTTGATCCTAAAATATCGGTATTTAAATTATCGCCAATCATAATCGCATCTGATTTATCTGTGTCTGCAAGTGATAGGGCATATTCAAAGATAGCAGGATCAGGTTTACCGCGACCAAATTCACCTGAAATAACAACATGATTGAAGCGTTGCGCAATTTCTTTTGTGATATCAAGTTTTAAGCGTTGTAGAGATGGTGCACCATTGGTGAGTAAGAGTAACGTATAATCGTCTCTTAATTCATCTAGGACATCGAATGTCTCTTCATAAGTGAAGGGGTGCTTCATACGTTCAACAATAAATCGCTCACTTAAAGTCTTAGCAAGTGCATCATCGTCAATATTGAGTGCGAGCAAGCCTTGTTTCCAAGCGTTAAACTGATAGTTTGGAATCGTTGTTTTCATTTGTTGAAAAGCTTCACCAGGGTCGTCAAATGTCCCCCATAAGCCTTCAAATGGATTAATACCAATCATTTGGGTATGTTCATAAGTTGGATAGGATTGATAGAGTTTGCGAGCAGCAGATCGAACAGCTTCTTCAAGTGCTGAAGCATCGATATTAGCTACTGATTCGCACGTACGATCAAAAGCGGTTTGAATACTTTTCTTGTCCCATAGTAACGTATCATCTAAGTCAAAACAAATTGTCTTTAACATATGTTTCCCCCTCTAATGTCTCTTGGATAACTTTTTTCTATTATAACAAGGAACAGTTAAAACGACAGGTTTTTTTTCTAAAAAGTTTGACAATAGTCAAAAAACCGCTTAGATTTGTGCTTTCAATCATGAATCGTTATAATTATTTAAGCATGACGTCTCCAGAGAAAAGTGAGAGAATCATTGTGGAAACTGTTTAAAGCGACCGTAATTTGGTATACTTGAGTAGGTGCTGTATATTTACAAGCACGAGAGAAATCAGTCTATTACTACGTGTCGTTAATCTATGAATATATCGAGGTGTCTTTATGAATGAACAACAAAATCAATGGATTAAGGACTTGGTGATGTATGGTGGATTATTTATTATCTTACTCGTACTCGCA
Organism: Halolactibacillus alkaliphilus; assembly: GCF_900115465.1. Taxonomy (GTDB): domain Bacteria; phylum Bacillota; class Bacilli; order Bacillales; family Amphibacillaceae; genus Halolactibacillus; species Halolactibacillus alkaliphilus. The sequence goes on from NZ_FOWN01000001.1 coordinate 35,297, forward strand.
TCTATCGCACCAGGCGCTACCTTATTCATTGTCGCAGGAATGCCTGTGCCACTAACAATCTTTACGTATAAGCACGGTTATAAACGAGGACTCATCATGAGTGGCATTGTCTTACTTAGTACGTCTATTTTCGCTTTTACTCTTTTCATTATATCTTTACCACTTGCCGGACTGTCAATCCTTGTCGGACTCCTAGTAGGAGAGGCGATTAGAAAACAAAAACATCCGTATGAGACGTTGGCACAAGGTACGATGGGATATATGATAGGATTTATCTTACTCATTTTTGTTGTGGAGACATTCATGGGTGTGAGTCTCATGACTGAATACCGTGTCGTAATTCAAGAGTCACTGGCACAGTCAGGACAATTAATGGAAGCAACTGGTTTAGAGGTAACAGAAGATACATTGGCTGCTATTGAACAGCAAATGTTGATCGTCTTAGATTTACTTCCAGCTATTCTCTTGGTTGGCTCACTTATATTTGCTCTTATTTTACAGTTTCTGAGTTATAAGATGATAAATACGCTTGATCATCAAAAGTATCGTTTTCCACCTTTTTATCGTTTCCAATTACCTAAAGCGACAATCTGGCTGTTTTTAGTGGTCATCATTCTCGACTTGATTGATTTCGGTCCAGATGCTTTTATGACGATTGTTCTCATGAACGTGCTCCTTGTGTTTGGGTTATTGTTCTCTCTACAAGGATTGTCATTTATGTTTTATTACTTAAATTATAAGAAGCAATCAAAAGTATTAGGTATTGTGTTGATGGTTATTGGTCTGGTAATTTTACCTGTAGGTCTGTACGTAACTAGAATCTTAGGTATAATTGATATAGGCTTTATGTTGCGGAAACGATTAAAATAACCAGACAATCCTCATATAAGTAGGAGTTGAAGACGATGCAGAAATGGTGGGTTAAACCAGACCTGAAAAGGCATATTATAGTAAACTATGTTTTATCTTTTTTGCTATTAGGATTTACATGGTTTATCGCATGGCCTTTAGGATTGTTGATGACCGTTCTATTGGGGCTCGCGCTTTACTATACCATTAAGCAAGAACATCAAATCACAGAAGAACAAGAAGAATATATATCGACGCTTTCTCACCGAGTGAAGAAAGTAGGCGAAGAGGCCTTACTAGAAATGCCGATCGGCATTTTACTCTATAGTGAAAACTATCAAATTGAGTGGGCTAATCGTTTTATGAATAGCTTCAGTGAAGGTGATACGTTAGTTGGTGAAGCATTAGATGTGTTTGATCAACAATTACTGCAAGCAATTAAAGAGGAAAAAGACCATATTACAATTGATGTGGAAGATAAAAGCTTCCTTGTGACAATCAAAAAAGAAGAGCGACTTCTATACTTCTCTGATCGAACGAAACAAATTGAAATACAGACCCGTTATTCAAAAGAGAAAACAGTGTTAGGTATCATCTTTTTAGATAATTACGAAGAGATTACTTCTGGTATGGATGATACAGCTAAAAGTCATGTTAATTCTGATGTGACGTCATTATTAAATGATTGGTCTAACCGTTACGGTATTTATTTAAAACGGATATCTCAGGAGCGTTTTTTAGCTATCCTAAGTAAAGAAATCCTGTATGAACTTGAACAGACAAAGTTTGATGTTTTAGATGAAGTAAGAGAACTTATTTCAGATAATAAAAATGTCCCACTGACGTTAAGTTTTGGTGTTGGGTATGGCAATGTGAGCTTACCACAACTCGGGGAACTGGCTCAATCGAGTTTGGATTTAGCTTTAGGACGTGGGGGAGATCAAGTCGTCTTAAAAGATGATGAGGGGAAAGTAAGATTCTTTGGTGGGAAGACGAACCCAATGGAAAAGCGTACACGTGTTAGAGCACGAGTGATTTCACATGCATTACAAGATTTAGTTATTCAAAGTGAACAAGTCATTATTATGGGACATAAAAGTCCAGATATGGATTCAATTGGCTCAGCGATTGGTGTTTTGAAAATGGCGATTAGTAATGATGTCGACGGTTATATCGTTATTGATGAAGATGAGTTTGACTCAGGTGTCGAGCGTTTAATGCATGAAGTAAAAAATACAGCATTATTAGAACATTTTATTACACGAGAAGAAGCGTTGGAACTTGTAACAAAGCAAACATTACTTGTAGTAGTAGACACACATAAGCCGGCGCTCGTCCAAGAAGAAAAACTGTTAAATAAGACAGAACACGTTGTGGTGATTGATCACCATCGTCGTGGGGAAGAATTCATCGATCAACCTATTCTCGTCTATATGGAGCCTTATGCCTCCTCTACAGCAGAGCTCATTACAGAGTTACTTGAGTATCAACCAAAACGTTTAAAACTCACAAGCCTAGAAGCTACGGCGCTTTTAGCGGGAATTATAGTAGATACGAAGAGTTTTACACTAAGAACAGGCTCGCGTACATTTGATGCGGCCTCGTACTTACGCTCAAAAGGCGCTGATACAATTCTAGTTCAACGCTTCTTAGAAGAAGATTTAGATATATATATTAAGCGCGCCCGCTTAATTGAGCAAGCTGTTATTCATCATGGATGTGTAGCTATAGCAAGGGCAAGTAAGGGTGAAACTTTTGGTCCGGTCGTGATTGCTCAAGCAGCAGATACGCTGCTTACGATGAGTGGGATTGAAGCCGCTTTTGTTATATCAGAACGAAGTGATGGTCGCGTGGGTATTAGTGCACGTTCGCTAGGGGATGTCAATGTGCAGCGTGTTATGGAACAGATGGACGGGGGCGGTCATTTAACAAATGCCGCAACACAACTTGCGAATATTTCGATTGAAGAAGCTTATGGTAGGCTTCTTGAAATAATAGGTGAACTATTTGAAGGAGGAACTAGAGAATGAAAGTGATTTTCACACAAGATGTTAAAGGAAAAGGGAAAAAAGGCGAAGTGAAAAATGTTTCTGAAGGCTATGCTCGTAATTATCTATTAAAGAATAATTTAGCTGTAGAAGCAACACAAGGTAATTTAAAAGGACTTGAAGCACAAAAGAATAAAGAAAAACAAAAAGAACAAGAAGAAGTTAAAAAAGCAGAACAACTGCGCGATACACTGAAAACACTAGAAGTGACATTGAAGACGAAAGCTGGTGACGGTGGTCGATTATTTGGGTCCATTACAAGTAAACAAATCGCTGAAGAACTACAAAAAGCACATAATATTAAAATTGATAAGCGAAAAATAGAGCTTGATCAACCGATTAGGTCACTCGGCTACACAAATGTACCAGTAAAATTACACAACGACGTTACAGGTGAAATTAAAGTACATGTGCTAGAACAATAAAGAACGGATATAGAGGGGAGTGAATCCTCTCTTTGTTTTTATCTATATAAAGAAAAGGATCAATGGTCTAAGATGTTAGATGAGGTAAAAACGAACCTTTAGGGAGTGATAAAGATGAGCGAAGACTATTTAGATGCTAGAAGACCTCCGCATAGCATTGAGGCTGAACAAGCAGTGATTGGTGCGATTTTCCTTGAACCAGAAGCGATGTCAACAGCCTCAGAATTTTTATTACCGTATGATTTTTACCGTCCAAGTCATCAGCGCATTTTTCAAGTGATGATGCAGCTCAGTGATCGTGGAGAGCCGATTGATTTACTAACGGTGACCAACGCTTTAAATTCTAGCAAGTTGTTAGAGGAAGTTGGAGGGGTAAGTTATCTAACAGAACTCGCTGATGCTGTTCCAACAGCGGCCAACATTGCTTATTATACGAAAATTGTTGAAGAAAAGTCTGTTTTACGTCGCTTAATTCGAACAGCTACAGACATTGTCACAGAGAGTTTTAACCGAGAGGACGAACTTGAAGATGTCTTAAGTGAAGCAGAAAAGAATATTCTTGATGTTAGTAATCGTCAGAATGCTAATGCTTTTAAAAATATTAAAGATGTCTTAATTGATGTGTATGACAATATTGAACAACTGCATGAAAAAAGTGGTGATGTAACAGGTATTCCTACAGGTTTTAGAGATTTAGATAAGATTACTTCTGGATTTCAGCGAAATGACTTAATTATTGTGGCTGCTCGTCCATCTGTTGGGAAAACCGCTTTTGCTTTGAACGTTGCTCAAAACGTAGCCATAAAAACGGATGAAAATGTAGCCATCTTTAGTTTAGAGATGGGAGCTGATCAACTGGTCAGTCGTATGTTATGTGCCGAAGGTAATATTGATGCGCAGCGCTTAAGAACTGGAAGTCTTGAAGCAGAAGACTGGACAAAGCTAACGATGGCCATGGGAAGTTTATCAAACGCAGGAATTTTTATTGATGATTCACCAGGTATTCGGGTAAATGAAATCAGATCAAAATGTCGTCGATTAAAACAAGAACACGGCCTTGGTATGATCTTAATTGATTATTTGCAACTCATTCAAGGAAGTGGCGCAAGCGCGAAAGAAAATCGTCAACAAGAAGTATCGGAAATATCACGGTCTTTAAAGGGACTTGCGCGTGAGTTAGAAGTGCCTGTCATCGCCTTATCACAGCTATCACGTGGGGTAGAGCAGCGGCAAGATAAACGACCAATGATGTCTGATTTGCGTGAATCAGGCTCAATTGAGCAGGATGCGGATATTGTTGGTTTTTTATATCGTGACGATTATTATGATAAAGAATCAGAAAAGCAAAATATTATTGAAATTATTATCGCAAAACAACGTAATGGTCCTGTAGGGACCGTCGAATTAGCTTTCGTAAAAGAATACAATAAATTTGTTGATTTAGATCATCGCTATTCTGCCCAAGACATACCGTCAGCTTAAATCAAGCCCATCACAGTGAACAAAAGTGATGGGCTTGATGCGTGTATAAAACCAAACATTCTATCTGAAAATAAGATGATTTCAATCTAAATAACATATCGCTTATCCGTGATTTTTATTCGTATTTTCATTGTTATTCAACGATTTAATTGATAAAATGAAGCTGTATCAATTAAAAACACGAACAATATTGAATATAAAAACAAAAACAAACGGAAAGTATGAGGTGCGGTAAATGACATCAGTCGTAGTCGTAGGAACGCAATGGGGAGACGAAGGAAAAGGGAAAATTACTGACTTTTTATCACAAGATGCAGAGGTCGTTGCCCGTTATCAAGGGGGGAATAACGCAGGTCACACGATTAAGTTCGATGAGACCACGTATAAGTTACACTTAATACCTTCGGGCATTTTCTTTAAAGAAAAGACAAGCGTATTAGGTAATGGAATGGTCATTGACCCTAAAGCACTCGTCGAGGAAATAGCTTATTTACACGAACGAGACGTCACGACAGATCAATTAAGAATTAGTAATCGCGCCCATGTTATTTTACCGTATCATATTACGCAAGATATATTGGAAGAGGATCAAAAAGGTGCGTTAAAGATAGGAACAACGAAAAAAGGTATTGGCCCATGTTATATGGACAAAGCAGCACGAATAGGAATTCGCATAGCGGACTTACTTGATAAGGAAGTATTTAAAGAAAAACTAACACAAAATTTAGCAGCTAAAAATCGCTTGTTCACTAAAATGTTTGAGGCAAAACCACTTAACTTTGATGATATTTTTGAGCCCTATTATCGCTACGGACAGCAAGTCAAACAGTACGTTGTAGACACATCAGTTGTTTTAAATGATGCGATTGATCACGGGCGCCGGGTATTATTTGAAGGTGCTCAAGGCGTTATGCTAGATATTGACCAAGGGACATATCCTTTTGTCACGTCATCTAATCCAGTGGCTGGAGGGGTAACCATTGGCTCGGGAGTAGGTCCATCAAAAATCAATCGTGTTGTGGGTGTTTCTAAAGCTTATACAACACGGGTAGGAGATGGCCCTTTTCCAACAGAACTGGATAACGAAATAGGTGAATTGATTCGAGAAGTAGGTCGTGAATACGGAACGACGACGGGTCGCGCGCGTCGCGTTGGTTGGTTTGATAGTGTTGTTGTGAGGCATGCGCGAAGAGTAAGTGGCATTACCGATTTATCACTTAACTCATTAGATGTGCTCACAGGAATAGAAGAATTAAATATTTGCGTAGCCTATCGTTACCAAGGCGAATTGATTCGTGAGTTTCCGGCGAGCTTAAAAGTTTTGGGTGAATGTGAACCTGTGTATGAAACACTGCCAGGATGGAAAGAGGATATTACACATGTGCGCTCCCTTGATGAGTTACCAGTAAATGCCCGTCATTATTTAGAGCGTATTTCACAATTGTCAGAAATTCCATTATCAATTTTTTCTGTAGGGCCAGACCGCACGCAAACAAACATTGTTAAGAATGTTTATCGTTTATAGATTTGTAAATAATTACAGCAACGCCACCTAGAAAAAGGTGGCGTTTTCGTATGCGCAAAAAGACGCTTTTTTCAGCAAATCAGCACACATAAAATAACACCAATTAAAAGATAATGGTGTTAAAAAATAACGTTAATTTCCGGTAAATACCAACTATGATACAGTTATGTTACATTATGATTAAAAGGGTTCCGTTCGTAAATCTACCTATGGTAAGCTACAAGAGTCGAAAAAAAACAGCCATTCCTTAGTAGGAGGATTTAACTATGTTACCCGAAATCACAAAACATATAACAAAAAAGAATATATTGATTGCGCTTTTCACTACTTTTCTTATTACCCTCATCGTTGGCGCTTTAAACATGCAACAAAATGTTGCTTACGCGAGTGAAGGATTTGAGTTAAAAACAATTTCTCACGTTTACCTGGACGATACCCATGTTGGTCCGGTTAACGATGAAGCTGCTGTTGAAACTTTGATTGAACAAGCGATAGAAGAGGAAAGCGCACGTCGTGACGATGATTATACGTTAGATATTAAACAAAACGTATCATTTGTAAGAGAGACAGCTTTTGGTCCAACGGACCAAGAACAGGCGACCCTTAGGAATATAGAGGAACAGCTGGACATTGATGTGAAGGCAACAACATTACAATTTGATGGTGATGTTGTCGGTTATTTCAAGGATGAAGAGGCAATTGAAACACTGCTCTTTCATTATCAAAAGAACTTTGTTGATGAAGATATTTTAAACGAAATAGCAGATGTTGAAGATGGGGAAGAGATTCATATTAAGCGCGGAGATACTGTTATTAAAGGTGTATCGTTCTCTCGCCCAGTTGAAACGTCAGAAGCGGTTGTTTCTGAAGAAGAGCTACTTACTTTAGATGAAGGTTTACGACTTTTAGAAAAGGGAACCTTAACAGACAAAATTCATACGGTGAAGTCTGGTGATACATTATTCAGTATTGAAAGTCAGTATGATATAACCCTTGATCAATTATTTGCGATAAACAAAGATTTATCAGAAGAGACGGTTTTACAACTTGATCAAGAAATTAACGTGACTACTTATGCACCATTTGTTGATGTCATTGTAAAACAAGAACAGCTTGTTGAAGAGGTTATTAAATTTGAAACAATTACAGAAGAAACAGATGATCTGTTTAAAGGTGAAACACGTACAGTGACAGAAGGAAGTAACGGTTCAAAAGAAGTAACGTACGAAATCGAACGTATTAATGGCAAAGTTACTTCGAAAGAAGTACTAGAGTCAACGGTCACAAAAGACGCTGTTAATAAGGTCATTGAAAAAGGAACAAAAGTAATTTCTTCACGTGGTACAGGAGATTTTAGCTGGCCTGCAGTAGGCGGTTATATGTCAAGTTCTTACGGTCCACGTTGGGGGTCTTTCCATAAAGGCATTGATATTGCCCGCCCATCAAATCGCAATATTCTAGCAAGTGACAACGGTGTTGTTGAGAGTATACGTTACGATGCAAACGGTTATGGTCACTACCTAGTGGTAAACCATAACAACGGTTATAAAACATTGTACGCGCATTTATCTCATATCAGTGTAAGTATTGGTCAAACTGTACCAAAAGGTGCTGTTCTTGGTACAATGGGTTCAACAGGTCGCTCGACAGGTATTCACTTACACTTTGAAGTGTTAAAAAATGGGGCTAATATTAACCCAGCATCTGTATTAAACTAAAAGATTGATCTATATAAAACCTCCATGACTTTGATGAAAGTACATGGAGGTTTTTTTCATGGTTAAAGAGTATCTAAACCGCAACAGATATGCTAAGATGAATGTAATTTAATGGCGGTTTTTAAAGGTGCATGAAGTGAAGGAGGGAAGTCATGCTTCGATACGTAAATATATACATGCTTAAATGGCTATTCTTTGCGACATTAGTCGGTATCGGCGGAGGTATCTCTGCGATTATTTTAAACGAATCCATCGCGCTTGTCGGCCAAGTGAGTAGTACTATACCTATATGGCTTGGACCAATTATCGGTGGCGGCTTGGTTGTGTTAATTGCTAAAGTCGATGAGGAAGTGTTTGGTTCTGGTTCACCGAAGTATATTGATGCGGTGAATTTAGATAATGGAGAAGTAAAGCGACGGACATGGTTATCAAAGCTTGTTGCCTCTGCCTCTACCATTGGTTTTAATGGCAGCGGAGGAGTCGAAGGTCCAATGCTGTTGATGGGGTCGAGCTTTGCTAACCTCATTACTAAAATAAAATTTCTGCGAAAATGGACAACAGACGATGATCGCCGGATTCTATCGATTGCAGGTGCCGCCGGAGCCATAGGCGCTATTTTTCGTTCACCGCTTGGTGGTGGTATATTTGCAGCTGAAATTTTATATAAATCATCACTTCATTATAGTGATATATTTCCAGCAGTCCTCTCATCTACCGTCGGATTTATTGTTTATTCAACCTTTGGTACCGCTGACCCAATGTTTATTATGACCGATTATCAAACGAACCCTCGAAATATCATATACTATGTTCTTGCAGGCTTGTTGGCGGGCTACATGACGATTATTTTTACAAATATCTTTCATAAAATAGAAACGTATACAGACTGGTTAAATAAAAAAGGCCTAGGCACCTATTTGCCAATAATCGGTGGGTTACTGACGGGTGTCGTCTTATTGTTCGTACCAGAAGCTGCTGGAACGGGGACACGTTTTATTCAACAGTTAATTCATCAACCGCTGACGATCAGTTTTTTACTTATCCTTGTTGTGGGTAAAATTTTTGCGACGTCATTTACAGTTGCTTTTAGAGGAAGTGCCGGTCTTGTAATCCCTGCGCTATTTATTGGTGCCGTGTCTGGTGGAATCATTAGTAGTCTTTTTGGTTTTGGGACAAATGGCATTCATTCTGCGCTTATAACAGCGGGCATGTCAGGTGCCTTAGCAAGTGTTGCGAACGTACCTATTGCGGCGACTATTTTAATTATTGAAATGGTGGGCTACCATGTAGGTGGTGCAGCAGTAATTGGCAGTGTCGTTGGCTTTTTAGTTGGCCATCACCGCATGATTTATATTAACTTTAAACCAGATGATAAAGGTTTTAATCAAGCAAAAGAATTTAGAAAACTGGACCGCTACTTTGAAGGTGTAACAGAAGAGTCCAATGATTGAGAAAAAAGGACTTGATAACAGTCGCTATCTGTATCAAGTCCTTTTTAAAATGAAACAGTATAATTTTTAATTTTAACTGAAGTAAGGTAAAATGAGAGTAACTGTGAATAATCGAAGGAGGATCACGAATGGCTTATAAAATACTAGTAGTAGATGATGAGAAACCCATTGCAGATATATTGAAATTCAACTTAGAAAAAGAGGGGTATGAGGTTGTGTGTGCGCATGATGGCGATGAAGCGATTGTCAAAACACAAGCAGAAAACCCTGATTTAATTTTATTAGATATTATGTTACCAAATAAAGATGGTAACGAAGTATGCCGAGAAGTACGTAAAACACATAATATGCCGATTATTATGTTAACAGCAAAAGACTCAGAAATTGATAAAGTGCTTGGACTGGAACTTGGGGCAGATGATTATGTCACAAAACCTTTTAGTAACCGTGAAGTAATTGCGCGTGTTAAAGCCAATTTACGTCGTCAACAACAACCTGTCGAAAGCCAACAGTCAAATGATATCGAAGTTGGACAGTTGGTGATCCATCCAGATTTATATAGTGTTACAAAGTCCGGCAAGCAAGTGGACCTTACTCACCGAGAATTTGAACTACTACACTATTTGGCCCGCCATATTGGCCAGGTCATGACCAGAGAACACTTACTTGAGACCGTATGGGGTTATGATTATTATGGTGATGTGCGTACGGTTGATGTGACCGTTCGACGCTTACGCGAAAAAATTGAGGATACACCTAGTCACCCAACGTGGCTTATTACACGCCGCGGTGTAGGCTATTATTTAAGAAATCCTGAACAGGAGTAATGCTATGAAGAAAGTGAGTTTCTTTCAATCGATTAGGTGGAAAATTATCGCCATTATGATTTTGCTTCTTTTGCTGGCCATCCAAGTGATTGGTGCATATTTTGCTCAACGATTGGAGACTGACCTTAAACAAAGCTTTGAAGAATCGATTGATGAACGTTTAAATGTGCTTAATTATAATGTCCGGGAAGCTTTCACGAAAGATCGGACAGAGACAGAAGACGGCATTACTTTAGAACAAGAAATCGCGAGTGTCGTCGCATTTTATGGTCAGGACGATGACTATTCACGTCTGCAAATTGTTGACCGTCAATTCCGTATTGTAGGAACAAACACAGAAACTACGGATGTTGGGAAGTTAGTCTCTGGTGAGAGTCGTGTTCGTTCTGTCATCATGTCGGGGACGCCGATTCGTTCCATTGAACGAAACCCAGCGACTGGTGAACGCCACTTAGTAAGAATCATCCCAATTACAAGCAATGAAGATGAATCACTGGGGGCTATTTATTTAGAAGCTTCGATGGAGGATGTCTATAGCCAACTCCAAAGTATTAATCAAATTTTCTTAAATGGGACATTAATTGCTATTGTCATCTCAGCACTTGTGGGAATCTTGGTTGCGCAGGCAATTACTAAGCCTATTACTGAAATGAGACAACAGGCTAAAGTCATGGCAGAAGGAGACTTCTCACAAAAAGTGAATGTCTACGGTGTCGATGAAATCGGTCAGTTAGCGCATACCTTTAATGAGATGAAGGAGCGCATTAAAGTTGCTAATTTAATTACTGAAGAAGAAAGAAGAAAGCTGAGTTCAATTTTATCAAACATGTCAGACGGTGTCATTTCAACGGATGAACAAGGAGAAATTACGTTAATGAATGAGCCAGCGATGGTGCTTTTAGGACAATCATTTGAACAATTGAAAGGCCGGTCGCTTTTTGAGGTGTTAAATATAGATGAGTCGACTGTTGATATACTAGAAATGCAAGATTCCGGTTCTATAACGATTGATATGAGCGACGATGAACAGTTCTTTCTTTTAAAAGCAAATTTCACCTTTGTTTTAGATGAGTACGAACGTTTTAGCGGTTTAATTACCGTATTAAGTGATGTAACAGAAGAAGAAAAGGTCGAGCGTGAGCGACGTGAATTTGTATCAAACGTATCACACGAATTAAGAACGCCGCTCACGACGATGCGCAGTTACTTAGAAGCGCTGACTGATGGTGCATGGGAAAATAAAGACATCGCTCCGCAGTTTTTAGAAGTGACTCAAAACGAAACAGAACGGATGATTCGTCTCGTGAATGATTTGCTTCAATTATCTAAAATGGATCATAAAGAAATGGATATGTTGAAAGAGCGTGTCAATGTCATTCCGTTTTTCCATCACGTACTTGACCGCTTTGAAATGAATAAAGAGGAAACGGTACGAATCGATCGCACGATACCTAAAGATAGTATTTTTCTTTGGCTAGATAAAGATAAGATTATTCAAGTCATTGATAATATTATGTCAAATGCGCTTAAGTATTCACCCCCAGAGGGCGTGATTCGCTTTAGAGTGACAAAGGAACGCAATCGAATTAAAGTGATGATTCAAGACCAAGGTCCGGGTATTCCGCCGGATAAATTAGATAAAATCTTTGACCGTTTCTATCGTGCTGACCGAGCACGTTCAAGACAGTTAGGTGGGACTGGCTTAGGTCTTGCGATTGCAAGAGAAATAATCCAAAATCATCACGGCCAAATTTGGGCAGAATCAGAAGAAAGTAAAGGAACGAAAGTATTCTTTACTTTACCTTTAATAGCTCGCAAACGAGGGGTGTCATAATGCCTATCGAACATATTAAATCATTTATTTTAATCTTGCTTATTTCCTCAAGTCTTATGTTAACTTTTGCGTTATGGAGTGAGCAACCAAATTATCAAATGTCTACGGAAGAAGAAGATTTAATTGACGCTGAATTAGACGGGGGGACACGTCTATCACGTCGTGACGTCATTGAACCATTTGAGTTGATTCGACACGATGATCGGCTTGAGACGCCGATTGGCTTAAGTACTGCGGATAGGCGAACGCGTTTAACTGAAGCGATGGCAAATCTCTCTTTGTATAATTTCTCTAAAATTACGATGACGACCCCTTGGTATCAAGAAGAGGCGAATCGAGTGGAAGTTATTTATCAAACCGCCTTACCTTCAGCGGTTATAACCGACTTATTTAATGTTGATGTGGAAACATATATTCCAACGGGAGACTTTAATCGCGTGGTTTTTTTAGAGGGGCATGATATGTATCAGCTCTTATTTGTAAATGATACAGATGATGAAGTGATGGTTGCTAACGCTCAAAACTTCAGTCAAAACATGGCATTATTTATGCAAATATTTAATGCTGAGGAAGAGCCTTACCGTTACCTTACGTATGAAGGAACAAGAGGATCACTGATCTATTTACCAGAAAACATCACCAAGCAAACGAGACTATTTGCTTATACCGAACTTGATCAGGATGATTTTATTAATTTACTGTTTAGTAAACCTTCAATTGTTCGGAGCGCTTACACGTATGGTGGTGACACTAACTATATTGACGGTACCCGTGAGATGATTGTTGATGGCCGCGGGATTGAGTTTACTAATCCAACGAACGAACCGCTTGACCAGACAGAGCGTATTTCAAGTTATCAGCTTTTGGACCAAGTGCAAAGCTTTATTAATGCCCATTTAGGTTTTACTTTTAGAGAACCGTTTGGCTACCAGCTAAGTGACATTAGCCAAACAGCGGTCTCTAATGAGGTTAAATATATTCTTACGTATGAAGATACACCGATTTTTTATGACCGTGATTTAACGGAAATCACCGTACGTTGGCATAATGAAAGTCTCTACCAGTACTATCATCCATTGATTATGTTGCTTGACCAGCGAGGTGTTGGTCAAACAACATATGTTCCTAGCGCTGAGACAGTGATTGATATTCTAGATGGACCTAACTATCAAGGGACGGCTATATATGACGTTGTTTTAGGGTATAGACTAACAGAACAGTCTGATAGTCAAGGGCAAGTTTATGCTTTAACACCTACATGGTACGTAAAAGGTGTTTATGGATACAGTCCGCTTGTGCTTCCACTTGAAGAAAGTAAAGGAGGGATGGCACATGCAATGGGGGCAAATTAAATCATTGTTCATTATTTGTTTTCTAATTTTGAATGTGTTTCTTGCGAAACAGTTGATTGATCGCGGAGAAGAAACATTGTCTTTTATTCCTGAGGCTTCTAAAGAAGAGGAGCTAGAACTTAATATTTCTGGCCTAGATCGGTTAGATAATGAAATATATGAAGTGCCACTACTATATACAAGTGGCTATGACTTTAATGCGGTAGACAATCTCGCAAGTCAATTACCTAATCAAGAAGCCGTTGTTATTGACCATACGACGCTCTTTTCAAGGCTAACAACACCGATAGATATCCCTATTGATAGTGAAGATATGTTAACAACTGCTCTAGCTGAATACGTTTATTTAGGTGCAAGGTTTGAACGTTACCGCTTTTTAGAAGAGGCGGGACTCATGGTGTTTTTCCAGCGGATCAATCATCCGATTTTTTATAATCAACAGGCCCTGTTATTTGTTAAACTTAATGATGAAAATCAAATGACACATTATATGATGCGCGCAGTGGATATTGTAGAAGAAGAACATGATGATAAGCCGCAAACATTGTTGACGCAATATGATGCTATCTACCGTCTTTATCATAACTCAAACATTTTAAAAACGGGCGATGAGGTAACGGAGGTATCACTCGGTTATCATAACCTCGTCTCCTTACCAAATGGAGAACAATTGCTCAATCCAACCTGGCGAGTGAATGTGAATGATACGAGTGATTATTTCATTAATGCGATAGAAGGGCATGATTATCCGCAATATCAGAGCTTTATAACTGAAACGCTTGACCAGTTTGTTAGCTTGTTAAGTTCACCCAACGGAAAAGATGTCACGTATTATAATCTTAATGAAGACCGTGATAATGAATCAACATTATTAACGGCAATTAGACAACCGTTTATAACGGCCTATCATCAATTAACTGAGGTGGAATCTGAATGACTTTAAGCTTTTCTGTACTTGCCTCAGGTAGCTCAGGCAATGCATTTTATATAGGCACAGACAAAGAACGTATTTTAGTGGATGCGGGTCTAAGTGGTAAAAAACTTGACCAACTCTTTCAATCGATTCATGTTGATCCATCAACTTTAACACGTATTCTTGTTACACATGAGCATAGTGATCACATTAAAGGATTAGGTATATTTGCTAGACGGCATAATTTACCTATTTATGCGAATGAAAAGACATGGGAAGCGATGGAAGGTAAAGTGGGTAAACTATCGCTCGATCAAAAATTTACCTTTGACATGGAAACCGTACAATGTTTTAACGGCATTGATGTTGAATCCTTTGCTGTTTCTCACGATGCAGCAGAGCCAATGTTTTATACATTCCATCATGAAGGAAAAAAAGTATCATTAGTGACCGATCTCGGTTATGTTTCTGAGCGGATTAAAAAAACCGTAGAAGCTTCTGATGCCCTGATATTTGAAGCAAATCATGATATTTCTATGTTACAAATGGGCCGGTATCCGTGGAGTGTCAAAAAACGGATACTAGGCGATTACGGCCATGTCTCAAATGAAGATGCGGCACTTGCTCTAGAAGATATTATTAAAGATAAAACAAAAAGGATTTATTTAGCTCACCTAAGTAAAGATAACAATATGAAAGAACTGGCACGAATGGCTGTAGAACAACACTTAACAGAAAAAGATTTTCCTATTCACCATGGTCTTAAAATTTTTGATACCGATCCAAATGAAGCGACAGCACTTTGCCACTTAACTGACTAAAGGATGTGTGAGAGATGGTCTATTATGATGATGGAACACGGAAGAAGCACTATCGCTATAAACGTCGTGAGAGAAAATGGCTTTCTATAAGTCTTGCCTTTATTATGGGAGCCTTTTTATTTGCTGTCGCGTTACCGTATCTATCTGATACGGGGTTATTACCTTATGCGGTCGTGGATAAAGAAACTTTAAGGCTAAATGCCCCGATTGAACAAGTGCGCACCGAACAATCTGGTGATTTAACAGACATGATTGCTCATGCGATTCCAATGGTCGTAGGCATTGAAAACATTGGAGAAAACTTCTTAGGTCTCTTTCCAGAACAAAGCCGAGGCACAGGTTCGGGTGTTATTTATAAACTGGATGAAACAGTCGCACATATTGTGACGAATCATCACGTGGTCGATGGGGCGAATGACGTTCGGGTTGTTTTAAATAATGGAGAAAGATTAGCAGCAACCGTCCTCGGCACAGATCCTTTCACTGACCTTGCGGTCATTAGAGTCGAGCGAGGTTCGATTGATAAAGTGATGCCATTTGGTGATTCTGACCTAACAAAAGTAGGTGAAGATGTCATTGCGATCGGTAATCCACTCGGTCTCGATCTATCAGGCTCTGTCACCAAGGGGATTATTAGTGGTAAAGAGCGAATGATCCCAATTGATTTAAGTGGTAATAATCAAGCAGACTGGCAAGTAGAAGTGATGCAGACAGACGCAGCGATTAATCCAGGCAATAGTGGGGGCGCGCTAATGAATACGCTAGGTCAATTGATTGGCATTAACTCGATGAAAATTGCGGAATCGAGTGTAGAAGGGATTGGCTTTACCATCCCGATTAATGAAGCGATTCCTGTCATTGAAGAGTTAGAGAGTGTTGGTCAAGTTAGGCGTGCATTTTTAGGTATCGAAGCCTATAGTTTAATGGAAGTACCAAGAAATCAGTGGCAAACAACACTTAATTTACCTTCAGACGTTGAAGCGGGTGTTGTCCTTAATGCCGTTGTGCCTCAATCACCGGCAGATGAAGCCGGACTTCAAGCGCTCGATGTTATCGTTAAGCTGGATGACACAGCGATTGAAACGATGATTGACTTACGTAAGTACTTGTATCAAGAAAAGTCACCAGGCGATATCATACAGGTGACGTACTATAGAAATCAGGTCCGACAAACGACAGAATTCGAGTTATCCACACAAGAATAAGCAAACAAGAAGCAAAACCCCGTTGTTTAACCTAAACTTTAGGAAAAACAGACGGGGTTTTGTGTATAAAACAAAAAGTTGTACACAGGCTGTGGATGGAATTGTGAGTAACTTGCTAGATATAGTGTAGAACAGAGATTCGAACACTAGATAAATAAATAAGATGTAAAAGATGTGTAAAAAAATCTGAAAATACAGAGGAAAACCTGTGGGTTTCCTGTTGAAAACTCCTGGACAGTTAAAAAGTTAGATTTTGTGGATAGTTTTGTGGATAACTAAATAAAAAAGCATAACGTTTCTATATGAGGGTGTTTGACTGGGTAATAGAGATTGTCTGTTATCACGTGTGAAAAACTCATAATGGTATAATGAGTCACGTCATATATATAATGTTGTTAATAAATGAAAAGTTAAGGAGTGAAGTAACTGTTAGTAAAAATGTATGCAAAAATAGAAATATATGGTAAAATGTACTTATGAATAAAACATACAAACCTAAAGAATTTGCAGAAATGCTAAATGTAAGCGTTAAAACGTTACAACGTTGAGATAATGATGGGAAACTCAATGCTTACCGAAACCCAAAAGGAAGGAGATTTTATACTCATAATCAATATGAGGAATACATGGGAATAGCTAATAAATCAGTAGGTAAGGTTGTGTTATACATAAGGGTTTCTAATCGAGGGCATCGGAAGTGGTTTGAATTACAAACGAAAACATTGGAACCAATTATTAGATGACGTAATGAAAGGGAAGGTTTCAACGATATACCTTACACATAAAAATCGTTTCATCCGTTTTGGTTTTGAATGGTTTTCTTCTTTTTGTAAGAAGTTTGATTGTGACGTTATTGTTGTAAACAATGAACAACTATCACCACAAGAAGAATTAGTTCAAGATTTAATTGCGATTATTCATGCGTTTTTTTCAGAATTTATGGACTTCGAAAATATAAAAAGAAGTTGAAAGAAGATGATAAATTATGAAAAGAGCCTTTAAAACCGAAATCAAACTAACAAATGAACAACAACAAAAGCTTCACCAAACCTTCGGTATTTGTCGTTTTTTGTACAATCACTTTCTTGCGTATAACAAAGATCATTACGAACAATTCAAACAAGGAAAACAACCACATGGGTTTATTAGTGGTATGGACTTTGACAAGTACATTAACAAAGACTTATCAAAACAAGAAGGATATGAGTGGATTAAAGTAGTGTCCAGTAAAGCACGTAAAAAGGCGATTATGAATGCTCATACGTCTTTTCAACGGTTCTTCAAAGGGCAATCAAAGTTTCCACGATTTAAAAAGAAAAGTCATCAAGACGTTAAGGCATACTTCCCTAAAAATAACACTACCGATTGGACAATTGAACGTCACCGAGTAAAGATACCGACAATTGGGTGGGTGCGATTAAAAGAGTTCGGGTATCTACCGACAAATCAACGGATCATCAGTGGTACGGTTAGTCAAAAAGCAGATCGGTATTTTGTTTCCGTTCTGTGTGAAGTGGAAGAACAAACAAACAAGAAAGTCTGATTTATCCAATCAAGGCATTGGGATTGATCTAGGGATAAAAACATTTGCCTTTACTAGTGACCATGAAGAATTTAAAAACATCAATAAGACGAAACACGTTCGTTCGATTGAAAAACGGTTAAAACGAGAACAACGTTCTCTTTCAAGAAAATATGAAACGATAAAAAAATTAAAAAATGAAAGGTGGTGAAACTGTTACTACTTATAAACGATCAAACATCATCAAAAACATTGTTCGTGTCCAAAAACTTCACCAACGCCTTGCGAATATTCACCTAGAATACGTAAAATCCGTGGTCAATACAGTGGTAAAAACCAAACCAATGTATATCACGATTGAAGATTTAAACGTAAAAGGCATAATGAAAAATCGTCATTTATCAAAGGCTGTTGCCGAACAATGCTTTTATACATTTAAGAAATGGCTTGTAACAAAATGCGAACAACACGGAATTGAGTTACGACAAGTGAATCGTTTCTACCCTTCCAGTAAGTTGTGTTCTTGTTGTGGGAAACGAAAGAAAGACTTACAACTAAAAGATCGAACCTTCAACTGTGAATGTGGAACAATTCTTGACCGTGACTATAATGCATCCTTAAACTTGTTACAAGCAAAAGAATATACGTTATTAACATAAATAATGCGTGTATATGTACCGTTGGCTATAACGGGAATTTACGCCTATGGAGTGTTAGACAAACGATAGTAGCCAACTACCCAACGGGTAGGGCGAGGTCGGACACGTTGAAATAGGAATTTTCTAAAATGTAGATGTTTGTCTATATTTTTAGTAGCAGTATGAGCTTATGAAAAAGAGATCAACAGTATTTTTAGTTATAATCTTGATATTATTAACTCCAATCCTAATCAATATATTTAGTAAAGTAATAGCCCCGGATAAAATTTTATTTATAGGACATCAAATAGATGAACATCGATTTGATTTTACTGAAGAAATTAAAAATGAAAAGAAAATATTAAAATTTGAGGAGATATTTGATAATTTGAATTTTGTAACGGAAGAATGGTATCCAGAAAAATATGCGGATTTAGTTTTTAGGATTGATCATAAAGGTGGGACATTCACACATTTTTATAAAGTGTGGATTAATGATAAAGAGGCGATTATTTTAAGCGCGTTTGATTCGGTAAGTGGTCTAACTTCTATTGCTAAACTGTCTAATGAACAAATAAATGATTTAGAATCTATAATTCACTAATTCTCTAATATATCAAAAAAAGCCGGATTTGATGTTTTCTAAAGACAATCAAATCCGGTTTTTAGTTCGTTTTTTTGCGTTACACTTTAATGAATTTTTAAATGCTTTAAACAATCGGCAAGTGAACCAGCCGTTTGTTTAATAACACCGCAAATATTGTGCAGAAACCACGTAATATGTTTACGAAGAATTCAACAAGAGGTGTATACCATTCAATTGGCACTAAAGATATGTTTGTAAAATATACGCATAGTTTAGTTGTCTTTTAAGATGTCATTAATTTTTGCAAGTTCATCACTAGAGAAGTGTAAATGATCAAGTGTCTTCACATTCTCTTCAATTTGACTCACTTTACTTGCCCCGATTAAAGCACTTGAAACCGTCTCGTCACGCAAGACCCAAGCAAGCGCCATTTGAGCAAGAGATTGATCACGTAAACGGGCTATTTCATTAAGTTCAATAACTTTATTTATCACATCTTCTTTAATATCTTTTTCATTTAAGAAAGGAATATGCGCTTTACTTGCGCGTGAATCTTTTGGTACCCCTTTTAAGTACTTACTCGTAAGCAATCCTTGCGCAAGTGGCACAAACGCAATGGCACCAGCCCCATTTGATTTTAATACGTCAAGCAGTGATTCTTCGACCCAACGATTTAACATGGAGTACGAGGCTTGATGAATAATGAACGGTGTTTTTTGTTCTTTTAAGATTTTGACCGCTTGTTTTGTTTGTTCTGCGTCATAATTTGATATCCCAACATAGAGTGCTTTTCCTTGTCTTACGATTAAGTCAAGGGCTTGCATGGTCTCTTCAAGTGGTGTGTCTGGGTCTGGGCGGTGGTGATAAAAAATATCCACATAATCTAAGCCCATGCGTTGTAATGATTGATCAAGACTTGATACAAGGTACTTCTTCGATCCCCAATCCCCATAAGGTCCATTCCACATATGAAAGCCTGCCTTAGAAGAAATGACAAGTTCATCACGCAACCCGGCAAAATCTTTCTTTAAAATTTTCCCGAAGTTTTCTTCTGCCGCACCTGCTGGTGGGCCATAATTATTGGCTAAATCAAAGTGGGTAATGCCTAAATCAAAGGCGCGAGTCAACATGGCGCGCTGGTTTTCAAATGAGTCTGGTTCACCAAAGTTATTCCATAATCCTAATGAAATGGCAGGTAGTTTTAAGCCGGAATTACCGACACGGTTATAAGTCATATTGTCATATCGTTTGTCACTTGGTTTATACATATAGATAGCCTCCTAATATAATGAGAAAATGGTAAACTACAAAGAGAAAATAACTAAGAAACATAAAAACATTAGAACGGTCAGGAAAAAAGAGTCGCAGATAAAAAATGATGACGCTTACTTAAAGCCGGTAAGAAAAGCAGGTTAACTTAATAACCTACCTGTACTGCTGCATTCACGATATACATGAGATCGTTTTTGTCTTGTTGTTCCTCGAGGTAGATGCCACTCGTTGTCTTAAGTCCGCCAGAAACAACCTCAACTGTGACGGTACCATAAGGAATTTCTTCTTTCACACGTTCAACATCAACCTCATCTACATCGGTTGGGACGCCTAAGACGATGTTGACTTTCATATTATGTAGCGATTTCTCAGGCAAAAAGTCTTTAATCCCCGGCATTGAGTTATAGTGAATGGCATTCACGACCGCACGGACGGCTGCCTTAGTCACGTCTTGGCCATGTGTATCAATCCCGACACCGGTTTCTACAAAAATCAGTTTTTCCATCATTCAACCTCCCATATTCATGGACTAAAAAATCCTAGCTAATGTTAGTTTATCACATCTGAAAAAAGATAAACATGAAAATACACTGCCGCTTATTTTAGTCGTCATCACCCGACATTACTTTTGTTAGTCATAACTTAAATGTGCTTTTTAAACAGGCCTATGTTTAGTTAGTATCATGTGTTTATAATATTACCCGGGAAATACAATGAAAAACCGATAAAAACCTAGTAGTTTCAGTAAATATAGTCTTGATTTACGGTATAATGGAAATGGGAACCATCCAATATTGATAATATCTGACTAGATGTAAACAAGGAATACTAACTGAAAGGCGTGACTGAACATGCTCTCTTTAGAAAGAATGATGAAAGACATTCATACACTTGCAACATATACAAGTAAGACACCAGGTGTTACGCGGTTAAGCTATACGAATGAAGAGCGAGCGGCTAAAGCGTACTTAATCAAAGAAGCGCGTCAGTATCATTTGGACGTATCAGAAGATGCGATAGGTAATTTGTTTATGCGTTACCGAAGTAATAATAAAGACGCAAAAATACTCTTGATTGGCTCGCATATCGATTCCGTTAAGGGCGGTGGGAAGTATGATGGCACCCTCGGTGTGGTCATTGGTTTAGAAGTATTACGGCATTTAAGTGAAATAAACGATACGTTACCTTTTCATGTTGATGTTGTTAGCTTTACTGATGAAGAAGGGGCGCGATTTAAAACGGGCATGATAGGTAGCAGGGCATTGACAGGAAGTTTTTTTGAAGAAGAGTTGTCATATGTTGATGAGGCGTCTATGTCACTCAATCAGGCGAGGAAAGAAGCTACTAATCAACCACTAGACTTAAAAAATGTCCAAGTAGATCCGTCTCAGTTAGTAGGTTATTTAGAAGTACATATTGAACAAGGAAAAGTCTTAGAAAAACGTGGGCTACCTGTTGGCTTAGTTAACGGCATTGTTGGGTTAAATTGGTATGAGGTTGAGATAGAGGGTGAAGCAGGCCATGCCGGAGCAACCCCAATGGATGACCGGAAAGATCCTGTTATTGCTGGGTCAGTCTTTATGCTTAAACTATATAACGAGGTAAAAGACAACACGCAGGCAGTTGTGACCTTCGGTCAAATGCATATCGAACCCGGAAGTATTAATGTCATTCCAAGCAAAACGACATTTTCGATAGACTTACGTGATATTGAGCAAGCAGAGCTTGATCGACTTGATCAGCATATTCACGAACTAGCCAAGGATATTGAAGTTGATTTTGGTGTTAGCCTCACCATCACTAAGTTAGATGAAGCAAAACCTGTGAACATGTCAGAGATGATGATGAGCTGTATGGAAACGGCAATTAAAGGTAAGGGTTATCCCGTTCATATTCTCTCAAGCGGTGCTGGACACGATGCAATGCATATGGCCAATATCACACCAACAGGTTTACTCTTCCTCCGGACACCGAACGGTGTCAGTCATCGTCCGGATGAAACCGTCATACCAGAAGATGTGTTAGTCGCAGCCGATATCTTATTAGACACGGTCCTAGCTTTAAGAGACCAACAAGACGGAATGATGACAAGAAAAAAGTAAAATAACGAGAGAGAAAAACAATAAACACAAACAAATATCAAAGGGTAACGCAATAACTAAGAGGTGACAGTATGCAGATTAGTATAATTAGTGTAGGGAAGTTAAAAGAAAAATATTTAAAACAGGGCATCGATGAATATAAAAAACGGTTAGGGTCTTATTGTACGCTTAACTTAATTGAAGTGCCTGATGAAAAGGCTCCAGAAAAATTAAGCGAAGCAGAAATGGAAGACATCAAAAATAAAGAAGGCGAACGGATCTTACAGAAGATTAATCAAGACACGTACGTCATCACATTAGAAATCAAAGGCAAACAATTAACATCAGAACAACTTGCCCAGGAAATGGATCAGTTAGCGATTCACGGTAAGAGTAAAGTCGCGTTTGTGATAGGTGGGTCACTGGGCCTTAGTCAAGGTGTCATCAAGCGCAGTAACTTTGCGCTATCTTTTTCAAAGATGACGTTACCTCATCAGTTGATGCGCCTAGTGTTGCTTGAACAGGTGTACAGAGCCTTTCGTATTAATAGAAATGAACCGTACCATAAATGATACTGTAGTGATCCCGTTAAGTACCAATATAATAAGTGTAGTCAGCCTCAACACAGTGAGCCTGACTACATAATTAACTAAACGAAACGATCATAAGATACATGAATAACCATGGCGTTTTAATGCGGGAAAACTTAATTGGACAACCTGAAACTAACCCCCACTCAAGTAGGTAAGATGAGAAAAGGAGAAAAAAACATGCAGCCGATTATTGAGGTGAAGAACTATACAAAAAAATATGGAGACTTTACAGCAGTGGATAATGTCTCGTTTGACGTGGAGGAAGGAAGTATCTTTGCCTTTTTGGGACCAAATGGGGCAGGGAAAAGTACAACAATCAACACATTGTGTACAATGATGGAAAAAACAGCGGGAACATTATGGATTGACGGAAAAGATGTTTCAACGGAAAAAGACGCTGTACGTGAAGTCATTGGTGTCGTTTTTCAGTCGCAAACTTTAGATGAAAAAATGACGGTGAGTGAGAATTTGAACATGCACTGTGTATTTTACAAAGTACCTAAACACGAGGTAAAGCAACGTATTCATTTTGTATTGAATCTTGTTGATCTTCTTCATTGGCAGAATAAACGTGTGTCTAGTCTCTCAGGTGGAATGAAACGCCGTGTAGAAATAGCCCGTGCGTTACTGCATTACCCTAAAGTTTTGTTTTTAGATGAGCCGACAACAGGCTTAGACCCACAGACGCGAAATAGGATGTGGGAATACATTACTAGACTACAAAAAGAAAAAATATTACGATCTTTTTAACGACACATTATATGGATGAAGCAGAAATTTGTGATCATGTGGCCATTATGGATGCAGGTAAAATCATGGTAAATGATACGCCTGAAAACCTAAAGCGACTTTATACGAAAGACAAGGCGATCGTAAAAGTGAATGATTCAGATGCATTTGAAGTAGCTTTAAATGAGACAAACCACATTTATAAAAAGGTTAAAGAGGCGTTTTATATTGATATAGACGCTATTCAGCATTTTCTAGAGTTTATCAAACCATTCAATCATGAATTAAAGGATTTAGAAATAAAAAAAGGTACCTTGAATGACGTATTTTTGGAAATAACCGGTAAAGAAATTAGAGAGGAGATGACGGAATGAGAACAGTCACTGCATTATGGCTTAGAAACATCAGAGGCTTTGTACGCGATCGAGTTAAGCTCATAACGTCACTAGTTATCCCCTTCTTTTTCCTTTATATTTTTAGATCTATTTTTAGAACAGATCAAGTAGAAGACCCAACAGCTTTCTTACTTGCGGGGATTATTGTCGCAACGGTATTCCAAACGTCTTTAAGTATTGCCACTTCGACTATTGATGATACGGTCTCAGGCTATATGAAAGAAATTTTGGTGAGTCCTACCAGTCGTTTTCAAGTCGCTTTAGGACAAATTTTATCAGCAGCTACTGTCGCAACAACCCAAGGAATTTTAATTCTACTCATCGGTTTCTTTACGGGTTTAAGTTTTAATCATTGGTATACCTTTATTTATGTTCTATTAATTTTGATGTTAGTCGGACTCGTTTTTTCTGGGCTAGGTCTATTCTTAGCTTCAATGGTTAAAAGTTCTTCTACTTTTCAAGTCGTACAACAAGCGGTCGTTCTGCCGTTCACTTTCTTATCTGGAGCTTATATTCCACTTGCGTTTTTACCTGATGTGCTTCGCGTTATTGCGTATTTCAATCCTATGACCTATACGACCGCTATTTTTAGAACGATTATGTTAGAAAAAGGTGGATTAACACAGGCAGAGTGGGTGGAACTGGGTTTGGCTTTTGAACTAAATGGCTTTATCATAACGCCTTGGATGAGTGGGGTTATTATGCTAACTTTCGGTGCGCTATTTTTATCTCTATCAACGAACGCCTTTGTTCAAGCAGACTTCAATAAGATATCGCGTAATCCATTGGCTAGAAAATAAAGAGCCCTTTTTTGACGAAAGCTATTTTTTATCGTCTTAGAGCGAGAAGACACCTTCCTCAAACATTCGTGAGAATGTTAGGTGGGGGTAGTTCAATTAACTGATTTTCTAAAGGCAGAAGAGACATTCAGTGGTATGATGCTTGTGCAGCTGCGGCATAATTGTAGTAAGTATATACTTTGTGCGCTACTGATAGAGTGTGCACTCACAATGGCTAAACATCAATGCCTTTAAGAATTACTTTGGATGAATACAACGCATTTAATCAGCGCCGAATCAATCAGACCATAGATGACGACTTTGTGGTACGCATAGAGAATTACTAGCTCAAAAGTTATAAGATACACAAATGGGGAAATTACCAAAGATGGAAGGGAGTATAACCATGATTATCTATCAATCAACCGCTAAAGCTTTTATAGAAGACACCATCAATGAAGTTTTAGTCGATAATCTATATAAGGCTTATCAAGAAAAAATCGGTAGGACAACGAAGAATGAAATACGTTCTTGGGAAAACTCATTGGCCAAGATGTCTAACGTTTTGTATGACCCTGATATTCCGGGGGATGTATCTGTAGCTATTGAATTCAATATTCCTAATACTTCAAAACGAGTAGATTTTATCGTTGCTGGGAATGACGGCCACAACGATAATGTTATGATTGTGGAGTTAAAACAATGGGAGTTTGCTACTAAAGTGGATGGAAAAGAAGCGATTGTTGAAACAGCACTTGGAGGTGGAATTCGCGAAACGGTTCATCCGTCCTATCAAGCCTATACATATGCGGCACTAATTAAAGACTTTAATGAAAATGTTAGAGAAAATCAGATTAACTTAATACCGTGTGCGTATTTGCATAATTATTTTGTCCAAGAGGATGATCCATTAACTGATGACACTTATAGTTTTTATATAGAGAAGGCCCCTGTATTTCGTAAAGGTGAAATCAGCAAGCTAAGAGAGTTTATGAAGAAATATATTAAACAAAAAGATAAAATCGAAGCGATTGTTCAGATCGATCAAGGTAAAATTAAACCTTCAAAATCGCTTCAAGATGCACTGAAAAATATGATTCAGGGTAATGAAGAATTCTATATGATTGATGAACAAAAAGTGTTCTTTGAAGAGGCGCTGTCTTTATTTAGACAATCAATGAAAGATCAAAAAAAGCGTACAATGATTGTAGAAGGTGGCCCAGGAACAGGAAAGTCGGTACTAGCGATTAATTTACTGGTAGAAATTATCAACCAAGATCGCTTAGCAATGTATATTACAAAGAATTCTGCACCTAGAGAAGTCTATGCTGCTAAGCTGCAAGGTACGATGAAAAAAACACATATTAATAATCTTTTTAAAGGCTCAGGAAGTTTTACTAAAGCTGAGGAGAATGAATTTGATGTTTTAATTGTAGACGAGGCACATCGGTTGAATAGAAAATCAGGCATGTTTCAAAACATGGGGGAGAATCAAACAAAGGAGATCATTAATGGGTCATTACTCTCCATCTTTTTTATAGATGAAAACCAAAAGGTGACTTTTTCAGATGCAGGTAGTATTGAAGGAATTGAAGAGTATGCAAACATATTAGGATCTGAAGTCATAAAAAGAGAGTTAGTGTCTCAATTCAGATGTGATGGTTCTGATGGCTATATTGCTTGGTTGGATGACGTACTTGATATCAGAGAAACGGCTAATAAAAATTTTATAGGTCTGGATTATGATTTTAAAATCGTTGATAATCCTCACGACTTACTTAAATTAATTAAAGGAAAAAATAAACTGGCTAATAAATCACGTATAATGGCCGGTTACTGTTGGGAATGGCCAAAAAACGAACGTAGAAATGTTGCTTATCACGATATTACTATTGGTGATTTTGGAATGAGTTGGAATCTTAATGCTACGTGGGCTATCGATAACGCCTCTGTTGAAGAAGCTGGGTGTATTCATACAGCCCAAGGGTTGGAATTCGACTATATCGGTGTCATTATTGGTGATGATATGCGTTATGAAAATAATCAAATCGTCACGGACTATTCTAAGCGAGCAAAAACAGATCAATCTCTAAAAGGTATTAAAAAATTGGCCCAAGATAATCCTGAAGAAGCAAATAGTATTGCCGATAAGATTATTAAAAATACGTATCGCACACTAATGACTAGAGGGCAAAAGGGCTGTTATGTTTATTGTAAAGATAAGCAGTTGGCTGAGTATTTTAAGATACGCATAGCTTATGTTGAAAAAGAACAGCAATATTTACAGATGATAGCAGAGAATCCCGCAGGCTATACATTTAAATAAAGGATATAAAATAGTCCTTATACGTTAGTTAATATAAAGAATTAAACTCTCAGTAACAAGTATAGTTTTAAAAACAAATTAGCTAATCAACAAGAAAATCCGATGAAACATATTGGGGAGAAATGAGCATGATAAATAAAAGAAATACTCAAAAAAGCATTAAAAATATGGCATTTGTCCTGATAGAGAAAGAGGGAAAAGGAAGTAAGTTATTTAACTATTCCATTGTTTTATTAATTTTAATCAATATAGCAGCAATTATTCTAGAGTCATTTCAAACATTACAGGATTCATATGGATCTATATTCAAATTAATAGAATATACTTCTGTTTATCTATTTTCTTTAGAGTATATTTTAAGGCTTTGGGTAGCTGATTTGAGATATCCGAATAGAAGCAAGTGGACTTCTCGATTGTTTTTCGCGATAACACCTATGGCACTGATTGATTTAATGGCTATCTTACCTTTTTATCTACCTATGTTAATACCGTTCGATTTAAGGATATTAAGGCTGTTGCGGGTAACGAGACTGATAAGAATTTTCAAATTGAATAGGTACTCAAAAGCATTCATATTACTGAGTAATATTATTAAAAGAAAAAAGGCTGAGCTAGCGGTGACTATTTTCACCACCCTAGTGCTACTTCTGCTGGCGTCTACTTTAATGTACTATATAGAAGGTGATGTTCAACCAGAAGCTTTCCCTAATATTATCGCCTCCTTATGGTGGGCTGTCGCTACACTAACAACGGTTGGATATGGAGATATTTATCCTATAACTGGATTAGGTCGTTTGTTAAGTGGAATCATCGCCGTTTTAGGTATTGGTTTAGTTGCGCTCCCAACGGGTATAATAAGCTCGGGATTTATGGAAGAATTTAGTTTAAACAAAGTAGAGGAAGAAACAGTAGAAGAACTTCCTAGATATTGTGCACATTGTGGGA
This sequence comes from Halolactibacillus alkaliphilus, assembly GCF_900115465.1. Classification (GTDB taxonomy): domain Bacteria; phylum Bacillota; class Bacilli; order Bacillales; family Amphibacillaceae; genus Halolactibacillus; species Halolactibacillus alkaliphilus. The sequence continues at coordinate 63,613 of NZ_FOWN01000001.1, forward strand.
AAGGGATTGTGAGATAACCACGATTAGTATTTTTGAATATTTCCATTCCATTAGATGCGTCTAGGGTTGATCACTAAGTAATAGAATCTTCAGTGAGAGTCATAATGGCATGAGATGAAACATCTGTATAAGAGCTTTGTATGTATCTGAAGGTCTTATTGAATATTGCATTGAAAATGTACCAAGCTTGCGATCTTTTTTACCAATCTTTGCGGACAAGTGTACCACTCTTTGCGAGAGCATTTACCACTTCTAATCAGAACTTCTATATACTTAATGGGCACGTCAATGACGTGACATTGGTGTAAAGGAGTTTTTTTATGTTTCCGTATCGTAAGATCTTGGAGCTTTACGATGACAATGTGTCTTTGCGTAGTATTGCACAGATTGTTCAGCATTCTCGTCAGAAAGTTACAGAAATGATTAAAACAGCTGACAGAAAGGAGGTTTCTTTACCATTGGGGGGAAGAAATGACGGATAAGTGGTTAGAAGAGTTTTTATTCCCAGAAATAAAACAAGAAGCTAGTGGGCGACATTTGATAAACTTTGAACATGTCCATAATGAATTAGCTAAACCAAACGTTACCTTAACCTTACTTCACGATGAATATGTTCGAGAAGCGAAATCAGTAAATAAAATCCCTTAATTACCTGATTGATGTACGAAACATTATTTTCAAAGGTCCATCTGGGAATGGGAAGACGTTTTTCGCCACGGCATTTGGTGTACAAGCTTGTAGACAGTTTAACAAAGTAGAGTATAAAAGGTTGCCACACCTAGTGGAAGAGTTCAAATTAGCAAAGTATCAAGCGGATGGAATTTATTTGAGGCTAATGAAAAAACTTGTTAAAATAGACTTATTAATACTAGATGAGTGGTTACTGTATCCCTTAGAGAACGAAGAAGCAGCTATCCTCTTAGAGATTATAAATGCGAGGCATGAAGCCCAAAAATCGAATATATATTGTTCACAATTAAATATAAGCGGATGGTATGAGAACTTGGGCAATGATACAGTAGCTGAAGCCATAATGGAGCGTATCATTCACAACGCTTATGATATTGAATTGGATGGTAAAATGTCTATGAGAGAGAAGTTAAGTTTTAAGCAAACTGAGCGTTAATCATGGGATAATTAAAACAACAGCGATAAAACTAATGGAGATCCCTAGGTTTTATCGCTGCTTCATGTTCTGGTAAATTATCTCGCAAAGAGTGGTACACTTGTCCGCAAAAGGTGGTAAAAAATATTGCATTGGTGGTAAAAAACATCCCCAATACCCACTTATATAGTAAACAAAAGCTCATATAGATAAATATCAACAAACATTAAAAAAGTAGTTTGATTTAGTCATAAATAATAGCCTCCACTGCGTGCGTTCGGTGGAGGCTATTTGTTAATTTACATCGCTAACACTAAAAGACTTAATAGCGGTAGGCTATTGCCAAACCCTTTAGGAAATTTCTCAAGTAACGATCGCCACAAGGCTTGTAATTACGATGCCCTTCTTTTCTCAAAACAGCACTTAATTCACTCGTTGAAATTGAAATACCTGCTTGATCTAACAGATCTAAGATATCATCGCTGGTCAGTGCTAAAGCAATCTTTACTTTTTTTAAGACAACATTATTAACATTTTCATTTGTTAAATGGACTGTTTGCGGCGCTTTTTTAGCTGGGTCTTGTTTACCGCGCTTAAAGATAATCAAGCCATCTAAGAAGGCATTTAACTGCTGATTTGTACATATCAGTAAATAGTCATTTTCTTTAAAAGTATCGCTGTTATCTGTCTTTACGTTAGTTTTTATCAACATGGCTTGTACGGATTCTTTGGTAATGGTCTCATCACCAAGTGTGAATATTTCAACCATTTCTTCATCTTTTAAATCAAGCGCATACCTTAATCTTACTACTACATCGTTATTATTCATTATGAACCTCCAGTGGTTATCTGCTTAATACGAATGTTAAATTATTTATAAAGAATAAATTAATTCTATCTGAAACAGCAGAAAGCGTCAAACAATGGATTGTTATCTAGTATGGTGTATGATTGATTAGAATATATAATTAATTATTTCATAAAGACTATCATTATAGAGAGAAGGCTAATAAAATGAGTTGTTGCAAGAATAACCGAATAAATACTGATCAAGATATGAACGAAAATACAAGCTCCATGCGCGTGATAAAACCAGGAAATTATCATCAAAAAGGTATGCTGCAATTAGAAGGTGGTGCATTCTTAATGGGGACTGAGGACAGTGATGCGAATAAAAGTGATCAAGAAGGGCCTGTGAGAACGGTTCAAGTGGCGCCTTTTTACATTGATCCGATACCCGTTACGAATCAACAATTTCTTGAGTTTATAGAAGATACAAACTATCTAACAGACGCAGAGCGATACGGATGGTCATTTGTTTTTTATAACCTTTTATCAGAAGAAACGGCCAAATCTGTCACACAAAAACCGGCCCATACCCCCTGGTGGCGAGTTGTAGAAGGTGCAGATTGGACTCATCCTGAGGGTCCTGACTCGTCTATAAAGAATCGGTTAGACCATCCTGTAGTTCATATCTCATGGAATGACGCTGTCGCCTACTGCATGTGGTCAGGGAAAAGACTATTAACGGAAGCTGAATGGGAATATGCAGCAAGAGGAGGACTGGTCCAAAAGCGTTATCCATGGGGAGATCAATTAACACCAAACGGTAAATACATGTGTAATATTTGGCAAGGTGATTTTCCAGTTAAAAACACTCAAGAGGACGGGTACAAAGGCACGTGTCCGGTGGATGCTTTTTCTCCAAATGCGTTCGGTATATTTAGTATGGTAGGTAATACATGGGAGTGGTGTGCCAATCTTTTTGATTATGAATTAACGACATCAATACCACAAGAAAATCAACCAAGAGCCATAAGAGGCGGGTCATACTTATGTCATGAGTCCTATTGTAATCGTTATCGGGTAGCTGCCCGGAGCTCAAACACACCGGATAGTTCATCAGGTAATCTGGGTTTTCGCTGTGCCAAGAATGTCCCTAAATAGGCAGCCTCTTCTCATAGTAACTGTTGACTAACGTGGTAAAGTATTATATAAGAGTACAGAAAAAAACATATCACGTTAATAATTAACGACTTCTATGCTATGTAGTATTGAAGAGGAAGGAGATTTTGAATGAAGAAAAGTATCTTAAAAAGAATGATATTGTCTTTTCTTTTTGTTTTAATCATACCTACTACGGCGATTAGCGTGACGACCTATTTTTTATCAATGCATTTAATTGAGGAAAAAATAAGTGAGGCATTTGTTGAGAATTTAAGCTTTATATCAAATAATATTGAGAATGAATTAACGCAATGGGAAGATTTGACGAAATATCTTGCTGCAAATCCAGTAGTTAGAGAAGTACTGAATAAAGATTATCAGAGTCCAGGGGATTTTTATGTAGCAGTAAGAAATGTTGATCTTGAGCTAGACAACTACTCGATAAATACAAATATATTTGCTTATATCTCGTCACTTGTTGTTTTTAATGAAAGCGGTAACAATTTTTTATATGGTGATGATGTGAGTACACTTAATATGAAAAATATAAAAAAGCAGCCGTGGTTTGAAGAAATAAAGCACTCAGACAATCAATTAATGTGGTTAGGGATGCATGAAAGTTTTGCTGATTATAGAATTCGGGATAAAAATTTACTCGGCCTAGTAAGAACGATTAAAGGGAGAACGATGCAAGAAAACTTAGGGGTTATTTATTTGGCGTTTAGACCGCAATTTTTTTCTAATCTATTTAGTAGTATTGAATTGCAAAACCATGCGCAACTTCTCATCATTGATCACGCCAATCGTGTGGTCTTTGATTCGGATAGTTCAGCTGTTGGTGGCGAATACGCGGGGATAGATAAGATACGTCAAAATCAAAACACTCCCTATTTTGTTGAAAAAGATGAAGACGGGAAAAGATTTTTGATTGCTCAAAAAGAAATAAAAGGGTTTGATTGGATGGTAGTAGAAATGATTCCCTACCGCTCGCTAATGAAGAGTAATCAAGTCATTCTTTGGTATACGTTAGGTATTTTCGTTGTTTCGTTTGTTATAGCGGCAATCATCTGGTATTTTGTATCCTCAAGTATTGTCAGACCTATAAAAAAATTGACCCACACGATGAAGCTAGTTGAAGAAGGTAATCTCCAAGTGAGAGCGGATATTGAACAGGATGATGAAATAGGATCAATGAATCAGCACTTTAATTATATGATTGAAAAAATCCAAACCCTTTTTAGAACGAATATGGAAGAGCAAGAAAAGAAAAAAATAGCGGAGTACAAGGCGTTACAAGCACAGATTAATCCGCATTTTTTATACAATACGCTAAATACAATACGTTGGATGGCTATTATTCAAAAAGTAGAGCCCATTCAAGAAGCTATAGAAGTGTTAGGGCGATTACTTAAAAGCAAGTATAAATCACCAGAACAATTTACAACGATAGAAGAGGAAATCGCTTATTTAAAAGATTATATCTATATTGAAAAACTAAGGTATAACAATAAGTTTGATGTTGACTATGATATTCAAGTGGATCTACTGTCCTCACCGTGTATAAAGTTCTTGCTGCAACCTATTGTTGAGAATGCCATTTTCCATGGGATACAACCGAAGGAAGGACCAGGAAAAATTAAGTTGTCTATAAAGAAAAAAGAAGATTTCATTATAATAGATGTATTTGACGACGGTGTAGGAATGGACGCACAACAAATTGAAGCCATTGAAAAGAAAATATCTAACTCGGACGGCATAGGTATAGGTAATGTTGATGAGAGGCTAAAATTAACCTATGGCGAGCAATATGGGCTAAGTATCAGAAGTGAAGTTGGTAAGTTCACTCAGATAAAAATGATTTATCCATTTATGGGGAATCCTAATATACTGGCTGATGTAGAAATGGGGGACTAACGGTGTATAAAGTATTAATTGTAGATGATGAGATGTTGGCAAGAGTGGGAATAAAATCACTTATTTCATGGGAAGATCATGGTTTTACTGTTATTGGTGAAGCGGAAAATGGCAAGCAGGCGTATGATTTTTATATGGATAATCATATAGACATTATTATTACCGATATAAAAATGCCGGTCTTAAATGGAATAGAACTTATTCGCAAGATAAGAGCACAAAATGATCACATCAAATTTATTGTTCTTAGTTCATTTAATGATTTTGAATATGTTAAAGAAGCGTTAAAAAGTGGTGCCAGTGATTATTTAATCAAGTTAGAAGTTCAACCTAAAGAACTTTTGGAGCAGTTAAAGAAGATTGCTTTAACATTTAAGTCAGAAGATGCATTAGAAGCTCAACTCAATAAAAAGCAACATACTAGCATTAAAGAGAAATCATTTCTTAAAGAAAAGTTTTTTAGAGATCTTTTATATGGCTGGATACGTACGAATTATGAATATGAGAAAAGACTAAGTGAACTTGATATAGACCTTCCGTGTGGAAACGTTATTTGTTTAATGTTTTATACAGATAGTATGAAAATATATGAAAGATATAAAGAAGAAGAGATTCATGTTTTAAACTATGCCATACTAAATTTACTAAATGAAATTGTCTCAGAATATAAATATACTTTCGCTATGTCAACAAAAACAAAGCAGTTTATTATCATTCAATATTCTGAAGAAGGAACAGAGGAAGAAGATACCATTAAGCGAGCTCACCAGCTCGCAAATACTATAAAAGCTGCGATTAAACAATATTTAAATTTATCCATATGCGTTTCTATTAGCCAGCCAGTCTTAACATTTAATCAAATTACCGAGGCATATAAACAACTACATGCGATTCATAAGTATCAAATATCAGTGAATGAGGAGATTATGCATTATCAAGATTTCTGTAAAATGAATCAGAATATTGATATAGGGGGCTTAGATATAGATTTGCAAAAGTTAGAAGATGCGCTCAGATTGTATGATGATATAGAAGTTGAAAAAGAGCTGGTGCACGTGAGACAAACCGTCGAAGAGTCAGCTTCTGTTTCGGTAGAGATACTTAAAGGTTATTGTTCAACGATTGTATATTTACTCTCCTCTAGAAAAGCAAAAAATGCATCTGTATGGATGACGCAGCAACTAAAATGGATTGATAAAATGGTTGGTAAATCGGACTTTTTAGATTGGATGACATATATTCAAAAAGAGTGGACAAAAGAGCAAGGAGATTTAAGCGAAAATTCACGCGTAGTTACAGCTGCGCAGCGGCTACTTCAAGCGAACTATGCAACGGATATAACGCTAGAGAGTGTAGCAAATCATTTGAATTTGTCTCCATCATACTTAAGTAATTTATTTAAAAAAGAAACAGGAGAAAAATTTATAGATTACTTAACTAGAATAAGAATTAGCCAATCTAAAATTCACTTAAGAGTGCAAGATTATAAAATTTATGAAGTTGGTCAAATGGTAGGTTATGATAATGAATATTATTTTAGTAGAGTATTTAAAAAACACACAGGGCTATCGCCACGGCAATACCGCTCAAAGCAACGTGTATAAATAAGGCTCTATCGCAATCGTAAATGTGTTTAGAATACGATGACTTATGACCGTCGTCTCCAAACACTTTTCATACGTGGTATGAAAAGAAAAAACCACCAAAAGGTATTTGAGTAAGCTTTAGACCTTATTGGTGGTATTTCTATGGAAAAATTTAAGTAAAGCCATATTTAAACGAAGCAGATTATGTTTCCGACATGTAGAGTGAGTAATCGAAAGAAAAAAGATAAAAAATCATAAATAAGTACAGATATATCGGCATCGTATTCTTTAATTTAAACTTATGATTAAAAAAGATAAAAACACGATAATATATTGCATGTCATATAGCTGGTCAGGTGGATATAATAAGTTTTGTAAGGGCTTTCAAATAATTTAAAAGGTAGGGGAAACGAATGAAAAGAAATACGAAAGTATTATTAGCGGTTTTATTGTCAGTATTTATGTTAACCGTTGTAGCTTGTGGCTCTAATGATGATACCTCATCAGAAAGCGGCGCTGGTGCTTCAACTGAAAGCAATGAAAGCAATGAAAGCAATGATGCTGTTAGAAAAGTTACTATTTTTGAAGACGCTAAACGTAGTGAAGAAGAAAATTTAAAAAAAATGTATGAAGATTTTACTAATGAAACAGGTATTGAGGTCGAAATGGTTGTCATCCCGGGTGACGGCATTGAAATCTTTAAAAAAATTGATGTGCAACTTGTAACAGGTGATCAAACAGATGTTATTCGTCTATCTAACCCACTTTTAATTCAAAAGTATATGAATAACGGATGGCTTGCACCGTTAGATGATGTAATGGCCGAAGACGGTTATGATGCAGAGAGCATTTTCGGTGAGTTCTTAAGAGAAGGTGATGACGGAAAAACATACGTCTTACCTTATCAAGCAGGTAAGTGGGCAGTCTATTACAATAAAAAAATATTTGATGAAGCAGGTGTACCGTATCCAAGTGGCTACTGGACGTGGGATGAGTACATTGAAACGGCTAAACAACTCACTGATAAGAATAACGGTATTTACGGTTCTTATATGTTAGATTACGATGCCTACTTGTATATGCTTGCAAGACAGTATGAAGTAGAGGGCTATAAAGAAGATGGGACATCCAATTATGACGATCCGAAATTTGCTGAAGCGTTGCAGTTCTTTGGTGACTTAGGTAATGTTCATGAGATTCAGCCAAGTTGGCTAGAATTTAAATCCAGTAAATTATCATGGGATGGTTTCATGTCAGGTAATTATGGCATGCACTTTATCGGTTCATGGTATTCAAGTCTGTTTGCTGACCAAGCAACTTATCCACGCGATTGGGAGGTCGGTATTACGCAAATCCCAGTGCCGGCTGATGGTAATGGGGACAACAACTTTGGTGTGGATTCGGGATATGGTATCAATAAGAGTGCAGCAAATCCAGATGAAGCTTATGAATTTATAAAATGGATGGCAGAAAATCAATACAAATATGCCGGTGATTTACCTGCACGTGTTGATTTAACAGAAGATCAAATCGCAGAACTTTTCCAAGACTATTCAGATAGTGTCAATGGGGAAATCACTGCCGAAGATATGAATAACGCACTATTTACTAGTGATCTAGGTTTTGTTGATGAGAAAATTGTTGGACCAGCTGCTACTGAGTACGGCAATATCATTTTACAAGAAGGTGAACTGTATTTAGTAGGTCAGACTTCGTTAGAAGACACTGTTCAGACCATCAAGCAACGAGCGGATAAAGCGATTGAGGATGCTGAAACAGATAGCTAAAAGGATATAACTTTTTATAGTCAGTATGTATATACAAGGGTTTAGGCTTTAAAGGGAAAAAACGTAAGTCGGTAACATGCCAAGGCACTGTTTTTTCCCTTAAAAAGCACTAAACACGCGTATCATCAAGACGAAAAATGAGTAAATAAATAGAGGATATAGACTATAGAAATGACGTTTTATACATAAGGAGGCAACGAAATGAAAAGTACAACGATTAATTCGAAACGATCCCTTTTAGAAAAGATTCGTCTACTGCCTTATCAAGAAAAAGGCGCTGCAGCTATTTTTATCTTACCTTTCATGATTGGATTTTTATTATTAAATATTTTTCCGATTATTTATTCTTTTGTGATAAGTTTTATGGATTATAATACATTAAAGCCTTTAAGTGAGGTATCATTCATCGGCTTTCAGAATTATTTTAGAATAATGGATGACCCTATTGCACTAAGTGCGTTTGTTAAGAGTTTTCAGTATACGCTGGTTTATGTGCCAGGGGTGATGATTTTCGGATTTTTGTTAGCGCTGTTATTAAATAGAACTTTTGCTTTAAGGGGTATTGCCAGAACGATGATTCTTATGCCCTACGTTGCAAACGTAGTCGCTGTAGCACTGATTTGGTCTATCCTGTTAAACCCTACAAATGGGCCCGTGAATCAATTTCTTTCCCTCTTAGGTGTAGAGAATTTACCGTTATGGTTAGTTGGAGTTGATACGGCCTTACCAACCATTGCCCTTATTAACGTTTGGCAGAGTTTGGCTTTTCAAACGATTGTTTTTCTAGCGGCTATTCAAGGGGTTGATAAGTCACTTTATGAAGCTGCCGTTATTGATGGAGCTAATAAATGGCAGAAAATTTTCCATGTGACACTACCTTCGATTTCGCCAACGACTTTCTTTTTATTAGTAACAAGTATCATCGGTTCATTCCAAAACTATGCAACCGTTCGGATGTTAACTAACGGTGGTCCTGGAAATGCTTCCCGCGTTATTTCATTAAATATCTATGAAGAGGCTTTCGCCCTCAATCACTATAGTTATGCATCCGCTCAAGCGATTGTTTTATTCTTGATCGTATTAGTTTTAACAATTATACAATGGAAGGGGCAAAAACGATGGGTTCATTATTAAAAAAGGTTTCTTTTAATGGCTTTATGTTATTGATTGGCTTAATGATGATTATTCCTTTTGTGTTCATGATATCAGCATCGTTGAAAGCTCCTGCGGATGTATTTATTAATCCGTTAAATATTATTCCAGATGAGATATATACGTTTAATTATGAAACATTGTTTAATCATGATTACTATTTCAAATGGTATTGGAACTCGATACGGGTAGTTATTTTAACAGTTGTGTTTCGAGGCGCGTTTGTCACTATGGCAGCTTATGCTTTTGCAAGACTTGAATTTAAAGGCAAAGAGCTCCTATTTTTACTCCTTTTAAGTGCGATGATGATTCCACAAGATACAACGATTGTTGCCCGGTTCTTGCTTTACGGTATTATGGGATTAAATAATACACAGTGGGCAATTATTTTACCAGCTACATTCGATGTGTTCTTTATTTTCTTATTACGACAATTTTTCATGGGTATTCCAAAAGACCTTTCGGAGGCAGCCATTATTGACGGCGCGTCTCACTTTGGTATTTACTTTAAGATTATGATTCCATTATCCATTCCTGTACTGATTACTATGACACTGTTTACATTTATCTGGACATGGAATGATTTCGTTAATCCATTTATCTTTATATCTGACATAGATAAACAGTTGGTCACTGTCGGACTAGAGTATTTCCAATTGGAAGCCGGACAAAACTACGCCTTACAAATGGCAGGGTCGTGTCTTATTGTTCTTATCCCAATGGCTCTCTTTGCCTTCTTGCAGAAATACTTCATTGAAGGCATCACGATGACAGGGGTAAAAGGTTAAGTGTCTATATTTTTTATAAAAGCAAGCTATTTTGAATAAAGTGGGTGAATGAATTGGTGAAGCTGTTTGAACCGGTAAGCAAAAAAGTACCGAAGATGATTCATGGTGCTGATTATAACCCAGAACAGTGGAAAGACTATCCAGAAGTTTTAAAAGAAGATATCCGACTGATGAAGTTAGCTCATTGTAATGTGATGTCATTAGGGATGTTCTCTTGGTCATCACTTGAGCCAACAGAAGGTCAGTTTGCGTTTGACTTTCTAGATCATATTTTGGCTCAGTTTTCAAAAAATGACATGTATGTTTACTTAGCTACACCAAGTGGGGCTCGACCAGCTTGGATGGCAGAAAAGTATCCGGAAGTATTGCGTGTTGGAGAAAATCGGGTGCGAAATTTATATGGCCATCGCCACAATCATTGTTACACATCACCTGCTTATAGAGAAAAGGTCACAATAATGAATCGAAAATTAGCTGAAAGATATGCACACCACCCAGCCGTCATCGGTTGGCATATCTCTAATGAGTATGGCGGAGAATGTCACTGTGAGTACTGCCAACAAGCTTTTAGAGATTGGGTAAAAGAAAAGTATCAAACGCTAGAGCAACTCAATCATGCGTGGTGGACAACTTTTTGGAGCCATACGTATTCAGATTTTTCACAAGTCGAATCGCCCGCTCCACATGGCGAGACATTACTTCATGGCTTAAATCTTGATTGGAAACGGTTTGTCACCGATCAAACGATTGATTTCTACCGTCATGAAGTTCAGGCACTCAAATCATTTAACCCTGACTTACCATGTACAACGAACTTTATGTTGTTGTTTGACCAACTTGATTATGCGAAATTCGCAAAAGAATTAGACTTTGTTTGCTGGGACGCTTATCCTGCTTGGCACTCGAATATGGAAGAAACTGATACAGCGGCTTGGATTGCTTTTAACCACGATATGTTCCGCTCATTCAAAGATGGCCAACCATTTTTATTAATGGAAAGCACACCAAGTACAACCAATTGGCAAGATGTAAGTAAATTAAAACGTCCCGGTATGCATAAACTATCTTCGTTCCAGGCGGTTGCTCACGGCTCGGATTCTGTTCAGTACTTCCAGTGGCGTAAAAGTCGCGGTGCTAATGAAAAATTCCATGGCGCTGTGATCGACCATTACGGGGCAGAGAATAACCGTGTCTTTTCAGATGTAAAAGATGTTGGCTCAGATTTGGAGAAGCTAACAGCCGTTGTTGGAACAACGGTTAATGCTGAAGTGGCCGTCATTTTTGATACGGAAAATCGCTGGGCGGTAAAAGATGCTGAAGGCCCACGAAATATAGGTATCCACTATGAAGAAACAGTTTTTGATTATTATAAGGCTTTATGGGAGAATCACGTCAATATTGATGTGATCTCAATGGAGAAAGATTTTTCAAAATATGAGATTGTCGTTGCACCGATGCTTTATATGATGCAATCAGGTGTAGGAGAACGTTTAGAGAAGTTTGTTGAAGCAGGTGGCACACTAGTGGTGACTTATTGGTCTGGCATCGTGAATGAGACAGACTTATGTTTCTTAAATGGCTTCCCTGGACCGTTACGTCATACGTTAGGTATTCGTTCAGAAGAAATTGATAGCTTACATGACGGTCAAACAAACGGTGTAAAAACAACTAAGAATAACCCGTTAGGCCTTGATGGCCAATACACTGCAAGAGAACTGTGCGACTTAATTCATCTTGAAGGGGCAGAAGCTCTAGCCTATTACACGGATGATTTTTATAAAAACAGGCCAGCACTTACGGTGAATAAGTTTGGTCAAGGAAGAGCTTACTATGTTGCCTCAAGAAATGATGACACGTTTTATGCGGACTTTTTAACAAAGCTCATTGATGAAGCGGGTGTAAATAGAGTGCTGAAAAAAGAGCTTCCCAAAGGTGTACATGCCCATAGTCGAACAGATGGGGAAACCGAGTATATCTTTATTATGAATTTTAACAATGAACTTACGCAGGTTGACTTAACTGAGTCAGGTTTAACCGATATGTTAGATGATAACCCAGTTGAGCAGTGCATGGTGCTAGATAGCTATGGTGTAAAAGTTTTAAAAAGACAAATCAAGTAACACGTCGTCTATAATCAGCCGGGGGATAAAGAACATCCCCTGGCCCCGTGATTATAAAGTGAGATCACCCGAAAGCTTATATGATTGTTCAATAAAGGAGAATATCTATGGGGATACTAAGTACAAAAGGAAGCATTTATAAAGCAACGGAATGGATCTCACGATTTGCTTATGTAAACGGCCTGTGGGTTGTTTTAACAGTAACGGGATTAGGTCTGTTTGGCTGGGCACCAGCAACAGTAGCTATGTTTGTGGTCATTCGGAAATGGTTAATGGGAGAAAAAGATATCCCGGTGTTTAAAACATACTGGCAAGCGTATAAGAAACATTTTGTTCAAGCAAACATCTTTGGATTGTTTTATTTTGGTGTAGGTTATATTCTCTTTTTCGACTTAGTCTATTTCAAAGCACAAGAAGGCTTGATGTCTCAAATTATGTTTTATCTTTTCCTATTGATATCCTATGTGCTGATTATCTCATTTTTCTTTGTGTTTCCCGTGTTTGTTCACTATGATTTAAAAAAACGCCTACAAGTAATTAAGTACAGTATGCTCATTCCATTGCTGCGCCCATTAGAAATGATTGGTTTTATACTTTGTGGTGCTTTACTTGCTTTAATGCTCATTCTTTTCCCTAGTGTAGGTATTTTATTTGGTATGAGTTTGTTTGGTTTCCTTGCTATGTATTTTGCTTACCGGGCTTTCTCTAAAATTGAGCAAAAAGGCGAAGTGTTACTAAAAAATAGTTAAATCAACTAGATGCATTGCATAGAAATAACTGAATGAAAATATATGAATAATCGTCTATCTCCTTCGTTCCCGTCCGTTAACTTAATTTTATGACGGACGGGATTATTTAGTTAGTTTGATTGAAGATGTGATGATTTTAAAAAAGCGTAAGATAATTAATAAAAACCAAGGAGCGGACAATATGGCAACATTTACATTTGAAGGTGAAAATTTTATCTATGAAGGAGAAAAAGTAAGGATTATCTCAGGAGCGATTCATTATTTTCGTGTCGTACCTAAGTACTGGAAAGATCGTTTATTAAAGCTAAAAGCATGTGGCTTTAATACGGTTGAAACATACATACCATGGAACTTTCATGAAAGAAAGCCTGGTCAATTTTACTTTTCTGACCAAGCAGATTTTGTGGAATTCATTAAAATAGCCGGAGAGATTGGCTTATTTGTGATTGTTCGTCCGTCACCGTACATTTGTGCTGAGTGGGAGTTTGGTGGTTTACCGTCATGGTTACTTAAAGACAAAAATATGGAATTAAGATGTTCTTACGAACCTTACTTAGAATACGTGAATAAGTATTATGACGTGTTATTGCCATTGATTAAGCCCTTGTTATGTACAAATGGCGGTCCTGTTATAGCGGTACAGATTGAAAATGAATACGGCAGTTACGGAAATGACACGGCATATTTAACCGCTCTAAAAGATAAGTTAATTGAACAAGGCATCGACGTCTTATTGTTTACCTCAGATGGTGCAGAAGACCCGATGCTTCAAGGGGGGATGGTGCCAGGTATATTAGAAACTGTTAATTTTGGATCTGATGCAACGGGTTCATTTAATAAATTAAAAGAATATCAAACGAACAAGCCATTAGTCTGTATGGAGTTTTGGAACGGTTGGTTTGACCAGTGGGGGAAAGAACACAATGTCCGTGACCCGAAGGATGTCGCTCATACTTTAGATGATATGCTTAGTCAAAATGGTTCGGTAAACTTCTACATGTTTCATGGTGGGACGAACTTTGGATTTTATAATGGCGCGTTACAATTTGACAAAGATTATGAGCCAGCCATTACGAGCTATGATAGCGATGCACCTTTAAGTGAATCAGGTGATCCAACAGATAAATTTTATGCGATTAGACAGACACTTGAAAAATATGTTGACCTACCACCTTTAGAATTACCACCAGAGATCAATAAGCACCATTATGGACAGATTGACTTCACCGAACGCGCGCAATTATTTTCGTCACTTGATGATTTATCAGAAGCGGTGTACCGGAAAACACCTGAAACGATGGAACAGTTAGATCAGGACTATGGTTTTATACTCTATCAAACACATGTGAGTGGACCAAGAAAGAAAACCCCACTGACGATTCAAGATGTTCATGACCGAGCCATCATCTATTTAGATAACACATACGTTGGCATCATTGACCGCTTTGATCGCCAGACTTTAGAACTTGATATCCCTAAAGAAGGTGCTGAACTTAAAGTATTTGTTGAAAACTTGGGTCGGATTAATTATGGTCCTTACTTAAAAGATTATAAAGGTGTAACAGAAGGGATTAGAATGGGCTTTCAATTTTTATATGACTGGACGATTTATCCTTTACCACTCAATGATTTATCGTCTATAAGGTTCTCAAATAACACGGAATCAAGCGGTCCAACGTTCCATAAGGCAACGTTTATAGTCGATGACATCGGTGATACATTTGTTGACTTAACAGACTGGACGAAAGGGATTGTCATCATCAATGGCTTTAACATAGGTCGATACTGGAATAAGGGACCACAGGAGACGCTGTATCTCCCGGGACCTTTATTAAATAAAGGTGAAAATGAGTTGATTATTTTTGAGATAGAAGGCACAACAAAGTCAGGGATTACGTTAACAGATTGTCCACGATTAACGAAACAAAAAACGGCTAAGAAATAAAGATTGACTAGAAGAAAAAGCAAGACAACAAAATTAAAAGGGTGATAAAAATGAAGATCGCTTTAAGTATGGATGACTTATATGTTTTAGAATCTTTAAAAGTATTAGAAGCAGATTTAAATGTGACATTTGATGAGTCAGGTATACCACTAAGGATTACTAAAAGTAACGATCAAGAAACAACCATTCGATATGAAAACAGTCAAGGATATATTGAATATGGTGAAACATACCATATCTTCCGGGCAGTCGGGTTATTTGTTCAACATCTAAATGAGAAGAAACCGCATTTTGTATTAAAGGAATCTCCATTATTTGACACGATAGGGCCTATGTTTGATTTATCACGAAACGTTGTCATGCGTATAGATGAGTTTAAACGTATGCTTAGAAAGTTAGCACTTATGGGCTTTAACTCGGCGATGTTATATATGGAAGATACGTTTGAGATTAAGGCATATCCGTACTTTGGCTACTTAAGAGGAAGATATACTGAACAAGAGTTAAAAGAATTAGATGACTATGCGAATCAGTTTGGTATCGAGCTTATTCCATGTATTCAAACGCTCGCCCACCTCGATGAGTTTTTAAAGTGGGAAGAGGCGGCCTATTTAAAAGATACACGAGGTGTGTTATTAACAGATAAAGATACCACGTATGATTTCTTAGAAAAACTAATCACAGCGGCTACTAAACCTTTCCGAAGTCAGCGTGTACATATTGGCATGGACGAAGCTGAAGACCTTGGTAGAGGACATTATTTAAATCAACATGGTTATGTCTCACGGCTAGAAATCATGACTAAACATTTAGATAAAGTGACTGCTATTACTGAGGCGTTAGATTTAGATGTGATGATGTGGAGTGACATGTTTATTAAGCTTGCTTCTGAGTCTGGGGATAATCAATATGATGTTTCTTTAGAAATTTCTGAGGACTTTAAAGAGAATATTCCAGAAGGTGTTGATTTAGTTTATTGGGATTATTATCATGTCGAAAAAGATCATTATAAAGCATTAATTCAAAAACATAAACAACTTGGTAAAACGCCGGTTGTAGCTGGTGGCATATGGATGTGGAATACGTTTGCAACGAAATATGACTTCTCTTTAAAAGCCAGTGAGGCTCTTCTAAATGCAAGTAAAGAAGAAGGGGTTAAGGAAGTGTTTGTGACACTTTGGGGTGATGATGGTTTTGAAAATAACTTTTACTCTGCGATGCTCGGGTTACAATTATTCGCTGAACATCATTATAACGCCGTCGTTGATCAAGAAGATTGGTATAAGCGGACAGAGTTTTGTACTGGTATAGCTGCTGAGAAGTATTTACTTTTACAAGAACTAGATCTTGTACCGGGTGTTGAGAAAGGTGGAGTTGATCAAACAAATCCATCGAAATTCTTGCTATGGCAAGATGTTTTACTAGGCGTATTTGATAAGCAATTAGAGGGGTTAGACTTATCAGGACATTACAAGCAGTTAGAAGAAAAGATTAAAAACTACCGCTCGCCGGTTGAAACGCTTGATTTTATTTGGGATGTACCAGAAAAGGTATGTGCGGTCCTAGCTAGAAAAGCATTGCTTGGGGTGAGATTGAAAAAAGCGTATGATGAAAAAGATGTGGTTGAACTAGAGCGCATAGCTAACCTGGATATACCAGAGTTAATGGAAAAAGTGAAGATTTTAAAAGCGTCACATAAAAAACAGTGGTATACCTTAAATAAGCCTTTTGGCTGGGAGGTTATGGATATTCGTTACGGTGGTGTTTTAGCACGATTAGAAACTGCGAACGAACGAGTGAATGATTACTTATCAGGCACACTGCCGCTTATCGATGAACTAGAACAAGAAAGGTTACCGTTTAATGCTCATATCGAAGAACAGACGGGGATAGGTTGGTCAACGTACTATTACCGAATGGCTTCTCCTAATGTGTTTTTCCATGTATTGCAGATATATTAAAGCAATATTAGTTAGGCAGTACAAGAGTGCCTAGCTGAAACAACATACTAAAAATTATAAAAACGACCCGCCATCTCTCCCATTGGCAGGTCGTTTTTTCATAATATGCAACGTTACATTTACTCTTTAGTGAGTGTATCAAGTGCAACAGTAATCATATCATTGAACGTCGTTTGTCGCTCTTCACTTGTTGTTTGTTCACCTGTAATTAAATGATCACTTACTGTAAGTAAACTGAGGGTATTAACATTAAATTTTGAACCGAGGTAATAAAGACCCGCCGTCTCCATCTCAACACCGAGTACGCCATAATCAGATAACTTGTTTGTTAGTGCTTGATTATCGCTATAGAAACTGTCTGATGAATAGACGTTTCCTACATTTAAGTTAAGTCCAGATGCTTTCCCTAGGTTATAAGCTTTAAATAATAAATCAAAGTTGCCAACAGGTGCAAAATAGACGGGGTTAAATTCTTTAAACATAAGTGATGAATCGGTTGTTGTGGCTTGAGCAATAATGACGTCTCTGATTTTAACATCTTTTTGTAAAGCACCACACGTCCCCACCCGAATGAGGTCCTTTACCCCGTAATCATTAATCAATTCATGGATGTATAAGATCGCTGATGGGATACCCATACCGGTTCCTTGAATAGAAACTTTAACACCATTATATGTGCCTGTGTACCCTAGCATATTTCTTACGTTGTTATAGCATGTTGCATCCTCTAAAAAAGTTTCTGCGATATACTTTGCTCGCAGGGGATCTCCAGGAAGTAGGACTTTATCCGCGACCTCACCTTTTTTTGCATCTAAATGAAAACTCATAAACATTGCCTCCTTATTCGTATTGATTCCATCATACAAATAAAAAATACAGATGTTAATGAAAGCGATTACAAAAAAGAGGTGTTTTTTATCATAGCAAAAATGTGACGTAAATCACTTTTTTGTTGTTGTGTTGATTATTTTAAGAAAACGCTTTCTTTAGTATTCTCGACTTACACGGTTAAATAATGTTATCGCTATACTTTCTAAGCTTTTCAAGATCTAAAATGGTAATTTTCTTGGTATCGTATTCGACAATATGATCTTTTTGCAGCTCAGAAAAAGCTTTTGAAACCGATTCTCTACTTGCACCAATGATGTCCGCAAAAATACTTTGATTAAGTTTCTTAATTACATAAGGAGGTGAATCTAAATCTTCAATCAGGTGAATTAACACATGACAAAGTCTAGCGTTAACACTATAAAAACTGAGTGTACGTATCCGTTTATTGAGTTGTTTGACGCGTTCATTATGAATGTTAAGCAATGTTTTTAACAACGTTTTATTTTCAAACACAATATTTTCAAATTCTTTTTTACTCACGACATATAATTCAGAATTTTCAAGCATTTCTATGCTTGAGATGGCTTGATTATCTGAAAATAGTTCCATTTCACCTAATATATCATCATCACTAGCAAAGCCAAGAATAAGTTCTTTGCCTTCGTATGATCGATAGATTTTAAGAAAGCCTTTTTTAACAATATAAATATAGTCTAATGGGGAGTCTTCAAAAACTAAAATATGATTTTTCTTATAATGACGTGTTTTTAAATGACTTAAAATCTGTTCTTTTTCTTGCTCTGTAATATTGTCAAAAAGTTTAACTTTATTGATCAAAATCAGCACCACCTTTACAAATTATATTATATTCTATCACAAACAGAGGAGTGTATGTTATGAAAAAACAACTGGCAGTTATGTTTGTATTAATTTTAGGGTTATTTTTAGTCGCTTGTGGAAATGAAGGCGGGACAACATCTACGAGTGACGGAGAACAAGCAAGTATCGGTATGGTGACAGACTTAGGAAGTGTAAATGATAAATCTTTTAATCAAAGTGCTTGGGAAGGATTACAAAAATTAAAAGAAGATCACGGCTATGATGTAAAGTATCTTGAACCACAATCAGATGCAGAAGTGGAGCCGAGCTTGTTGCAATTCGTTAATAATAAAACGGATTTAACTTGGGCTACCGCAGCGACATTAGAAGATGCGGTAAAAAACATTGCTGAAACTAACCCAGACGCGAAACTAGGTATCGTTGATTCAGCGCTTGAAGGCGTAGCAAATGTTGTTTCTGTTTCGTTTAAAGAAAATGAAGGTGCATTTTTAGCAGGTGTTGTAGCAGGAACGATGACAGAATCAGATAAAGTCGGATTTGTTGGCGGTATGGAAATTCCAGTTATTCAGCGATTCCATGCAGGATTTGCGGCAGGTGTGAAGGCGGTAAATCCTGATGCTGAAGTGCTTGTTAATTATGTTGGTGCATTTAATCGAGTAGATATGGGGAAATCGGCAGCAGCCACAATGTATGACGCAGGTGTAGATATCATTTTCCACGCATCTGGTGGTACAGGTAACGGTATTTTTAATGAGGCACAGGAACGTTTTAATGCAGGAAAACAAGTATGGGTTATTGGTGTTGATAAAGACCAGTCATTAGAGTTCGGAAATGACATTACCTTAACATCAATGATGAAGTATGTGGACCAAGCAGTTTATGATATTTCTCATGAAGCACTAACAGGTCAGTTTCCGGGTGGAGAAGTTGTTCGCTTAGGTCTAAATGAAAATGGTGTTGGATTAGCAGATACATCAGATATTAACGTCTCACAAGAGGTTTTAAGTAAGGTAGAAGAGTATAAGGAAGAAATCATTAATGGAAATATTGAAGTTCCTGAGACACCGTAAAGGAGAGTCAATGTCATGAAGAGAGTTGAAAAGGTTT
Source organism: Halolactibacillus alkaliphilus (assembly GCF_900115465.1). Lineage (GTDB taxonomy): Bacteria > Bacillota > Bacilli > Bacillales > Amphibacillaceae > Halolactibacillus > Halolactibacillus alkaliphilus. The sequence goes on from NZ_FOWN01000001.1 coordinate 83,445, forward strand.
TAGAATTAAAAAACATTAGCAAGAAATTCGGAGAATTTTATGCGAATAAAAATATAAATCTAGAAATAGGGCGTGGACAGATCCACGCCCTACTAGGGGAAAATGGTGCAGGGAAGTCGACACTTATGAGTACTGTATTCGGTTTGCACCAGCCGGACGGTGGAGAAATATATGTTTATGAGCGACAAATTAAGATTGAGAACCCTAATCATGCTATTAAACTAGGTATTGGTATGGTTCACCAACATTTTAAGCTCGTTGAAGATTTCACAGTTACAGAGAACATCATTTTAGGTATGGAACCTAAAATAGGTCATAGAATTAACATGAAATCAGCAACCAAAGAAGTGAAAGACTTATCAGAAAAATATGGCCTTAAAGTCGATCCTAACAGTAAAGTAGAAAATCTAGCTGTGGGTGTTCAACAAAAGGTTGAAATCTTAAAAGCTTTATATAGAGGTGCTAACATTCTTATTTTCGATGAGCCAACGGCAGTTCTAACACCGGATGAAATAGGTGAGTTGCTAGACATAATGAAAACATTAGTAGCTGAAGGCAAGTCGATTGTTTTAATTACGCATAAATTAAATGAGATTATGAGTGTGGCAGATAAATGTACGGTTATTAGACGAGGAGAGTACATTAAAACTGTAGATATAAAGGATACGGATGAAAATGAGTTAGCTCAATTAATGGTAGGTAAAACAATCTCTAAGCAATTAGATAAAAATCCATTTAACCCAGCAGATAAGATACTCGAAATAAACCATTTACACTTGGTATCCAAGTCAGGTAGAAAAATTCTTGATGATGTTAGTCTTACAGTGCATGGTGGCGAAGTCTTGGGTATTGCGGGTGTTGACGGTAATGGACAATCAGAATTGGTAGAGTCTATCGTCAATATGATTGAAACAAATACAGGTGAGATAAAAATAAAAGGCCAATCAACGAAGGGAAAAAGCATCAGAGACATTTTTGAGTCGGGTGTGAGTTATGTGCCGGCGGATAGACATAAGCATGGGTTAGTTTTGGATAAAAACATTTCAGAAAATCTGATTTTAATCGAATACTACAAAAAGCAATATAATGACGGTTTGAACTTGAAGAAGATGCTGATTCGAGACGAAGGAAAGCAAAAAATGCAGGCGTTTGATATTAGAGCTGAAAGTGAAGCAACTATTGTGAGAGGGATGTCTGGTGGTAATCAGCAAAAAGTTATCTTAGCACGTGAGATTAGTAGGAATCCTGAATTATTAATTATTGTCCAACCAACGCGCGGATTAGATATTGGCGCAATCAATTTCATTCATAATCAAATTATTCGATTAAGAGACCAAGGTGTAGCTATTTTGCTTGTATCATTTGAGCTGGAAGAGCTTTTGTCATTGTCTGATCGTATCAACATCATTTTCGATGGTAAGATCATTGGGCAAGTCGACCCGAACAACACGAATGATACCGAGTTAGGTCTTATGATGGCCGGGAAAGGAGTATAACCTGATGAATGCTGTAGCAAAACATATGAAGAATAGAAATATCCTTGTTCCCATTCTAGCAACCATTATCGCGCTTGTTTTTGGCGCTATTATTATGTTAATTGCAGGGTATAATCCGGTGATTGCTTATCAGTCTTTGCTGAATAAAGTATTCGGTTCAGCTTATGATATTGGAGAGGTCATACGCGCGATCATTCCCTTATTATTGAGTGGTTTTGCGGTTGCTTTAGCTAATAAAGCGGGACTTTTAAATATCGGTGTTGATGGTCAGATTACGATAGGTGCAGTGGCCTCTTTATTAGTTGGTACGTTAGTAGACTTCCCACCTATTATCCATGGGTTCACAGCATTAACTGTTGGGGTAATTGCTGGTGGGTTATGGGGCGTCCTTATCGCTTATTTAAAAACACGTTTTACAATTAATGAGGTCATTAGTTCAATCATGTTAAACTATGTGGCACTTTACCTTAGTCATATGTTGATTCGAGGTATAGTTCCTCAAGAAGGTAGCCAACGTTCAGCACTCATTCAAGACTCTGCATCTATTAGTTTAAACAGTCTGAGTGAACTATTAAATGGTGCCCGCGTGCACTGGGGGCTGTTTATTACACCGCTCATTATTTTTGGTTTTTATTATTTCTTTAACAAAACAAGATATGGTTATGAAACAGAGGTTGTTGGTCTAAATAACCATGCGGCTCATTATGCTGGTATTAAGGTAAATAGAATTATTACGAGAACGATGTTTATCTCCGGGGCTATTGGCGGCTTAATTGGTGTTTTTGACACTTTAGGTGTCTATAAATATATGGCGATTTCTACTTCTACAAGCGGCGTAGGATTCGATGGTGTAGCCATTGCTTTACTAGGAGGAAATACAACCATAGGAACGACGTTATCAGGCGTATTAATTGGTGTGTTGAAATATGGTTCACAAGGTATGCAATTTGGGGCAGGTGTTCCAAGTGAAATAATAGGCATGATTATTTCGCTCATTATTTTCTTTGTAGCCGCGCCTGGTTTAGTGAAAAAATTACTTCCTAATATGGAGCATACGAAAAAGGAGGTCCAGTAAATGGAGGTTTTAGCGAATGTTATAAATGGTAGCATCGTTTTTGCGGTAGCTTTAGCATTAGGAGCACTAGGCGGTATGCTAAGCGAAAGGGCAGGTGTAATAAATTTAGGTGTAGAAGGCTTTATGATTTCAGGCGCATTTTTTGGCGCGATCGGTGCGCACTATGCAGAAACGTTAAATCTGGGAGGGCTTTCCCCGTGGATCGGCTTAATGACGGCATTTATTTTCACTGGCTTATTTAGTTTTTTATATGTGATGGCAACTTTAAAATTTAAAGCGGACCACGTCATAAGCGGGGTAGTCATAAATCTACTCAGTGCCAATGCCACATTCTTTTTAGTTAAACTACTATTTGATGGTGCGGCTGATACACCTAGGATTTCAAACATGTTTAGGAGAATAAACATTCCATTACTATCAGACATCCCATTTTTGGGAATAGCTTTCTTTAGATCGTACCCAACCACATACCTAGCCTTGGCCATTATAGTGATTGGCTCTTATATATTGTTTAAAACACCTATTGGACTAAGAGTTCGAGGGACAGGTGAGAATCCAGGATCAGTAGATACTGCGGGTATTAATGTGTATAAAATTAAGTTTTGGTCAGTTATGCTTAGTGGTTCGTTATCAGCTTTAGGAGGAGCAACCATTGTTTTAACATCTAATGGAAACTTCTCATTTAACACTATTGCAGGTCAAGGCTATATTGCTATTGCCGCTGTTATTTTAGGAAGATGGAAACCATATGGTGTCATGTGGGGGGCGCTTCTCTTTGGTTTTGCGCAAGCCATTAAAGACCAAATTCAAATTTTTCCTAGTTTTGATGCAATTCCAACGGAAGTCTTTTATTTATTACCTTACGTTATTACGCTCATTGCGCTCATTCTTACAGGTAGTAAAAGTAAAGCACCAAAGGCTTTAGGAACGCATTATGATTCGAGTGTGAAGTAAATGCCATTACTTGAAAAAAATTTTAAGATTAGTCAAAATAACAGCCATATAAAAACAGAGATAGAAGCAAGCTTAACGTCTTTTGTTTCCATCGTCTATATCGTTGCAGTGAATGCGCTGATTTTATCTCAGACGGGCATGAATTACCATGCGGTATTATTTGCAACAATAGTGATTACGAGTATTAGCTCAATTATGATGGGGCTGATAGTCAATTCACCGATGATTATCGCCCCAGGTATGAGCGATAATGCTTTTTTCACGTATACGTTAGTAGGAGCATTTGCTTTTACGTGGCAACAAAGTTTAGCCGTCGTATTTGTTGTCGGGGTATTGTTTTATTTACTCATTCGATTTAATGTGATTGATTATTTACTAAAATCCATTTCTAAGAGTCTCGTAAGTAGTATGAGTGTTGGTGTAGGTTTCTTTCTTGTTTTTCTAGGCTTAAAAAATGGAGAGGTGATTGTATCTCATTCAGAAACTTTAGTCACTTTGAATGATTTATTTAAGCCGGTGCCACTGACAACGATGTTTACATTAATTATTGCGCTCATCTTAACAATCTTAAAAATAAAAGGAAGTTACTTAATCGCCATTATTTCTGGTGTAGGGATGTCTGTTTTTTTAGGTGTAACGGATATGACGACATTTTCTTATACGTTAAAAGATATAAAGGTTGTGAGCCCACATTTATTTGCTTTAGATTTTTCACAAAGTATTTCTCTTGAATTTTGGATTGCTGTATTTTCTTTGCTTGTCCTAGTTATTTTTCAAAACTTAGGAACACAACTAAGTTTTTTAGGCGTAAAAAATGAACATAAAATTAAAGATACGCTGAGTGTGAACGCAATATCGGTTGCTATTGCTGGTATTATAGGTTCTAGTTCGACTTGTACAAGCGCAGAAGGCGGTACAGGAATAGCGGTTGGAGGAAAGACAGGTCTGACATCTGTCTTAGTAGGTGTGTATTTTCTGCTTACTATTTTCTTTATACCTTTTATTACGTTAATTCCTTTATCAGTCATCTCTTCTTTACTCATTCTAGTTGGTGTAGAAATTATCGCTGTAAATTTTAAAAATATAGATGTGTCAAATGTCTCGGAATACTTTCCTGGAATTATGATGATCACAATGATGCTGCTTACTTTTAATATAGCAGATGGCGTAGGTTTTGGTTTTATTTTTTATGTGCTCATTAAGTTGGTGAAAAGAGAATTTGCTACAATAACGCCAGTTATGTATGCCATCAGTCTATTGTTTATACTCTACTTTGTGCTGATATAGTTTTAGATATGCTTACGGCTATTAAGTAGTTAAGGGCTCAATGATGTATAGGGTTTTATCAACGTATTTAGTAAATAAACAGCATGGAATGAAAGTTGATTCCATGTTGTTTTACGCTATAGATATAAATAAAAGTACCGGTGTGTAGTGACTTCATCAAGAAAAGGTTTTTTGATGAAGCTTACTTTGTATTTTAATTTATAATAAACGAATAAATGATTTTATTATTGATAATAATGTTCGTGTATTTATTTTTGACTGAAAATTCATTGTGTTTTGAAATCATTGGTAAAATTGAAGGATTATATAAGAACATGAGTCTATATAAGCTGAAAGACCTTTGTTAAAAGGTTTATCAAAAATGCATGTCTATGTATATAAAATTATTCAACTGAATAAACGAAAAAGTTTTCTTGAAAGTATTGACCTTAAATACCGAACGATGGTATAACTAGTACTATTAGTTTTAACATTCGGATATCACGAGAAGGAGGACATATGACGATTAACGAACAGTACGAGAGAATAAAAACACTCGCAGACCAGATTTATGCAAATCCAGAATTGGGTTATAAAGAAACAAAAACAAAACAAACCGTCGTTGATTATTTAAAAAGTGTTGATTCAGACATTTCGATCGAAGAATTTAGCACAACCGGTTTTAAAACAACACTTGGTGAGAAGCAGTCATTACATATCGCTTTTATTGCGGAATTAGACGCAGTATATGCGCCGACGCATTTTAAAGCAGATCCTGCGAACGGAGCTGCACATAATTGTGGGCACTATACACAAGTGGCTATTGCGTTAGCTTTATATGAACAACTTTATCAGACAAAGGCATACGAAGCGTTTGATTTTCAACTGTCCTTTATTTTTGTACCTGCTGAAGAATATCTTGACTTACCCTACCGGGAACAATTAGTCAATGAAGGAACCATTACGCATTACGGTGGTAAACCAGAAGCAATGAAGCTAGGTGTATTTGATGATATTGATCTTGGTATTTGTGTTCATGCGATTGGTGGAGAGTTTGCTGAGCGTACAATTGAAATTAACTGTGATTTAGCTGGATTTCTTTATAAGAAATATCATTTTAAAGGTGAAGCCTCTCATGCAGGTTTTGATCCGTTTTCTTCTGTTAATGCTTACAGCATGTCAACACTCTTTAATACAGCGATTGGCTTATCTAGACAACAATTAGATGAAAAACAAATGGTAAGAATTAATCCGATTGTGATGCAGTCAGATATGTCGACTAATGTTATCCCAAATCATATTACCGTAGGGACAGATTTACGCACACAGTCTGTTGATTATATGCAAGAGGTTGCCGTTCGCCTAGACAAAGCGGCTATCGGTTCTGCACAAGCCCTTATGGGTGAAGTGGCTATCGATACACAAATGGGCTATTTACCCTTCCAACAAAGTCGTTATCTATCTACCTTTGTGGCAGCGGCATTTAATAAAGATGAGCGTATAAAAGCGATGCTTAACAATCAAGCGATTAGCGCAGCCGGTGATATCGGAGACTTATCTTATATGATGCCGTGCATTCAAATTGGTTACAGTGGTTTCACTGGTACGATTCATGGGGATGATTTTATTGATGTTGATCCAGAATTTATCTATACGGTCTTTCCTTCATTTCTACAAAGTGTTCTTGATGAAATGGTCGGTCAAATAGATAAAAACCAATTATATAAAAGAACGTATCAAGACTATTTAGATGTGTTAAACACACTCGTAAAATAGAAAAAACATAAGAGAGATTTAAGGGGGAGAAAGAGTATGAAACGTGATTTTTGGTATTTGATTGTCTTTGCGGTTATGATTATTTTCGCGGCAGAGTGGATTGGTTTTCAGAGTATCACCATAGGTGCGATTACGATTACGTTATTGCCACTGGTCTTTGCGATTTTACTCACGATGGTACTAGGGATGAGTGTTTTTAGAAAAGGGATTATGAAAAAAGTCTACAGCAAAGCAAACATCGGATTTGCGAGTCAATATTTGATTTTTATCATGCTGCCACTTATGGCAAGATACGGGGCTGACGTTGCACCTCGAATAAAAGATATCTTACAAGTTGGTTGGGTGTTTATTATTCAAGATTTAGGTAACTTAGGGACCGTCCTTATCGGACTACCAATTGCTGTTCTGCTTGGTTTACGCCGAGAAGCGATTGGGGCAACGCTCGGTATTGGTCGTGAAGGTGAACTTGCCTATATTTCTGAAAAATATACCCTTGAATCAAAGGAAGGGCGAGGCGTGCTGTCACTCTATATTATTGGTACGCTGTTTGGCGCCCTCTTCTTTAGTGTGTTTGCACCTATTCTACTTGATTTAGGTTTTCGTCCAGAAGCGTTGGCGATGGCGGCAGGTGTTGGTTCAAGTAGTATGATGACAGGCGCATCTTCAACGCTCGTTGCACGTTTACCAGAGATGGAAGAAACGATTTTATCTTATGCGGCTGCCAGTCAACTTTTAACGAGCTTTTTAGGTACTTTTACGATGATCTTTTTAGCTGTGCCACTACAGAAATTCATGTACAAATTATTAGTGCGAGGTGATGAATCATGACAAAAACAACAGGGCTGAATCACTACGTTAAATATGGTTTAATTCTACTTTTAAGTATTTCGTTAATCCTTTTAACTCAAGGTATTAAACTACTTAAGTATGGTGGAGGTGCACCAATAAATAGCACCGCGATTATGGGATTGTTCACTTTATGGTTATTTTCGATGATAGGTATTTTTATTACAGATATTATTAAGAAAGCAAATATCCCCGTCTTGCGTAGTTTTCCTATTTTAGGCTGGGTATCGATCACGTCACTTGTGATGTGCTTAATCTTTGACTTTTTTGTCACAGCCATTCAAGCGGTTGACTTTTTATCAATTACCACACCAATTCTTACTTTTGCGGGTATTTCTGTTGCGGATCGGTTAGTTGATTTAAGAAAAACATCGTGGAAGGTTGCGATTGTCGCGGTCTTTGTCTTTATCGGAACGTATTTAGCGAGTGCATTGCTCGCTCAATTTGGCCTGATGATTTCAGGTAATTAAATGAAGTAAGTCATCATCTGAAAAACTTTCAGATTCTAAAATAAGCCTAGGAGGACCTTTCCTTATATTAAAGAGGTTCTCCTAGGCTTTTAAACGAATTATTGGTGACGCTACATTACGAATTGTATCTTTATTTTCAGGTGTAATGCGGAAAAGGTCGAAGATGGAATTACACCCCACCAAACATTCTAACGAATGTTTGAGGAAGGTATCTTCTCGCTCTAAAAGGATGAAAATTTTAGGTAATAAGATTTAAATGTAAGATATATCGGGTATTACTTAAGTAATCGACTCGTAAGGAGGGACATTATGAAAATACAAAAATTATTAAAGGTCAGTGCTGCAATTGTCATGATAGCAATTATAGCAAGTGTCTTCAGTTTAGTTATGTTAAATCTGGCTGTATCTGAAGAACGTGAGGCATCTTCAACACAACTAGAGTTGGAACGTCAAGCAACCCAGTTATTAAGAGCGAGTGATTATTTAACGGACCAAGCTCAAAGTTTTGTCCAATTTGGGGAACAGCAGTATTTTAATAACTATTGGGAAGAAGTAAATGAAACGAAAAGGCGTGAAGAGGCTATTGAACGTCTAGAAGTGTTAGGGGTATCAGAGGAACATTTCCAAATACTATCTCAAGCGCAGGCGGAGTCAAACGCTTTAATAGACGTTGAGGAGGAGGCCATGGCGCTTGCGAGTGCGGGTGACTATGATTCGGCACGCCAACTCATGTTTGGTGATGTTTACATGCAACAGAAGGAAAAAATCACATCATTAACAGAAAGTTTTATTGAGGCCATAGAAAATGAAGCGGCAAGTACTACATTAGCAGCGACTGAAGAAGCAGAAATATGGATGATGGTTGTCTATGTATCATTAATTACATTAGTTATTGTGATTATCTTCACATTCTTGGCGCTTGGTAAAAAAATTAAGGGACTACGTATTATTACCGATAAGTTAACGGAATTAGCAACATCAGAGGGTGATTTGACGTCACGCGTTGATGTGGCGAGTAAAGATGAAGTCGGTGAAATTGCAACAAGTTTTAATACATTTGTAGATAAGGTTAGACGTATCGTAGTTGATTTAGCAGCCGTTTCAGAAACAGTTGCTGCTTCAAGTGAAGAATTAACAGCGACCACAGACGAATCGAATCGGGCAGCCAGTGATGTCGCCCGTGTTATGACAGAGATATCTGATGGAGCAGAAAATCAGGCAAATGATACGACCAGAGGAGCAGAAGAAATTGCCCAACTTGGTGAGCGGATAGACACTGACATAGTGTTGATGAAGGAACTAAATGAAGCTACTGAGCAAATGAACAGTCAAGTACAACAAGGGTTAGCGGCGGTTAACGCTCTGAATAAAGCATCGAAGGATAATGTTAAAGTAAGCATAAGTGTTGAAGAGATCATTCTTGATACAAATGAATCTGTGACGCATATTGAGAAAGCTAGTGGTATGATTTTAAATATAGCTGAACAAACAAATTTACTTGCATTAAATGCTGCTATTGAGGCGGCAAGGGCAGGTGAGTCAGGTAAAGGTTTTGCAGTTGTCGCAGATGAGATTAGAAAATTAGCAGAGGAGTCGCGTACCTTCACAGATCAAATCATGAAAGTGATTCAGCATTTAACGGAGAAAACAGATAGGGCGGTTGAACTTATGCGTGAAGCACGAGGTATTGTGGATATTCAAAATAAAAGTGTGGAGTCAACAACCACTCAGTTTCAGCAATTGAATACAATTATTGAATCTGTTAAAGATCGCGCTATACAACTTCAAGAGAGTGCTCATATAATGAATCAACAAAAAGAAACGGTTGTTGAAGTTATAAGTAATTTGTCAGCCATCTCAGAAGAAAATGCTGCAGGTACTGAGGAAGTCGCTTCAACAGTGGAAGAGTTAAACGCATCGATTGAAGATATAGCTAACGCGAGTGAGTCTCTTGCCAAGCAGGCGGAAGATATTCAAGCGCAGATTAATCAATTTAAGTATTGAACCAATGCGTTATATTATAATCATCAGTAACGTTATAGAGCATTCTCATTTACGCGTGATCGTATGTGGGGATGCTTCTATCGTTTAGGGGCTATTAAGGTGAAAGTAGTCGCGAGAAACAGTTACTGGGGAGCAAACAAACTTTTAAACCGTAATCATTACGCTTTACTTTTTGAAAAGGTTATGTTTTAATTATTAATTCGTAATGATTATGATTTGGGAGGATGAAATACAACATGCTAAATATGACTATGTACGCAAACGATGCATTCGACGGTTATCAGAAGAAGATCAAAAGTTAATCAATACTTATGAAGCATTTGAAAAGCCACTAATGGAACGAGCTCAATCTGTGGAAGAATTGCTAGATTTAATGCAAGTAAAGCGCCCGTTTCTCATGACGGCTAGGGCACTGTGTTTATCAGAGTCAGACGTTTTTAGTAGAACACAGCGCCTTAATATACTGATTGAATCTGCTGTGAGCCGAGAGATAGATCAGCTGGAAATGATACCACCATTAAAAGTGGTGCAAGCAAATAACCGCACACAACAGGCACACACTAAGATATTCCTCCTCAAATCAGCATCTCATTTAAATCGCGAATTAACTCAGAATAAAAAAGGAGAGATTCAGTAAATGGCTAAAAAATCAAAAGTTGCAAAAGAAAAAAAACGCGAAGCCCTTATTGAGTACTACGCAGAAAAACGTCGAGAACTAAAAGCAAAAGGTGACTACATTGGTCTGTCAAAACTACCAAGGGATTCTGCTCCCGCACGCTTAACCCGTCGCTGTCAATTAACAGGTCGCCCTCGAGGTGTACTAAGAAAGTTCGAACTTTCTCGGATTGCTTTTCGTGAACTGGCACACAAAGGTCAAATTCCTGGTGTGAAAAAATCAAGCTGGTAATGGTGAAACATGCTGTCTTTAAGGGTTTTGTGAAGGATTTAGATATGTAATAGGTATTTTAAATAAGACCCTAGAGAATTAGGATGTATATATTCTCTAGAGTCTATATTAATTAAGTAGCCTGAAGGTGCTTGTAAATATATTTGATTGGCTTAATTTATTGCTATCCGATTTTTCCCCATCTGTTTAGCTTTATACAAGGCTTTATCTGCACATTCAATAATAGTTCTTGCAGGGTTATCACCTGATGCTTGGCACATTCCGATAGAGATAGAGGTCGTTAGCTGATGGCCATTATAGGGAATAGTACTTTCTTTAATGTGCTGTCTTATGTTATTAGCAATATCCTTCGCGTCATGTAATGTACAGTCTTTAAAGATAATGATAAACTCATCCCCACCGTAACGACACAGAATATCTGTTTCACGTATATATTGCTTAATGGTATCAGTAAGATAACATAAGACATAATCGCCCGCTAAGTGTCCGTAGGAGTCATTTAGCGGTTTCATATTATCTAAGTCAAGAATAGCTAGTACAGAATGATCGTCAAGTTGATCAAGTTGTTGCTTTAGATAATAATTGTTAAAAGCGCCGGTTAGTCCGTCGGTCATTGCTTGTGTTACAGCTTGTTTTTTTAGCTTCTTTTCTTCTAGTAATTTAATATCTTTTTCTAAGAAGAGGACGTACGTAATAATAAGTGGTAAGAGGCCGACAACAAAAATAATGAAAATTGGTGTAGACAAAGAGTAATAACTGAGCTTAAAGCCTTTAAATAATGACAGCATCCCTAATGTAAAAATGGTTGAAAAATGTAACGACATCACAAATACAGTATTGTTAAGTTTATGGTGTTTAAACGTCACAATCAATAGGAACAGGACAACAGCAATAATCGAATAGAAAAAATAATTGTAAGAACGCCTAAAATCAATCATATTCGTTGAGGTAATGACAATGACAAGATAATAGATGAGCTGCATAACGGGTAGTGCTATTATATACTTTTTCTTTAAAAGTGAATAAAGTGCTAAACCATAAAAGAGGATTCCAATGGACAGACTTAATAAAAACAGCTTTTTAATGACGAGGTAATCAATACTAAGATGTTGCATTGTGAGATAGTCCCATAAATAACCACCGGTAAAGAGTGTACCTAAGCTGAGCCATAATAGAAACGTCGTATCTTTTCTGTTAAGGAAATAGATAAATAAACTGAATAAGCCGGACATAATAACTAAACCAATGCCGAGTGATACTAAACGCTCATTAAATAAGCGCAGTAAGCCGATATTTCTATTTCCAGGGATACTTTCTGAGATGATGACCGGATTAAACGTACCCGTCCGGAAGCTCGCATAGGTGGTAATATGTAAAGTGTTTGTTTCTTTTACCAAGTTTCTTTCAATGGTTCCCTGGACAAATCCTGCCCTTAACATACTGAATCCTTCTGTCATATCGCCTTCGCTAATAATTAATTGGTCATTAAACCTAACGTTAATCGCATTGCTGTGTACGCTATTAATTACGAGTTTAAAGAGGTCTCCTCCTAACTGTTCAAAGGCCGTATTAGGTAAAGTAATAGTGTAATGAAATAGGTTATCATCATCTTTTGAAAGTTCATACGTACTAAAATCATGATCAAAGGCCGTTGGTTCAATATAGATAGAGTTGTCTTCCGTTAAAAAATTAAGTTGATGAGTATAGATGTTCAAAAGTAAAATAGCACAAATAATCATAAAATAAATGAAGACATAGATTGTTCTATGGTATCTATTAACAGACATAGTTGAAATTAACTTACGTATCATTTCTCAATACACCCTCTTTATTCAATTAAGAACAGGTCATTAGTATTGTACTAAAAAGGTCCAAGCCTGTATAGTTTTTGACGGTTTATACTTATGATGATGCAAAAAATCGTGATGAGGATAAAAGTAGCCATAGGCAAAAATAAGGCCTGGAATAATAAAATAACGCTCTCCGCAACAATAATTCGCGCTGTGCGGTCTTTTGCTGCTGGTTAACAAATCAATCAATTCAAAATGCCATCTTATCGGCATAAGCAGTGCCTTTTAGAATTATATCACTTATTTTTCACGCTAATCTTAGGCAGTCGGCTAGTTTGTTTGATGATGCTGACACGCATAAAAAAGCGGAAATAAATAGCCATAACTATTCTTCTAGTTTAGGCTAAGTATTGTAAAAATTTAATTAGAGGCTGTAGCGGAGGGGAATCTTAGTTTCAAACTATAATTTAGTGCAGTATACTTTGCTTCAAAAGACCACATAATTTGTGTAAATAAATTATGTGGTCTTTTATTTTGTTACGACATTATAAATGGCGAGAATAATCTAATTATTATGCAACTAAAAAAAAGAATAAAGTCAAAATGTTTCACGTTCGAGTAATAATTTTTGATTAATAGCGCTTACATAATGAGATAAAATAAATGCAGATAACAAAGGAAAAGAGGTGACTAGAATGTTAGAAGATAAAAAAATATTAAAGGCAACAAAGAAAACTGGTCTAAGTGCAGAAAGGAGAAAAGAGGCTATAGTTGGTTGGCTCTTTTTGACCCCAGAGATAATAGGTATGGTCTTGTTGTATGTACTACCTATAATTTTTGCAGTATTACTAAGTTTTACAGAGTGGAATCTAGTCGGTGGTCTGTCTGAGATTAGGTTTGTTGGATTAGATAACTTCGTTAAGATGTTTAGCGATGAACGGGTATTCTTAGCGCTAAGAAACAACCTAGTTTACACAGTAGTTGTAGTTCCAGTATCTATGATAATTGCTCTAGTTCTTGCTACACTAATTAATTCAAGAGTGCATATGAAAAGTTTTTTTAAGGTTGCATTTTTTATACCTTATATCTCCTCTATAATTGCTGTAGGTGCTATATGGAGAGCTCTATATCATCCTTCTCAGGGACCAATTAATCAATTATTGTCTAGTATTGGAGTCTCAAACTTACCAGGCTGGTTGGCTGATACTAGTACGTCACTACTAGCTATAATTATTATTAGTATCTGGACTCAAATCGGTTACGTTGTTGTTATTTACCTTGCAGGATTAGCGAATATTTCTCAAGAAATATATGAAGCAGCAGAGATGGATGGGGCAACATCTTTACAGAAATTCTACAAGATTACATTTCCGTTATTAGCTCCAACGCATATGTTTTTAGCAATTACACTTTTAATTACTTCATTTAAAGTATTTGATTTGATTAAGTTCTTAACAAATGGTGGACCAATTAATTCTTCAACAGTACTTGTTTATTTAATATACCAAGAAGGGTTCCAAAGGTTTAATATGGGTTATGCATCAGCAATATCTATATTATTATTTACAGTAGTAGCAACTTTGACATATTTAACTTGGAAGTTACAAAATTCTAAAATATTCGGTGGATGATAGAAAGGAGGTATACTATGCTAACTCGGTTAAAGAAATTAGATAAAGTAAAATTAGTTAATACAATTGTATTGGGATTGCTATCGATGTTCTTTTTAATACCATTGATATGGATGGTATCAACAGCATTTAAATACGAATCAGATGTGTTTGTATTTCCGATTGAGTGGATACCAAGGAGAATAAATGTTGTTAATAACTTTAAAGAAGTTTGGTTTGGGGATATACCGTTTTACCTATTTTATTGGAACTCAATAAAAATTGCAGGCAGCACTACAGTTATTACCATCTTCATTTCTTCAATGGCTGCGTTTTCGTTCTCGAAGTTGCGGTTCAAAGGAAGAAACCTACTCTTTTTCACATTGATTTCATTAATGATTATCCCGGAGCAATCAACATTAGTTCCGAGGTTTCTCTTGATTAGAACAATGGGCTTGTATAATACCCATGGCGCACTTATCTTCATGGCTATGTTCTCAATATACTTTACGTTCTTAATGAGACAGTTTATGTTGTCAATTGAAGATGATTATATTGAAGCAGCAAAAATAGATGGTGCTAACTATTTTAGAATATATTGGCAGGTTATATTGCCGTTATGTAAGCCAATATTAGCTACAGTAGGTATTATCAAATTCATTTGGACTTGGAATGATTACCAAAATCCATTAATCTTTCTGTTGAGCAAGGAATTGTACCCCATAACCATGGGAATGCAACTATTTCAAGATGATTTTGCCGATAGCTACGCAGTTCTAATGATGGCTTCTTTATCTGCTATACTTCCATTAGTGATAATCTTTATAATTTTGCAGAAGCAGGTTATTGAGGGGATATCATTAGGTGGAGTTAAGGGCTAGGTAAAAATAACGCACAAAACCAGCAAAAAAGTGTACAATAAAATAGCTTATATCGTATATAATCCATATTGAGAGCGCTATCATTTTAGTGTAGCACTCATAATAAATTGAAAAAAACAGGAGGTTTTATTATGAAGAAGTTTAAGGGTATATTGATTTTGCTTGTTCTTGCGGTTCTGACTTTGACAGCATGTGGAGGGAACGGTGAGTCATCTACTGGTGATGTTACAGATGATAGCGAGGAGCAAGTAACAATCAAATTTTATAATTGGGATAATGAAGTAATGGCTAGAACAACTGCAGGTTATATTGAGCAGTTTGAAGCTGAAAATCCGAATATTAAGGTTGAATCTGTTTCGCTTGTGCCAGGTGATTCAATCGCAACTTTGGAAAATCTGGATATTTTACTCGCAGCAGGTGAATCTGTTGATGTAATGGCATTTCCAGCTGTAGATCGACTATATCAGCGTCAAGCAATGGGAGCACTACATCCATTAAATGAATTTTATGATAGCGAAGGTATTGATCCAACTGAAGAATATTATGTTAACCCATCAGTAGGCGATGATTACTATGGAATTCAATTTAATGCAACAACAAACTTTGTTTTAATCAATAAAGATGCACTAGACGCTGCTGGTTTAGAAGTACCTACAGCAGGGTGGACTTGGGATGATTTTGCAGAATATGCTGAAAAGTTGACAGTTGAGAAAGACGGAAAAACTCAATATGGAGCCTATTTCCACAGCTGGCCTTTATATATGAATCCTCCAGCACAAACATTAATGAAACACCCATTCTTACTAGAAGATGGTACAACGAACTTTACAGATCCGTCATATGCAAGACTATTTGAACTAAGAAAAAAAATGGAAGATAACGGTAATGCGAAGCCTTTCAGAGATGTTTTAGGTGCTGATTTAAGCTATCGCGCAGAGTTCTTCAACGAAGAAGCCGCTATGTTACTGACAGGATCATGGATGATCGGTGAAGTTGGAGATTTGGAAGCTAATCCGCATGATTTCAAAACTGCATTTGCTCCTGTTCCAGTGGTAAATGAGGGTGACAATACAGATTACTTTATGGGTGGAAATTACCTTGCGATTGGAAAATCATCAGACCATAAAGAGGCAGCATACAAATTTGCTCGCTTTATTTCAACAAACATGTCGGATGCACGTACTGAGATTCCAGGTTGGACACAAGCCGATCTTGAGCCGTTTATTTTAGATATTATTGCAGGAAACGAAGAGTATTATGATGTTGATTCATTGTTGCACACGGTTACTAGTGATGAAATCGGTTATCTAGATGCTTCACAAATAAGCATTGACTATAGTGGGGAGCTGGAAGAAATTCTAGTTGATGGTTTTGCTAAGCATATGCTGAATAACGAGCCAGTTGATGAAGTAACAGAATGGATGATTGAAAGAGCTACTAGTATTATTGATTCTAAATCTGAATAATTAGAGCACAGCAGACAAAGTTTCATTTTTGATTCTTTGTCTGCTGTGATTTCATATAAGTTAGTCGTTTGAAATGCCGGAAGAAAACCAAACAATAATTAGGTGAGAAAAAAATAATATAGCTATTTTAATTTGTTATAATAAGTTCTAGTAGTTTAAAAATATACAGTCTATATATACAAAATTATCCAATTATCATTTGATGAATTTATAGAAGGCATTGGAATATGGGTATTTATACACTGGTTTCTGTATAGGGGGGATTAAAAATGCGAAGAGTGATTAAAAATTCATTTTACCGAAAATTACAATTATCTTTCATTGCATTTTTAATTCTCCCTATTTTTTTAATATCATTATTTAACTATTCCATTTATAAGAATATTATCTTAGATAAAATCAAATTAAATAACGAATCTGTTTTAAATGTTCTTAGCAATGATATAAACAAACTTTTTAATGATGTATTTTATGTTACACAACTTTTAGTGACAGACACAGATGTTATTAATGGGTTGACAGAACTTCAAAGAAGTAGCGCTATAAATTCTTTCGAAGACTTTAAGAGTTTTGGAGATCTGGTAGGAGTTTTGACTACCTCAGATATGAAAGCGTTTAATGTCAATGTAGATATGTTTATCATTAATAATGAGGGATTTATTTTCCCATCTATGAGAAATTTGAAATCGGTAAGTCACCTAAGAGAAGATTGGTTACAATTTAATGGAAGTATAAATGAGGAACCTAGTGAGTACTTTCAGTGGGTAGGCCAGGTAAATAGTGAGAATGAACATTCATCTAGGTCAATATATTTTTCTAAAGTCATTGATGATCCAAGAACTGGTCAACAATTAGGTTTTTTGAACACGGCAATAGCCGAAGATTATTTCAGTAACCTGTTTGAACAAATTACCGTTGGGTCAGTAGTTATTGTAGATGAAGAAGATAATGTGATTTATGGATTGAATGAACATTCATCAATAGAAAATGGGGCGTTTATAAAAAATGAAGCTTTGCTATCCCCAGTTGATTGGAAGCTTATCTATTATACCTCGGAGAGGCAGCTAATAGAAGAGCTAAGAAAAACATTTTACCAATCATTGTCTATTATAGCTTTATTTATAATCTTGTTTATAGCAATTTCAATTGCCTTAGCAAATAAAATGCACTCTCCGCTAAAGCAATTACAACACGTTACTCAAACCTATGGAGAGGGTAATCGTTCTATCCGATATGATGTGAAGGGTAATGACGAGATCAATCGCTTAGGAAAAATGATGAATACTACATTTGACCAAGTGGAGCTATTAATTACTAGAATTGAGCAGGAGAAAGAAAAGATAAAAGAACTTGAGATTAGTGCCCTCTTTTCACAAATTAGGCCGCACTTTTTAATGAACACGCTAAATTCAGTTAGATGCAACTTGATTTTAGTGGAGGATGTGTACCATTCTAATAAAATATACTCCCTTATGCTACTTTTGAGGAAATATTTAAATGCAAATAAACCGTCTACTTTAAAAAATGAATGTGAGCTTTTAGAACACTATGTGGATATTATGAGTATGAGAAATGGAATTGAATTTAATCTTGAGTTTTTGATTCCCAAACACCTTCAATCCATGTATATACCTTTTTTAACCTTGCAACCTATTGTGGAGAACGCTATCATTCATGGCTTCTCATATGGGGAAAAGGGAACAATAAGTATTTGCGTGCATGAAAGAGAGGATTTAATAATCATAGAAGTAACAGATGATGGTAGGGGTTTAAAAGCTGAACAATGCCGGAAGGTTAATAGACGAATAGATAATAATTCAATTGATGGAGATGAAGAGCATCAACCGATTGGTTTAGCTAATGTAAGTCAAAGGTTACATTTAATTTATGGGCAACGCGCAAATATTAAGGTCGAAAGTGAAGAAGGCTATGGAACAACTGTTGAAATTATAATTCCTTTTGTTAACTAATTACTGGGGGTGTTAAATAGTGTATAAAGTTATGGTTATTGATGATGACATTCCTATGCTGAAATATATAAAACAGGCTGTCAACTGGAACGAAATTGGTTTAGAAGTTGTTTTTGAATCTTCGTCAAGCATTCAGGCTTTAGAGGCGCTAAGTGAAATTCAACCGGATATCCTTTTGACAGATATCGGCATCCCGGGTATCGATGGTATAGAATTAGCTAGAAGGGTAAAAAAGAAGAATGAGCAAGTAAGGATTACATTTTTAACATGCCATGAAGACTTCTCTTATGCAAAAAAAGCTATAAAACTGGAAGCAGATGATTATATACTAAAAGAAGAATTAACTCCAAAAGTTTTAAAGGAAAGCTTGTTGAAAATGATTTCTAATTTAGATCAAAATCAAAATTCCACCCCGGATAATATAATTGATCGTCATAACTATGCTAGGCGTATATTTGTTGACAAATTACAAGAAGGTAGTGAAGATATAAATCTTTGCTTTAAAAAAATGAATGTGTCTTGGGATTTACCGGATTACAAAATTATCATTGGTTATTTGCCTGTGAGTAATAGCATTATCTCAGATTATTATGCTCTATTAGAAAGTTTTTACAAACACCTTAGTGACTTCCTCTATGAAAATGATCAAGTGGAGGTTTTTATAAATAATGACCACCTAATATGCATATATAATTATAAAGATAATATAAAAGTGCAAATAGAGTCTCAAATTAAGAAGTTGCTAGAAGCAGCGGCAGGGTATTGTTACAGTATGAACCATACTAGATGTTCTTTTTTATTAGTTAAAGATAAGTTGAATTTGAATAATTTAAGCGAGACCTACCGTGATATTATTAATCATCGAGAGCGCTATTTTTATAGTATTCCAAAGCAAATACAAGTAGTATCAGTTAGTAAAGAATCAGCATTTATACCATTAGGAAACTTAATTGAGTCAGAAGAATATACTTTATTTAAGTATGTTGAGTTAAAAGATGAAGATAATATAAAAACTTGCATTAATAGAATAAAAAAAATAATATATTCGAATCAAATAGAGCCTAACGATGTTTTAAGTGCACTGTTAACCATTGTAATTAAATTGGAACTAAATTTAATTACAGATAATAAAGTAGATTGTTTTACAAAAGCTCTTAAATTGTGTTGGACAATGGAAGAAGTGCTTGCCATTTTTCAAGATAAGGTCATTCAAATGACAATTGAAGGAGAAAGTCAGTTATCAATAAAAAATAAAATAAAAGGTATTCAAGATATAGACTCTTATATTGCGTTGCATTTGTCAGAAAATATAAGCTCGATAGATATGGCTAATCATTTGCACTTTAACCCTAGCTACTTCTCTCGATATTTTAAGAGGCTTACTGGTCATACATTTACTGATTATTCCTATAGGTACAAAATGACAGCAGCATGTCGGTTTTTAGTTGATTCCGATCAACCAGTTGAAGAGATTGCTCTTAAAGTGGGGTTTAATGAGCGCACATATTTTACTAAGGTTTTTAAAAAATATATCGGTCAAACACCTGGACAATATAGAAAAAGAGGCAATAATTAAATCAAAGTGTAAGTTCGATAGTATAGATAGACAGCGATAAGGAGTGATATAATGGATTTAAAGGGTATAAAAGGTAGATTATATAATTTTGGAGAATTTGTGACAGCGCTTGCATATTTGAATTTTATGTGGATCTTATTTACTTTTTTGGGAGGGGTTTTATTAGGTGTTCACCCTTCCACTGTTGCATTATTTGCATCTTTAAGGAAGTGGAAGGAGGAGGGAGTGTATACTATTGGCTTTAAGGAGTTTAAGAATGAGTTTAAGAAGGAATTTAAAGATGCTAATATTCTAGGGGCATACCTTACCGCTATTTTATTGATGTTGATTTTTAATGGATTTTTAATATTTTTAAATCAGTCAATGGTTAATATATTTTTAAATGTGGTATACTTTTTATCCGTTGTTTTGACTATGATTTTATTTATATATGTTTATGCAGTATATGATTATTTTGAAAAAAAAGCTGTTACAACGGTTGTGTATGCCGTTGTAATTGGTATGGCTAATCCACTGGTAACTATCAAGCTAATTTTACTGATTTTTTTACTAGGTATTGCTATTTATAGTACAGCAGGAGTACCTATATTTTTCGGAATTAGTGCGATTTCGTATATAATTATGAAGAATGCACGTCGTATTTTCATGAAATTAGAGAGTCGTTCAATAGCTTTGGGATAGTAACAAATTAGAATAAGTAGTGCTTATAAAGTGGATTGCATGCAATCTACTCTACACGTCTAGATTGAATAATGATATTTCGTGAAAATCGCTATTAAACTTAGTTTATAGCGGTTTTTTTATTAACTAAAAATTGTTATATATCCTGGATTCAATGTTTTTGTCTCACCGTCTAGTACTTTTGAACAATTTGTGCTAATTAATTTTGAACAGTTTTTTAGTCAAATAGGGTTTCACGGTATTTCTGAATATTGCGGTCAAAAAGAGCCACTTGGAGGTGCGGATGTTTTCACAGAAAGACCCCTGTTCTATTCATAGTCCTTAAACCATTTGTACAGTGCTTCTTAAGAAGGATAGCCTAGTTCCTGAATGACTGATGCTAATGGGTGATCGCAT
The DNA here is from genome assembly GCF_900115465.1 of Halolactibacillus alkaliphilus. Lineage (GTDB taxonomy): Bacteria > Bacillota > Bacilli > Bacillales > Amphibacillaceae > Halolactibacillus > Halolactibacillus alkaliphilus. Next base: position 104,609 of record NZ_FOWN01000001.1, read on the forward strand.
TTAATGTGGAGTTTTACAGCTTTTATTCTTTCTTCGTAAGAGCACATGGACATTCTCTCGCCCTATAGTTGTCCAAGAATATGTCAGCACCCCCCTGTGTAACGCCTATGTGTACGACAACTTTTCTGACGGCAATACGAGCATGTGGTACTTTTTGAATCAATAAATGCGACAACATGAATAATATTGGTCTCTTCTGAATTCAATACAATATGTATCTAAGGATCAAGTTTCGTTATAGAGTGAAGCACAACAATCATCTCTTTTATCATAATATACTTTGTTTTAAATATACCTTATCCCCAAAATGGTGTGTGAACCAATTCCCTATTGCCCAAGTACAGAGAAGGATTTCCACGGATGGATTATTTAACTCTTATTTTAAAAGAATTTTGGTAAAATAAATGCACAGCACAGTAAAAAAAATCCTCTTTTATTCTGGGTATAGTTGCTTAAAATGGTAGTGATAGCGTTAAAGGGAGGGGAGAATATAGTAATAGGTATCAAGAGCCGAATAATTAGAAAAGGAGATGAATCAAAGTATGATGAAAAAGACGACTGCTCGCGCACTTGTATTTATTTTAGTCTTTCAATTATTACTACCTATTTTTGAAAGCGTTAACATTTTGGGGGCTCAAGGTCTCATAACAGAAGAAAGTGATTTCGAAGAGCTTTTGCTTGAAGAGGCCACATCTAATTTGGTTAAAAACGGAAACTTTAACCATCGAGAGCATGCAGGATTATTCGCTCATTTGTGGAATCGCGATGAAAAACCACAGTATTGGGAGTTAAGGAATTGGGCAAACTCAAATGGAAACGAACCAATCGGTGATATTCTTGAAGAAGATGGACAGTCAGTTGTCGAGATTTCTCTCGATCGAACGGTTGGTTTCTTTCAGTATCACGAACGTATGCCTGTACATCCAACCACAACTTATAATATAAGCTCTAGGGTGAAAACAAAAGACATTCAAACACCACATCAATCAAAAAGAGCGATTTCATTAAGGGTGGAACAGTTTAGTGCTGGTAATCAATTATTACAAAGGAGAGACTATGATTATATTGAAAATCATAGTGGTGAGTCTGACTGGATTGATTTAGTTGGTGAAGTTACAACGTTAGAAAATACAGCAAGTATTATGATTGTTTTGATATTAGGAAATGTTTCGCCTGGAAACGGTTCAACAGGAACTATTTGGATTGAGTCGATGGAAATGGTGAAAGAATATACCCCAATTGAAAGCATATTATTTAATTCACCTGAGTACATAATGTCAAAAGGTGATCAACAGGAAATTCCTTATACCATCACTCCCAGTAATGCTACTTCTAAAGAGTTAGAATGGATATCTGAAGATGAAGAAGTGGTAAGAGTGGTTGAAGGAGAAATTACAGCCTTAAAATCTGGAGAAACCCGTATTATTGCTAGATCAAAAGTTGATTCAACCATAGAGGCTGTTGCTAAAGTAAAAGTTGTTGATGGAGAAATCCCTATTCAAGAAATAGTTATTGAACAAGAGGATATGATTTTACAGGTCGGGCAAGGGGCTATTTTGAATGTTGGTATTATACCGGAAAATTCAATTTTCAACGAAGTTGATTGGCATACATCCGATAGCTCAATTGCAAGTGTTAATAAAGGTATTATCCGAGCGCTTCAACCTGGAAAAGTGACGATTCAATCAAGTGTTGGAGATGTTAGTGATTCTCTTGAAGTTACGGTTATTGAAGAAAAAGTTGATGAATATGACTTGATGAGAAAAAAATGGTTAGAACTTATAGTTCCTAATGATTATATAGACTTAGGAAATGCACAAATTAGTGAGACTGTTGCCAATTTATCGAAAGAGGCTAGTGAAATATGGAGTGAGATGAATAAAGATAACAATCGCTCATATTTATGGTCAGATGCAAAGAGCACTAGTAACTCAGCTGATGTGACGACTAATTATCGTTACTTAAATATACTAGCACAAGCCTATAGTACCGAGGGCAGTGATTTAAGAGGAAATGACAAGCTATTAAGAGATATTGTTGATGGATTAGAGTGGATGGATAAATACCGCTATAATAGTACTGGAATTGATTATAATAATTGGTGGGATTGGCAAATAGGATCTCCTCAGCTACTGAATAATACAGTTGCCATTTTATATAATTATTTAACGGATAATCAAATTCAGAGATATATGAGTGCTGTTAAGACATATGTTCCTGATCCAACACGATACTATGGTGTTGGAGGAGCGACATGGCAAGTTCGAGCGGAGGCAGGTAATCTAGTAGATTTATTAAAAGTATCTACTATTCAAGGCGCTCTTTCAAAGGAGTCTGATAGAGTAGCTAAAGGAAGAGATTATTTCCCTGTAATAAATTTAGTAGGAGAGGGAAGAGGTAATGGCTTATATGCAGACGGTTCATTTATAGACCATGGTAATATAGCTTACACAGGAACATATGGTGTTGTCTTTTTGGGAACGATGTATGATATGGTTTATTTATTAGATGGTAGCCCATATGAATTAAAGAAAGATGATCTAAAAGATATTTATGACATGATATTAAACGCATTCCAACCAGTTATTTATAGAGGTTTAATGATGGATATGGTGAATGGAAGAGCGATATCGAGAGGAAACACGCAAGATATTGGTCATGGAAGGGGTGCAATTCAAAGAATCATTCAATATTCCACAATCGCACCAGAGGAATACAAGGAAAAGTTAGAAAGTATGGTGAAATATTGGCTTTTATCAAATGATAGTATAGACATGGTTTCTCAATTCACAAGTGTTCCCGTAATTTCTAGGGCAAATGCAATCATTTCAGATAGCGATATTATTCCAAGAGGGCCACTAGTTGGGCATTATAATTTTGCTAACATGGATCGTGTTGTTCACCGCACCGAGAACTTTGTATTTGGTATTAGCATGTATTCTAATCGTATTGCTGCTTATGAGGGTAATATGAATGGAGAGAATCTAAAAGGATACTATACAGGATCTGGTATGACATATCTTTATAATGATGACCTGACACAATATAGTGATAATTTCTGGCCGACTGTTGACTCATACCGATTACCAGGAATAACAGTCGATGCAACAAAAGAGCTGCCAGTAGGTAAAGGGACTGGACGAACATCGCCCGAATCATGGGTTGGTGGTAGTTCCATAAAAGGCTTATATGGCACAGCTGGTATGAGCTTAGATCAAAGCATTTATGATATGTCATTAAAGGGTAAAAAGTCATGGTTTATGTTCGATGATGAGGTTGTCGCTCTCGGATCAGGCATAAACAGTGATGATGATCGCCCAATAGAAACCATTATAGAAAATCGTAAAACACGTGCCATTGGTGAGGATAGAATCTATATAGATGGCGAGGAGAGGCCTGCAGAGATAGGGTGGATTAAGCAAAGTCAGTCAGCTCAATGGGCACATTTAAGTGATAAAGTTGCTGGAAGTGACATAGGATATTATTTCCCTGATAATATGGATATTACTTTTTCTAGAGAAGAAAGAGTAGGACGATGGCACGATATTAATACCCGACAAGGAATAAGTAGTGGTTTAGAAGAAATTAAAAGAAATTATTTTCAAATAGTAGTTGATCATGGTGTTAATCCGACAAATGAAGGCTACTCTTATGTACTGCTTCCTAACAAAACAAAACAAGAAACACACGAGTATTCGGAAAACCCTGATATTGAAATATTGAGAAATGATGAAAAGGTACAAGCGGTAAAAGAGACTAGCTTAAATATTATCGGTGCTAATTTTTGGACTAATCATAAAGAAGCAGTTGATAGGATTACTAGTCATAATAAAGCTTCTGTAATGATTAAAGAGATACCAGGTGATATGCTCGAAGTAGCTGTAAGTGACCCAACGCATCTTGCAGAAACGATTACATTAGAATTAGATTATTCAGTTGATTCGATTATGTGGATGGATTCTAGAGTCAATATTATAGAAAATAATTCTAATCGTATAATAATAGAGATTAATGTTAAAGGTGCGATGGGAGAGAGTGTCATTGCAAAATTCAACTTGAATGAAGGAGGGGTACCTTGGAAAAATAACGTGCTTTATGAAGACTCCTTTGAAGCGGGTGATAGTGAAAGCGCTGTGTTAAATTGGGATTCTTTTGGGGTTGGAGAAGTTTATTATGAAAAAATTATTAGCCCATTGTATTCTCAAAAGGATTTTACAGGGGTCAAGACGTTCGAACCGCAGCTAGATAAAGTAGTTGTTGAATATGATTTTATTGCGTTTAGTAATGATGTTGATGCCGTAATGGGTAATGGAGGGATTAATCAGACCATTAGTAATTATCCTGATATACCAATTATTGTTCGAGCGACATCAAATAATGGAGGCTTCTTTGATGCTAGAGACTTTAATCAATTTAAAGCAGAAAACACTTTAGCTTTTGAGAAAGACACAACTTATCATGTTCGATTAGAGATTGATCTAGATAATCAAACCTATAATGCTTTTGTTAAGCCGGTTGGTGAAGAAGAGGTTCAAATAGCTTTAGACTATAGGTTTAGAGATTCTGCTCAAAACCCGGAAGATATAGGTCGATTTATATTACAAGATAATAGAGTTAGCCAAGGAAGCCAAGTGTTTAATTATCATATTAATGGAGAAAATCAAGATACATCTAATCAAAGTATGAAAGTGAGTTCCAACTCAGGTGAAAGTTTTTATGTTGAAAAAGTGTTTGAGGCACAACAAGAAAGGCTTTTGATTGATTGGTTATTTAAGAAAGAGGAACTCAATGATGATGCTTTTGTAATATTAAGTGATGAGAATGAAGTAATTCGTTTGCAAATAGAAGAGAATATGTTAACTGACCGATTTAATAATCAGACCATTATCTCATCTATTGAACAAGATGTATGGCACAGTGTCTCACTGGATATAAATGTAGCAAAAAACACATACAGTGTTTATGTTGATGGTGATTTAGTTCACGCAGATCTAGATTTAATTATGTTAGATCAATCAATAAATATATTTAGAATAGAAATGGATGAAGAGTCTAGAAGCTCTTTAAATTTGGATGATATTAGCATTAAGAGTAAGAGTGTAATGGTAGATGCATTGGAAATAGAGCAGGAACTTAAAAGTTTAGTCGTAGGTGAAACAAACCAAGTGTTAGTAAACATTAAGCCATCAAAGGCATATACTGGTGGAATTCGATGGGAAAGCTCTAATGTATCTGTTTTAACAATTGATAATCAAGGTTTAATAACTGCTGTTGGTGAGGGTACAGCGATTATTACTATTATCGACCGGGTTACTGGAATAAGTGTTGAGCGAACGGTTACTGTTTATGCACCGGAAGAAAAAACCTTAGATAGCTTGACTTTATCAGTAAATAAAGAGTTTATTAGTTTAAGTGATCAGGTTCAGCTCTATATACAGGGCTACTATGCTGATGGAGAAGCGGTCAACTTAGATCAATTAGAAGTCATTTATGAGAGCAACCAACCTAAGTATATCCATATAACGAATTCTGGTGAAGTCAGTCTAAAGACTTTTCCTGAAAATGTGGATAACATTAAGGTTTGGGCTAAAGTAACAATAGGTGAAGAGGAGATAAAATCAAATGAGATCTCACTTAATGTTGCTATGGTTGACGTTGAAGTGCTAAAAAAGCATTTAGAACTAAGATTGGATGAAGCAATACAGATGGTTAAAAATGCAATTTCCGGTAAAAGTCCAGGACAATACCCACAGTCAGCAATAAATAAATTAAGAATAGTGTTAATGGACATAGAGGAATTATTAAGTGAAGACAACTTAACTCTAAGAGAAATAGCTGCAGCTATAGAGACATTAGATCAAGCGATTAGAGAGTTTGAATCGGCTATGTTTATACTACCTGAGGGAGAACAAGAATCTGAAGATATCGATTATGATAAATCATCAGAAGAGAGTAAAGATAATGAATTGGATGATTCCATAGAAGCGGAGTCCGATTTCAAATTACCTGATACTTATACCAACACTTTCAATTTATTTTTATTGGGTATTATGTTCTTCATCTTAGGTTTTGGCAATCTGTATTTCCAAAAAAGAAAAACGTCAAAACTTAAATAGTCCGACGACCTGCTTTCAAAACACTCGAATGATACAATGAAGATTTTATTGTATTAAGTATCGAAAAGGTTATATAGCAAAATAATGTATTTTTTATTAAGTGTATAAGTTAAAATGTAATGCAAGTCTGTACGAAACTAGCCTTTGTTAAACTTTTAAGTTTAGCAAAGGCTAGTAACATCTGAATTTTATAATGATACTTCGTAATAATCCGCTATAAACATTGATAAATAGCGGTTTTTGTATTGATTAAAAACTCAGATATGAGACAAAAAACTGGCTCTGTACTAAATGTGGTGGTACCCTTTGAACTGACATTAGCCTATATCACAGAATACACTTATACCCCTCATTTTTTAAACTATAATCGACGAAAAAAATAGAGAAATGAGGGGTACAAGTGCAAGACAAGTTTATCATAAAATTGTTAGGAATTGAAGATAAGCATGTGGAATTATGGGATGTGGATGAATCAAAGTCAAAGTTACAAGCATGGGTAACAACGAAGGTAAAAACACAAAAATGTCCGAAGTATAAAGCACTTACAAGAAAGGTTACGCGTATTTCAAACAAAAAGTCGGATCGATTTGTGGTCTTCATAAGCCATTAACATTATACATAAAGTAGCGCCGATATAACTGTAAGTCATGTCAGGCAACATTTATGGAAAAATTGAGTTTTATTAAACGTTATCAGAGGTGCTTAAGTGTTTTACCATAAACGGCTAGGACTAAAAGAAATACTGGCGACTAATACTAAAGCTTTGTGAAGACCTTTCAAGTAACGAGTACAAGCACTATACCATGTTAGATTATTTTGATGAACTAAAAGCAAACTATGACTTACTCCGGTGTTTCTTTAAAGTTTTTGATGATAGGAACTTTGACGATCTCAAAGAGATCGTGAAGGAAAAACTTGATGCAAATATTTCTAGTTATATGAAATCGAGTATAAAGACGTTATGTGAACATTTACCACATATTCAAAACAACTTTAATTATACTTATAATAACGGCCGCATTGAAGGTATTAATAATAAAATTAAAGTCTTAAATCGCGTCACATATGGTTATCGTAATTTCAAGAACTATAAGAGCCGAATTCTTTTGCGTAAAAACCAGTTGAACCAGGGGAGAAAAAGTCACAAAATAAAACATATGTTTCAGCTGCATAAAATAAGCCTAAACCTGTGAAATATAAGCTTGAAATTATTGGTTGGAAATTCTCACCAACCCTATTTGACAAAGAGCTAGAAGAAAACGACCATGATAGGCTTAGGGGGCGGAGGGTGCTTCAAAGGCACTAAAATGACCATCCCACACAAGGTAACTCGTCATGGTCGTTACTGAAGTCAAGTATGGCGGATACTACCTCGACTAATATTAATCAAATGAGTGGTGTTTTAGGTACCACCATATTTGACAGAGAACCGAATTACGTTAACATAACAATCAACTGACCATTAAACTGTCCAATAACCTCTGTGTTTCTTTTCGAGTCTCATTAATGCTTCTAAATAAAAGTAATCGCCCCATATAACGAAATCATCTGGAGAAATATTTTCTTGCACACTATATGAACCATGGTCTAGTAATCCTTGTTCATTATCTTGTGTTTCACACTCTTTTATTAAAGCTGCCATAATGTGATGTATGGAGCTATCTAAAAACCCTTTTTCTGGATGGTCAGAAGTTAGTAAATTACTGAGTTCATGCATCCCGCAAACAGCGATTGCACACGCTGAACTATCGGGTTTAGTATCTGAATTAGTAGGTGCATCGAAATCCCAAGGAGCAATATAGTTTTCAGGCAATTGCTTAACAAAATACTGAGCGGTTTTAATAGATGTCTCCAAATATGAGGAATCTTTGGTGTAATAATAGGCTAATGCAAAGCCATAAATTGCCCACGATTGTCCTCTGGACCAAGTTGAGCCATTTTGATAACCTTGAGCTGTCGCTCCTTTTACGGCATCTCCAGTTTTTTGATCAAAATAAAATGTATGATAAGATGAGTTGTCGCCGCGTATAAGGAATTTACGTGCAATGTCAACAAATTGCGTGGCTGCCTCCTTATATTTTTGATTTCCAGTTTCTTTGCTAGCCCAAAATAATAGAGGCATATTCATTAAGCAGTCTATAATAATTCTTCCACCGTTATCCGGATCATCCTTAGGTCCCCATGCTTGAAATATTTTCAAATTTGGTCTGTAGCGCTGCATCAGTTTATCTGCGGCAGCAATGGTTAGTTCTTTTGCATCTTCTTTTTCTTCTATTTTCCATTGCGCTAAGCTGGAAGGTGTATATAAAAAGCCGATATCATGCATATCTAAGACAATATTATTTTCCCACCGGTTTCTGAAACTGTCGACAGTTTCTTGCGCGGCAACTTTAAACACATTGTCATTACTGTACTCATAGCTAAGCCATAGTATTCCCGACCAAAAGCCATTTGTCCAATCTTCGTTAGCATTTAAAGAGTATTTACCTCCCTCACTCACGTGAGGGAATAGTCCATTGAATCTACTAATATTAGCTTTTGTCTTTCTTAATGTATTATCAATTGCTTTTGAGTATGTCATGCTTATCAATCTCCTTTTACTAAATTTATATATGTGTAAATATTTATAGGCGCTTTTTTAAACAGTTAAATATTGGATGCGTGTATTAATTAATTCACCTATCAGCAGCAAAAAAAGAAAGCGCTAGCATATTATTGTGGTGATTGCTACTACTTTATGCTCTTGGTGCAGCTGTGATTCTTGATGAAATACAATGGTACAAACAAAAAGTTATTATAAAAAATAATAAACTTTGAAAATTTAGGCTTATTTGATAACAATAATCTCCTCAACCAATCCTTTTCTTTTTACTAAGACGAGCTCCCCGAATACTTGAATGCCATCAATTACGTAAGACATGGCGTGCAAAGAAGGAGATTTTTTACAATTTAATATCAGGTGTTCCTCATCTAAAGAGGGGATCTCCAATTTAAACGCTTGTGCCTCGTTTTTTGAAACTAAATTATCGGCTATGTCATACACATCTACCTCTATAATCTTTGGAAATAAATGTTCATTTTCTTTGACTGGATATAGGAGCTGGCTCATTATAGCTGATCCATTAGATTTAAGATGATATTGAACGTTTTCACTTTGTTCAACTTTATTATACTCAAAAGAGATTGGCATTTGAGAGTTAGTAATCTCCATTTCAGTACAACTTAATGGTATTATGAGTAGATTTGGTACTTCTTTGTTTTGTGTTGAACAAATCTTCTTTTGACTATCAATATTAATCTTTCCAGGTGGGAAATTAAAGACTTGTGTAAATTTATGAGATTCTTTGCAAGTGAATTCGTCGATTAATAACCAATAAAAAGGCTTGATAAATAGCATTTTTCTCCTGACATATACAGGATCCTCTAAATGGAGATATCCATCATGACTAGCCTCAACATAATCGAAGAAAGTCTCACTTTTGTACAATGTATGTAAAGGAGAAGCAATTTTACTGTACCCCCAAGAATCAGTACATTCAGTAAAATCTATGTTATCAACAAGTGTCGTATTATGAGCACTTGCTTGTTTTAGTTGAAGTCTATACTTAGAATTATTACTATAATTGAATCGTCCCCTGTCTGTTAGCAGATCTTTACCAAAGGCATAAATATCAAAGTGCAAGAGATCAGCGTGACCATGTCCACCACCCAATTGCCCACAATGAAAAAATGAATACAAATCAGTAGTTTTCCAGCCAGATCTCATGAAGAAATTTCCGGAATGCTCGAAACTCTTAGATGATTTTTTCGGCTCAATGGCCTCTGTTTTTTCATATTGTTCTGCGGCCTGCACGCCTAAACACCAAATGTTAGAAAAATCCATTTTTAAATATCCTCTAGATTTTAAGGTCGCATCTTCAAGAATACTTGCGGACATAGTGATAAGGTCTCTTGTATCAATCGAGTCACTATCTCCTTTCATGGGTTGGTGGTAGTTAGGTTTGGTCATGTACATATTTGCGTAGGCCATCTTTTTAATCGTTTCAACTAGATGACTGCTAACTTTTAGCTGATTGATTTTACTAAGGTGAAGCATACCGAGATAAGACAATAATACCTCGTTATGATACATTGGTGATTGCTCCCAGTGTATACCATCCTTCATTACCTGGATTCGAGCTGTTTCTTCAAGGCGATACTGACTAATATCGTACCAGTCATTAGCCTCTTTAAAATCAATACCGAATATTGAAAAATCAAATAGCCCCTTACTTTCAAGCACTCCCCAATTGCTAATGTAATTCCATTTACTGAAGCTATCTGCTAAGTATTTGGCTTGTTGATATAAGGATACCAGCAATGTACTAAATATCTTTGGAGTGAAAAAAGCACTCTCTTTAAATAAATAAATAGATTTAATCCAGTTACTAATTCTCAATCCAACATCTATTGTTCGCCAAGCAAGGGGAGAGGTTTCTTTAGGATTGGAATAAATCCAGTTAGTGATAATATCAAAATAGGTCTCTGCATATTTCTCATCACCTGTTATAACATAGGCCTTCCCCAAAGGGATAAGAAAACGGTGTCTGTTTAGCATGTAGGTCCATTCCGGATCATCTAAAGGAATGTAGCGCCAATCTATCTCTTGATTAAATGTAACGGGAATAGATGTTTTTTCCATGTCCCAGGCTTCTTGAAATATAAAAGTTTTATTTACTAATTGTTCAGCAACTTTTACAACATGCGTTACTTTATCTGGAAAATCATCTTTAGACAGGGCAATTAACTTATCCTTTTCTGAAGTATCAAATCCCATTCTAGGATATTTTCTATTAAGAAAATGCTCTTTTAGTAAAGAGAGGGCTCTTTCTTCTTTGTTTTCATTTAATAGCTCTTTTATCTTTGTAAAATCTGGAGAATCGATGTCAAGTAGTTCGAAAATATTAGTCAATTGAGTAACCTCCTTTTGGTAAGCTCTATACTGCTAATTCTAACAGGCTAAATAAAGTTAGATATGTAAAAATCTTAGACGTACGTGCACTATTTTTACCTGTTAGCTTTATTTGATAGACACCTTTTGTAAAGGTGTGATATCTTGTAATTTAATCAAAGTGGAAATATAAGTGAAAAGGAATTTAGGTTTATTTATGGACACATGACTTAATTTAGAGGGTTTTTAGTTGATCAAAGATCATGAAAGTAAATAAAGTTTAAAAGGTGGGAGTATAGTATGGATATAAAAATAGCTGTTATTAACAAACATAACAAAGTAAAGAAAGAGAAACTTCTCTCTAGGAGAGCGTATCTGGATTACATTGGCTCTTACGAAGAGGGAGATTGTATTCAAGTAACTACAGGAGAAAAGGGTCAATACCTTATTGTCCAATTGGACGAAGCGCTAAATCCTTCTTTGATTTATTTGAAAGATTACGTTTGGGAATATCATATTCCTCTGAGTAACAAGGCGAGAGAAGCGTATTCTCCTAAAGCCTTTTCGGGAAATAAGCATTATATATCCGTTCGAAAGGCTGAGGAGCATGAGATTTCACAATATCAAAACTTGGCCCTTAATCCACATGATCAACAAAACAATTCTGGTGCATATCCACATGCTAGTGCAAATGTCGAAACAAGAAATGATTCTACTTTCTTCGCTCGTAATGCAATAGACGGTGTAATTGCTAATACGGATCACGGTCCCTATCCTTATCAATCTTGGGGGATTAATCAACAAGCAGATGCATGTATAAAAATCGATTTTGGACGGTTGGTGATTATTGATAAAATCAGTCTAGTTTTAAGAGGTGATTATCCACACGATAGTTACTGGACGCATGCAACTATTTCTTTTTCGGATGGCTCTTCTGAATCTATAGGTTTAGAAAAACTATTAGAACCTCAGACGATAAATTTCCCACCTAAGAAAATTAAATGGTTAGAACTAAAGGAACTTATTAAGGCTGAGGACGAATCACCATTTCCAGCGTTAACACAAATTGAAGTTTTTGGTCATAACATTTCTTAATAAACAATCAAACCGCTATTCTCCAATGAGGATAGCGGTATTTATATATGATTTGATGAAAAAATTAAAATTTATGGTACCTGAATTAAAACTGTGTTGAAACGTATATACTGACGTAGGTCAAACCACACAAAAACACTTTTAGCTATTTGTAGTTATCAAACTATGGCTTTAATTTATTCGTTGTAATATCTTCATTCACTTTTAATTTCTTTAGTGTGAAAGGGGTAATCGTATAACTTGAGACTAACATGGTTTGTCGGATTAAAATTTAATTTCATATCTACAATAAATATGTTGCCTGCACGGGTATTATCTTAATTAGCTTTAGATTGTTTAAGTGAATGATGTGGGTTTTCAGAGACTCTTTGGATACTTTGAAATTATAGTTAGGTCAGCTCAGACAAAATCTGATTTTTACAATCAATAATATTGTTGATTAAATCTTTTAAGACGTCATCAGTTAATCTGTATTTAGGTAGACTCACGCTGATAGCACCATAGTTTTTACCCGAACCTGTTATACTACAACCAATACAAAAAACTTCGAGGTCATGCTCACCGTCATCAAATGCGAAGCCCTTGTTTCTAATTTTTGAAATCTCATTATAGAGCTGTTCTTTGGTTATAATGGTATTCTCAGTAAATTGAACAAACGTCGTATTATCTATATATGCTTCAATTTCTTCATCTGAAAATTCAGCAAGAATGGCTTTTCCCATCGCTGAGCAATACAGCGGAATCGTTTTACCTATTTCAGAGTATAGAGAAACAGGTTTTTTACTTTCAATTTTTGATATATAGATAATGTTATTAAGTTCATTGATACCTAGGTGTACAGTTTCTTCAGTCTTTTTTTGTAATAATTCTATATGTGGTTGAGCGAGTTGTTTAATACTTATTTGGTGAAGGCTCTTGTTTGCGTATTTAATTAAACGCGGACCTAAACTATATGTTTTTGTATCAGGATCTCTTTGCACATAGCCAATCAAAAGTAGTGTATTTAAAATTTTTAGTGCAGTAGAGTTAGTCAATTCCGTCTGTTTGGCTATTTCATTTAATCTCTTTGGTTGGTTTTGTCGCGATAAATATTCAAGTATATGATCGGCCTTTATCAATACACCGCCATATAGTTGCTTTGATTTAGTCATGTCCAAGCCCCCGTTTTTTTATAGTCTTTTTTATTAGTATAGCAAACATTTTCGACTTAATAATAGCTTTTTTATCATTTTAGAGCAGGAAGATACCTTCCTAAAACATTCACTTGAATGTTAGGTGGGGATAGTTCAATGATCGCTCAATCTTTGAAAGTAAACCGAGAGAATAAAATAAAAGGCACGATAGTTTTTTAAGGTCAAGTGTTTGTTATTATCTTTACACTGACTTTAAATAGAAAATATGCATATTCATCTTTACTTCTGTGCAGTTCCTAATCCCCTCTGTTTAATCCTGTAAGAAAGACATTGGCGCTCTATTTTTTCTTATTAGGAAAGTTTGTTTTTATATAGAAAAACTAACTTATATTATGTACAATGATAGAGGACCTAAGATACTTATGCAACAAGTACTAGTCATATAATATAACTATGTGAATGTATTTTTAACCAATCATTCCATAAAAATTCAGAAGGAGAGTAAAATGAAGCGAGTTTTTGTGTTTAAACATATGTATGTTTTTTATTCGTTTGTATTTATAGCGCATATTATAAATCTATTTTTAAATAGTGATAAGCTAAACTATATAGTAGGGTTATTGGCGATTTTAATGGTGATAGTATCTTATCCTAGTGCATCAAGGTTATTTAAGATATTAAGTGGTTTTTTTATGTTAATAGGTGGAGGTCTTTATTTGTCATCAGCAAGCTCAATCTTTGACTTACCCGCTATATTAACTAATAATATATCTTTACTTGCATTGTTAGCCATGTTACCTTGGATGAATAGCGTTGTTAGAAGTGGGCGATTTGATCGTAGTATCAACACATTAATAGGTATTAATGTTTCAGACCTAGGTAAACTTTATGTGCGAAGCTCTGCAATCACCCTAACATTAGCAGCTTTTCTTAACCTATCTGCAGCTACGATATCCCAGCAAGTCTTAAAAGAAAACTTAGCCCATGTTGATGATAAAATAAAAAAGTCTTTTATTAGTATGTCTACCTTACGAGGATTTTCCTTGGCACTCCTATGGAGCCCATTAGAAATATTACTAGCCACATCCATTGTTGTAACAGGTGTATCTTATGTAGCCATGTTACCTTGGTTATTGCTAATTGTCGCTAGTGTTTTTATAATAGATGCTACTTGGGGAAGGTTTCACTTCAAAAAACATTCATATAGTCCTAAAGATCACCTAAGACAAATGAACACGAACTATAAAAAAATAGCGAGGGACATACTGTCATTAGTAGCTGCACTGGTGCTTTTTTTAATACTGGTTATTATAATTGGAAATGTCTTTATTCATAATTTTTCACTTGTTGTGACGTTGATTATTTTTCCGTTTTCATATGCCTGGGCCGTAATAATGAAAAGAAGAAAATCATTTTTAGTAATAGGCTGGAATAATTGGAAAGATAAAACTAACGCAATGCAGAACTTTATTATATTATTTATCTCACTTTCTTTATTTTCGCACAGTATAGCTGAAGCAAGTATATTAGGTACTATTCAGCAACCCATGCTTACAGTGGCGCATTACCCGCTGGTTGTGTTTTTCGGCATACAATTAACGTTTATTTTTTTAAGTATGTTCGGCATTCATCCGATAGCAACAATAGGAATACTTGGTAGTGTGCTTACAACGTTACTGAGTGTATATAACCCTCTCAGTATAGCTATTGTATTAGTAACAAGTGCTGTGTCAACGTTAACCTTAGGCACATACGGGCTTGTGGTGACTTTAACGGCACTTAATCTGGAGCTTAACCCATACCGTATTACCTATAGTAATAGTGTATTTGCTCTTTTATACGGTAGTATGGGTTCGATCATTGCTTATCTACTTTTATAGTTTGATGGTGATACCTACATGTAAAGATGCAATACCTTTTCTGTTAGGTATTATAGATGGTAAACTCTAAGATGATTAAAGAAGTTAATTGCTCTTTGTAAGAAAAGAAAAATGACCAATACTAATATATTGGTCGTTTTTCAATTACTAGAAAGTGTTTAATCATATCTAGACAACCGTACTAAGGTTAGTTAAACTTAAAACACAGAAACTCTGATAAGGTGGAGCGGGCTTTAATAGTAATAAAGCTAAGTAATCAACTGTTACGACTTAACGCTAACCAATGAGAAGACAATGTTTTGTATGGCTATTAATCCCTATCCTACCTAAGGAGAAAGTATATACTCATATCGTTATGTAATCGGTGTTTTTATTATTGTTAGTGCAAAGAGGTATTACGAATATTAAAAAAAGTTTAAATGCTTTATAATGTTGTTAAATTAAGATGATAATCAGGTGAATGGAGGAGAGAATTAGCAATGGCAGCTAAATACGAAATTATTGAACAAGATATCAAGCAAAAGATAGTTGAAGGCGTTTTTTTACCTGGAGATAAGATATATTCAGAGGCTGATTTAAGAAGTAAGTATGAGGTAAGTAATACGACAGTTGTTAAAGCATTAAACAACCTAGTAAGTGAGGGCTACTTAATCCGAATACAGGGGAAAGGCACATATGTAAGAAGGAATATGGTCAAACGAAAAGTGTTGTTCAGTGAAAGTTTCCCGTCTGAAAAGATTAAAGATAAAAAGATTATTGAAAATACAGAGACAATTATTAAATATCCACTTACAAATGATGCACTAGCTAAAAAGTTAGGTGATCTTACGGGAAAAGAGCCCCTCATTCACATTACTCAAATAGCTTATATCAATGGAACACCGTGGAAAATACAGAATCGTTACTTATTAAATAAGTATGTGACAGATGAGGGAATAGAGAATATTAGGCAAGGAGGAAGTGTCACAAAGCAGCTACTTCAAGATACATCAGACTTACATGCGGATATATCTATAAATGTAACGAATATCGAGAAGGATGATGAAAAATTAGTGTTAATTCAAGATTATATAAAGGAGCACTACAAGGATATATTTAAAATAGCATATTTTGATATTGAAAAACTAACGAAGAATGCAGAAAATCAAATAGTAGAGTATACAAGAAGTTTTATTGATCCAGAGTATTATCACATTGATATTACGACATAAGTTCTATCAAAATTGAAGAAGTAGATCGATATTAGATAAAAGGTTTACAGCTTGGAGAAAATCTAGTAAGATTTACTGTAACAAGTTAACGTGTTAACGTTTTGAGTTTTAATGTGTGGTCTTATATACAATGGGTGCTTATCTTATTGATAGAAATGGAGTGTTTCATATTGAACCTAAGAAATCTTGAGGCGTACCAAAAGCAGTTTTTTGAAAATGAATGGGCTTATAATGTTAAGCAATTTAACAGAAGTGAGATTGAAGAAATTTTAACTAGAGCAAACTATCTTCTAGATGACAAAATTGTGTTTACGGATTCGTTTGATATGGAAGCTTGTCACACTCCCTATTCTTTTTCAGGTAATAAGTGGAATAGCTATCCTGAAAACGATCCTGAATGGACATTTATGTTAAGTAGGCAAGGGTTTATGGTTGACTTGGCTATTGCTTTTTCAATCACAAAAGATAACCAGTACTTTGAAAAATGGGAAAGTATTATATTTGGTTTTGTTGAAGAAAACGGAGAACCTAATGACTCAAATAAACTATCTTGGCGACCAATAGATGCCGGTATTAGATTAATGAATTGGATGAAAAGTTTAACGTATCTTTCTTTGGACAAAATATCAACACGTCTTTTAGAGGTGATGGATGAATCAATCCAAAAACACATATCATTTCTGCAGCGGTCGTATATTGATAAATACCGCTTAAGTAATTGGGGGGTTTTAGCCCTTAGTGGAATAGCTGTGTACGATCTGATATTTCCTGGAAAACTTACTGAGTCTGAACATAATTGGGTATGGTTTCACTTAACCCATCAACTTGAGTTGCAATTTTATTCAGATGGTGTGCACTGGGAAGTGAGCCCGCTGTATCATCATGAAGTTGTTGCGAATTTTTGCTATATATTACAAGTGTCAGAGTATTTGGATATCGTGTTACCTATCGACTTAAGGTCAGAATTAGCGTTGCCTATAAAAGCTGCTCATTATATGGCCGGCGCTGATGATTATTTAAGTCCATTAAATGATAGCGATTACGTAAACTTTGCATATGTTTATAATATTTATAGAGGAATGGGTTTTCTACCTAAAACGAGAAACAACCGTTGTGATTTATATTTAGGTCACAAGTACTCTCAGGATGAACCGTGTGATCAGGTAGAGCTACCGGCACTGTTTAAAGGCGAAAAGAGTGGTTTTAGCGTACTCAAAACTGAAGGGATATACTTTACTTTGTTTAATGGGTGGCATGGGAGTTCTCATGGGCATGCCTCAAACGGAAGCTTTACGTTAAATTATTTAAACCAAGAGATTATTTCTGATGGAGGTCGTTTCAGTTATACTGAGAGCCCTGTTAGACTAAGGCTTAAAACACCAGAAGCACATAATACGATTTTTGATGAGGGTGATCAGTCGACAATTATTAGTGATTCTTGGGGATATGAGCAACTACCGCAGCCTGTTTTCCAGCAAGCTGAAAAAAACGATCTAGGTTATTTGTTTTCAAATGCTTGGGTGTTAAATTCTAAGTATTCAAAACAAACGAGCTTTTATGCGAGAGATGTGGTCATACTTGAACAGTTCGGGGTTATACTCATTTATGACTCTTATCGAGGCAATGGAGAAGAACTTACAACGACTTTTAACTTTAACGAAGGCTGTCGTATAGAAGATAATGTAGGTAAACCATTAGCGTTTCATACATCATCATTTTCTGGTCGGCTTGTCCTACCAAATCAAACCTATTGGTTGAGAGAACAACAGCGCTCAAACGTATATAATCAGTTAAGTGCACATACGCAAGTTGTTAGTAAGTCGAAAGTGATAAATGGTCAAGTAAATAACCTAACCATGATTTCCCTGCACGACCACATTAGATTTGAAAAGTTAGATGTGAAACAAAACGGATCTGAAACAGAAACGTATTTCGATGGCACAGGTATTAGAGTTCTGGGAGAATCAACAAAATATTTAGATGTTTATTTTATATTTAACGACGTAGTAAAAGGTAACAAGTTATTTAAAACGGAAAATAATCAATTCTTCTACGGTAAAATAACAGCTTTCGATGAAAACAATAATAGGATTAAATTAAAATAAGTGAGGGATAAAGATGATTACAATTAAATTAGAAAATGAGTTAGGCGATATTTTAGAAGAAAGATCTAACGACAATGATACCTATCTTGCGCTAAAGCGTAGAGAGTATCAGCAGGGAGAGAAAATAGTTATTGAAACAGATAATCCGGGTAGATTTGTGTGGGTTAAATTAGACGCAGCAATACCTAAAAGTTTAGTTTTATTAAAAACTACGCGCTGGGAATACCCTGTTATTTTAGAAGAGAATTTAAAAAAGGCTTATTCGCCAAATGTTTTCTCAGGAGATAGACACTACCTTACAGCGACTTATGCTACTGAAAAAGAAATTTTTGAATATAGGAATCTGGCATTGAATGCACATGACCAAAAAAATGATACAGGTGCTTATCCACATGCCTTCGCAAATGTTGAAACAAGAGATGATGCCACATTCTTCGCTCGGAACGCGATTGATGGAATGATAGCAAATGAAGACCATGGGTCATATCCGTATCAATCATGGGGGATTAATCGCCAGGAAGATGCTGAAATCACGATTGATTTTGGAAAAGACGTGATGGTAGATAAAATTGCGCTTGTTTTACGTGGAGATTATCCTCACGATAGTTACTGGACACATGTTACGTTAGAATTTGATGATGGCACACAATTACTTTTACAAACAACTAACGCTATGGGAAGACAATTTTTCGAGTTAGATAGCAGGCTGACGTCTAAAGTTACTTTGAAAAACCTAATAAAAAATGATGACGAATCCCCATTCCCAGCACTTACTGAGATGGAAGTGTATGGTCATCACATTAAGTATTAGAATCAAGTGGGGGGATGTTCATTTAAGTAGTTCAGGTTGGCTTAAATGAGTAATTCATCTGAGTCTAATTGAATAATAACCAAAATCACACGTTATTAATAGCCACGGAGTAGCTCTGCTACTCCGTTTTTTGATGTCTGATGGGTATCGGCTTGTTATTTGCTTGTGAAGTTTAGGTGCGTATTTGACAGTAGGTAATCATTAGAAAATGATAAGATTTCTTTGAGTTAAAAGAGGGGAAATATTCATTCTAACCAAGCAGATGAATTTTTTTAAAAAACTTATAAAGAATGCGTTTACAAATAAAGAAAAATGAAGTATTATAATGATAACCGGTTAACACGTTAAGTAAGGAAGGGATGTTTTTATGAAAAAAATTGAAAAGGAATCACTTTTATCAAGTGAAAGATTTCTGTCGAATGGTTTATTGACAGAGAAGAAAATTGATGAAGCTATTGAGCAAGCCATACAAAAAGTTGATCAAAACATTTTGAAGTTAGGGAACTTGTTTCCAGCACCAGCAACAAGCAACCAGAGCTACCAGTCAATGAAAAATGATGAGTGGACAAATGGTTTCTGGACGGGTGTTTTATGGTTGAGTTATGAGGCGACAGGAGATAACAAATATAAGGAATTAGCTGAAAAACATGTAGATAGCTTCCATCAACGTTTAATTGATGATGTACATCTAGATCATCATGATCTTGGATTCTTATATGTTCCTTCTTGTGTAAGCGCTTATAAACTAACGGGTAATGAAAAAGCAAAAGAAGCAGCGTTGTGGGCTGCGGATAAATTAATTAGTCGATATCAAGAAAAGGGCGAATTCATTCAAGCTTGGGGTGAACTAGGGGCTAAGGATAACTATCGCTTAATTGTAGACTGCCTTCTTAACATTCCATTATTATACTGGGCTACAGAAGAAACAGGTAAACAACACTATCGTGAAATGGCAGAGAAGCACTATACATCAACGATTCACTATGCGATTAGAGACGATGCATCTGCGTTCCATACATTCTACTTCGACCCGGAAACAGGCGAACCTCTCGAAGGGAAAACAAGACAAGGTTTTTCTGATGATTCTAGTTGGGCACGCGGACAAAGTTGGTTAGTATATGGTATAGCTTTAAACCATTTTTATAACGAGCAACCTGCTAATATTAATTTATTTGAAGCTGTAACGAACTATTATTTAAACCGATTACCAGAAGATTTTATCAGCTATTGGGATTTGATTTTCACAGATGGATCTAATCAATCACGTGACTCATCAGCCACAGCTATCGCTATTTGTGGTATGAATTTAATGGATGATTATTTACCAGAATCAAATAGCCATAAACTTATTTACAAATATGCTCAGCATGCTATGATGGAAAGTCTAATAGACAATTATACAGATCAAAAAACGGATGGTATTTCAGCACTTATTAATTCAGGGGTATATTCATGGCACTCTGGAAAAGGCGTTGATGAAGGTAATATCTGGGGAGATTATTTCTACTTAGAGGCTTTAGTAAGATTTAAAAAGAAATGGAAAATGTATTGGTAATAATTACACGAAAATATAGAGGAGGATTAACATGCCTAAACCGTCACTAAAAATGGTTCGTATCGATGAAAGACTGATTCATGGACAAGGTCAAATGTGGATTAAATCACTGGGTGTTAATTTATGTGTTGTTGCAAACGATGAAGCTGCAAATGATCCTATTCAGCAATCACTGATGAAATCTGTTGTTCAAGATGTTGGCATGCGTTTTTTCACTATTGATAAAACAATTGAAATTATCCATCGCGCAGCACCAACACAACATATCTTTTTAGTTGTAAAAACCGCAGAAGATGCTCTTAAGTTAATACAGGGTGGAGTACCGATTGAGAAATTGAATGTGGGTAATATTCATCATGCTGAAGGTAAAACCAAAATTTCGAATTATATTTATGTTGGTGATGAAGATATCGCCGCTTTAAAGGAAATAACAGAAAAATACAATGTAACACTAGACACAAGGACATCGCCTATGGCGCCAGATGTTGATGCGTTAGAAAAATTAATGGCAGCATTAAAAAAATAGTATGAAGGAGGAGATCTTATGGAAATAACATTAGTACAAGCGTTACTTATTGCTTTAATGGCAGGGGCGTGCTTCGCTGGAACTTTATTGGGTATTTTCACAAACCGAGTTATTGTTCTTTCATTTTTTGTCGGACTTATTCTAGGTGATGTACAAACAGGTTTAATGATGGGGGCTATCGGAGAACTAGCCTTTATGGGCTTTGGTGTTGGTGCAGGTGGTACGGTACCACCAAACCCATTAGGACCTGGTATTGTAGGAACTATTATGGCTATTACACTTAGAAATGAAGGTGTAACGCCAGAAGTTGCTTTAGCGCTATCATATCCTTTTGCAGTACTGTTTCAAATTACGCAAACAGCCATTTATACAGTATTTGCTGGAGCACCAGAAGCTGCTAAAAAAGCTATTGAAGCAGGAAATTATAAGAAATTCAGATTTTATGCAAACGGAACGATTATTGGGTTTTTCATAACTGGCTTTGTTATCGCTCTATTATCAGCACTTAGCATGGAACCATTACGTATCTTTGTAGACATGATTCCTCAAGCAATTATTACTGCTTTAAGTGTAGCGGGTGGTTTATTACCAGCTATTGGTTTCGCTATGATCCTATCAGTAATGGTGAAAAAAGATGTTATTCCATACGTTCTTTTAGGATATGTTGCAATCGCTTACCTTGAATTACCGGTAATGGCTGTGGCTATCGTTGGGTTAATCTTTGCTTTAATTGATTATTATAACCGTGAAAAGAACGAAGGAATGTTTGGCGGTCAATCAAATAGTGTAGAGGGGGATGAATATGGAATCTAGAACACATAATTTATCAAAAAAAGACTATGTTGTAGCAACTTTACGTTCGTATTTTTTGCAAAATGGATTTAACTATACAAACTATCAAGGTACAGGGTATGCCAATGTTATCTTTCCTGGATTAAAAAAGATTTATAAAGATAAGCCAGAGGAATTAAAAAAAGCAACGACAGAAAACATTGAATTCTATAACGTTAACCCACAAACAGTACCGTTTGTTACGAGTTTACAATTGGCAATGTTAGATCACGGTGAGGACCCAAGTCAGATTCGTGGTATTAAAATGGCATTAATGGGTCCTTTAGCGGGTATTGGTGACGCTATTTCACAGTTTGGTATTGCACCACTTTTCTCTACTATTTTTGCAAGTATGGCTATGAGTGGAATTACTGCCGCACCATTACTATTTCTATTTGCAATGATTGGTACTAACCTCTTCATCAAATCAGGTTTAGGCTATTTAGGATATAAAATGGGGACAAGTGCCATTGATATTTTGAGTGAAAAGATTAACCAAATTTCTCGTGCTGCAAATATCGTAGGTGTCACAGTTATTTCTGGTTTGGCCGTAAACTTTGTTAGGGTGAATTTGGCGCTTGAATATGCTACTACTATTGATGGTGAAGAACAAGTTGTAGCTTTTCAAACAGTATTAGATCAAATTTTGCCTCGTTTATTACCAGCAGTAGTGACGATTATTGCGTTTTACTTGATTAAAAAACGTAATTGGAACGTATATAAGTTACTAGCATTATTAATTATCTCAGGAATTGTACTTTCTTTATTAGGTGTTTTAGTCTAGTAAAGAGTGTTTGATGAAAATAAGTTTCCATAGCATGTTTTTGATGTTAAGGAAACTTATTTCTTTTTAAATGACAGGTATGGGGGAGTAAAAATGATTGGAATTATAATAACAGGTCACGGTGAATTTTCATTAGGTTTAAGAAGTTCGGCAAAAATGATTGTAGGAAAACAGATTGGCCTAGAAGCAGTGCCCTTTTTAGAGGGTGAGTCATCTAGCGAATTACAAAAGAAGCTAACTTCTAAAATTGCGGAAATGCGCGATGAATATGAAGGTGTTATTGTTCTTGCAGATTTAACGGGTGGTACACCTTATAAAGAATCTGCGGTTATTGCTAATGAATATAGCAATGTTAAAGTTATTGGTGGCACAAATTTATCTATGGTACTCGAACTATCTATGTTAAGAATGATGGAAAATGATGCAGATAAATTAACCCATCAAACGTTAACGTCTGGCAAGGATGCCATTCAATTATTTGAATGCGTTAAAATAGAAGATAGCAATAGTTCAGCTGAGGATAGTGAAGGTATATAATTTTTACTACGCCTCATCTTTTACCAGAGAAAGAGTGTCGTATTCAAAGTATTAATTTTCTAAGATTACCTTATAACTGAACATGTAGATGTTGTTATAAGGTTTTTATTTCGCTTAAATTAAAGCGCTTACTTTTATGTTGATATGTCATGTTTTTTTTAAAAGGAGAAAAAGATGAAAAAAAATCCATTTAGAAAAGTTATTTTAGACGCAATGAAAATGATAACGGCATCAGTAGTGATAGTTACTTCTATAATACCGACCTATTATGTCACAGCAGCAGAATTAAATGAAGATCGCTTACAAGCACCATCGGTAGAGAATATACATAATAGTAATCAAGATGAGCTTAAAAATCTAATTGTAAACGGAGATTTTACAGACACGCAGTTAATGGAAAAACCATGGACAGGCGATATTCCCAAGTCTTGGGGACTATGGATTCCTAACAATATTGAGACAACTGATTATACAGCGAAAGTGAATGAAAATCAGGAACTTGTACTATCTAGTTTGACTGATGAATTTAGAGCGGCAGTCAATCAGAGATTTGACATTATTGGAGGAGAACAGTATAAACTATCCTTTAATATCAAAACAGAAGATAAAGTTGGTTTAGCTAGAGTTCGAATTAACGAGAGAAATGGAAATGATCAAGTAAATCTGTGGTTTTCAAGAAATTTTTCAGGCACCGCAGACTGGCAAACTGTTATCCAAGAGTTTGAACCGCATGAACATACGGATAACATTACGGTAGAATTGTTTTTTGAAACAGGTAAGGGTACGGTATACTTTGATGACATAAAGTTGATTCCCTCTATTAAAGAAGAGGAGGTCATTCCATTAGAGGAAGAGATCATTTTAAATGACTCAAGTATTTATATAACGAATATTGACAGTTATAACTACGATATTAAGGATCAATCTATCGCTATAAATAAAGAGGGATTGATTTATCCCTTAGTAAAAGGCGAGACGCAAGTAAGTATTTATGATGAAAATAATGTATTGATAAAAGAAATACCATTAACTGTGATACCTTATCAAGCATCTACGTATGATGAGATGATAAAGGAATGGAATGATATTATTGCGGGTAATGATTACTATGATGATTCAAATGTGGTAATGAATAAGCAAAATACCCAACTGGATAAGGCTGTGGAGTCTATACTGTCTGAATATTTAGCGCACATAGATAACGAGAACTATCTATGGTCAGATATAACGGATTACCGGGTATCGGCTAACTTAACAGCGTCCTATCGCAGAATCGAATCAGTTGCGAAACAAGTAACTCAGAGTGAATCTAAATACTATCAAGATCCAGTTGCTGCAAGAATGGTTAAAGATACTTTAAATTGGCTGTATGCTAATGTATATAATGAAGAGTCGTATATTATTGGTAACTGGTGGGACTATGAGATTGGCGTTCCAAGAGCCATTAATAATACATTAACCCTGATGAATAATTATTTTTCTCATGAAGAAGTATTAAAATACACAGCTCCCATCAGTAAATTTGTTCCAGATCCATACTATTTTAGGGTAACAACGGGAAATCCGTTTAAAGCTTTGGGTGGGAATTTGATTGACATGGGTCGAGTTAAAATAATTTCAGGTGCTCTTAGAGAAGATGATGCTATAATCACTGAC
This sequence comes from Halolactibacillus alkaliphilus, assembly GCF_900115465.1. Lineage (GTDB taxonomy): Bacteria > Bacillota > Bacilli > Bacillales > Amphibacillaceae > Halolactibacillus > Halolactibacillus alkaliphilus. Next base: position 129,779 of record NZ_FOWN01000001.1, read on the forward strand.
GCAATTTTATCATTAAGACAAGCCTTGGAATACGCATCTCCAGGGGGAGAAGGTTTTTTTAGAGATGGATCTTACATTGATCATGTTAATGTAGCGCTAACGGGCGCATACGGTAATGTAATGATTGATGGTTTGTCGCAACTATTACCAGTAGTGTTAAAGACGGATATTTTAGTAGAAGAAGATTTGAATATATTGTATGATTTTATTGATCGAGCTTTTTTACCTTTAATGTATAAAGGACAAATGATGGATATGACGCGAGGACGCTCAATTAGTCGTCAAAACCTTCAAAGTCACGCAGCAGGTGGAGAGGTTATTAGAGGAATCATGCGAGTTGCGGATGTTTCAAATGTCGATCATCGTGATAAATTAACGGCAATCGTTAAAACTATAGTTACTCAAAATACGTACTATAATATTTTTGATAATTTACATTCATATAAAGATATTGCTATGATGGAAGCTTTATTGAATGATACATCCGTGTCTTCTATAGAAAGAGAAACCGAGTTATCGATATTTAATGAAATGGATAAAGTTGTTTATCGAAATGAAAGCAGTGATTTTGCCTTTGGTATAAGCATGTATTCAAATACTACACAAAATTATGAATATATGAATAAAGAGAATGCGAGAGGCTGGCATACTGCTGACGGCGCGGTATACTACTACAATGACGATTTAAGTCATTACAGTGATAATTATTGGCCAACAGTTAATGCGTATCATCTTCCTGGTACGACAACAATAATGAAGGAACGCGAAGATGGATCAGGTATGGTGACGCTACCAAGTGATTTTGTAGGTGGAACTAAACTTGATGATTACGCAGCTTCAGTTGCCATGGACTTTACTAATTGGAATGAAACGTTAACTGCAAAGAAATCTTGGTTTATTTTTGGAGAAAAAGTCGTGTTTCTAGGTTCAGGTATTAACCAAACAACAGATAGTTTCGCTGTAACGACGATAGAAAATCGAAAGCTAAATCAAGACGAAACGTATGAACTATTTGTTAATGGTGATATAAAAAACTTTAACTTTGAACAGTCAGAGTTAGAAGCAGTAAATTCTATTCTCTTAAGTAACCCGAGTAACTCTAAAATGAATATTGGCTATGTATTCCTAGAGGAAACTGATTTAAAGCTTAGTCATGAAACAAGATCAGGATCATGGCAAGATATTAATGCGGCACAGTCAGATACCGTCTATTCGAATGAGTTTTTGATGTTTTACCAGGAACATAAGCGTAGCAATGACGCCTATGCTTACGTCATGTATCCAAATATCACAAATAGCCAGTTGCAGGTGACGGTAGAAAATAATTCTATAGAAATTTTGCGGAATGATGAAACCATTCAAGCTGTATACGACCATGATGCGAAACAATGGGGAATCGTCTTATATGAAGATGTACCGTTTTCTATAGATGATGACTTCACATTTAATAAAAAGGGTATATATTCAATGAAATTAAAATACGATCATTACATTGTCTCGTATTACGATCCAACAGATCAAGCGTTAGGAAGTAGCGTTGATTTAGAAATCGATAGTCTGCATGGGTATGATATTGTTAAAGTGTCTACAGAGAGTGACAGAAGTACGATTGTGCAGGTACCGATTCTAGGAGACGCTAACTCTAATGAGACAATACCTGATGTAGAAGATAACCAAAGTGAAGATGATGAAAGTTTAGAAAATGACAATCAAGAAAAAGAGTCAGATGGAATAAAGGAGGAAGGAAACACTACTTTAAACAATGGTAGTTCCGCTAATGATAGTAACGCAAATGATTTTGAAAAAGAAATAGCTAATAATAAGACTTTACCTCTTACTGCTACCCACACACTTAACCTAATATTTCTGGGGGCGTTAGCATTATCTTTGGGGAGCGTGTTAATGTTATATAAAAAAAAGGTAAGAAAGTAAATATGAAGTTTTTCAATTGATGTAATGATGCTATGTGTGAATTAAAAAAAAGGAAATTTAATAATAATGGAAGTGCCCTATCAAAAATGATAGGGCACTTCTTTTGGCTCTAGTGGTTGACTTTCATAAAATTTGCTCATTTGTTCACATTTTTAATTCGTTACTACATTGACACGCTATCTAATCAATGATAAATTTACATGTAATTGACTGAAAATTCTGTCTGACTTTTACTTAAATGTTTAAAAAGTAGATTAATTGACTTCAGAATCATTAACGGAAAGGAAAAGAGCCCATGAAAATTGTAGCATTAAAAGAAAGTAACGAACCACGTGTTGCTTTAGTGCCAGATGCGGTAAAAAAGCTGTGTCAATTAGAAGGTATTGAAGTGGCTGTTGAGTGCCAACTTTCATCAATGATGACAGATGAAGCATTTGAAGCGGCTGGCGCACAGTTAGAAGAAAAGAGAGAACATCTCCTTGCTTCTGGAGATATCTTCTTATCGGTGAATGCACCTTTAATAGAGGATATTAAGCAAATGAAACGAGGATCACTATGTATTAGCTTTTTAGATCCTTACAATGATAAAGAACGTATAAAAACCTTTGTTGCACAAGGTGTGAATGCCATTAGTATGGAAATGTTGCCAAGAACAACACTAGCACAAAAGATGGATGCGATCAGCTCACAAGCATCCCTTGCAGGGTACGTCGCTGTCGTGTTAGGTGCGAATAAATTAGACCGGATTTTCCCAATGATGATGACCCCGTCTGGTACAATTCCACCGGCAAAAGTATTTGTCATTGGTGCAGGCGTTGCCGGTCTTCAAGCTATTGCTACAGCAAAGCGACTTGGTGCACGCGTTGAAGCATTTGATACAAGACCTGTTGTTGAAGAACAAGTCACCTCACTTGGGGCAAAGTTTGTCAAAGTAGACCTTGGTGAGACGGGCCAAAATAAAGATGGTTATGCGAATGCCTTAACAGAAGAACAATTAAAAATCCAACAACAAGCAATGGCTAAAAGTTGTGCGAATGCAGATTTAGTCATAACGACAGCCAAATTATTCGGCCGTAAAGCACCTGTTATTGTAACTAAAGATATCTTAAAACAAATGCGTAATGGAGCAGTCATTATTGATTTGGCTGCTGGTTGTGGCGGTAATGTAGAGGGAACGGTTATTGATGAGACAGTGACAGTTGAGGGTGTAGATATTGTTGGGATGGATAACTTGCCAGGTGAAGTCGCGTTTGATGCATCAAGTATGTATGCGAGTAACTTGTATCACCTCATTTCACACTTTTATAATAAAGAAACACAAAATATTTCACTAGATCAATCAGATGAAATTATGAATGGCTGTCTCGTCACTAAAGATGGTCAAGTAGTAAACGAACGACTAACAGAAATTTATGGAGGGTAACTTATGGGTATGATGCTCGTGTTTGTCTTAATATTAGCTTCGTTTTTAGGTTTTGAACTTATCTCTAAAGTACCAGCGCAACTGCATACACCCCTAATGTCAGGGTCTAATGCGATTTCGGGAATCACAGTAGTAGGGGCTATTCTTAGTCTTTCAGGCGCCTTTGTTATCGAAGGTGAAGTCATGACGATTATCCTCGGAACGTTATCTGTATTTTTTGCGACGATAAATGTTGTCGGTGGTTATATGGTGACAGATCGTATGTTGTCTATGTTTAATACAGGTAAGAAAGGGGACCAATCATGATGAATGAAACAGTAATAAATGGTTTATATATTGTTTCGGCGATTTTCTTTGTCTTTGGTCTGAAGATGTTAGGAAAGGCTGAACAGGCGAGAAAAGGAAACCTCATCTCAGCAATTGGGATGTTGATCGCGATTGTGACAGCACTTATTAGTCAAAGTGTTTTAGAGTGGCAGTGGATTGCTGTTGGTATGATCGCTGGTTCGATTGTTGGCGCATTAGCTGCTAGACTGGTTGCCATGACCGCGATGCCAGAAATGGTGGCCTTATTTAATGGTTTTGGTGGTGCAGCGAGTTTACTCGTTGGATGGTCAGAGTATCACCGCTATACGGTAACGAATACGTATATGGAAGCGAATGTCCTGTCTTTATTGATTATCATTTTAACGATCGTTATCGGTGGTGCGACTTTTACAGGTTCGATTGTAGCTTGGGGTAAGTTATCAGAGAAGATACCAAGTAAGGCGATTCAATACCCTGGTCAGCAATTTGTGAATGTACTAATCGCTGCGTCATTGATCGGTGCAGCCATGTTATTTGGTCCTTTACGTGAATCACTAAATGTAGATTCATATATTTTAGTTATAGTAACCATTGTTATTGCGTGCATTTTGGGAATCACATTTGTTATCCCTATTGGTGGCGGTGATATGCCGGTCGTTATTTCCTTGCTGAATTCCTTTAGTGGAATGGCCGCGTGTGCTGCTGGTTTTGTTATTTCAAACAACGTGTTAATTGTTGCAGGTGCTCTCGTCGGATCCAGTGGGATTATTCTGACGAATATTATGTGTAAGTCAATGAACCGTAAGTTAACGAATGTTTTGTTTAGTGGGTTTGGCGCAACTAAAGCGAGTACTGGTGGTGGTTTTCAAGGTGAAGCCAAGCCGGTCTCTGTTGAAGATGCTTATCTTATGTTAGAAGCTGCCAGTAATGTGTTAGTTGTACCAGGCTATGGAATGGCTGTAGCACAGGCGCAACATGCTATTCAAGAATTAGCAGCGCAGCTAGAAGAAAATGGAGCGGAAGTTAACTTTGCTGTCCATCCAGTGGCAGGGCGGATGCCGGGGCATATGAACGTGTTACTCGCAGAAGCTAATGTGCCATATGAACAGTTAAAAGAAATGGAAGATGTTAATCCAACAATTGAAAATGTTGATATTGTTATTGTTATTGGCGCAAATGATGTGGTCAATCCTGCCGCTAGAACAGATGAAACATCGCCAATCTATGGTATGCCTATTATTGATGTTGATAAAGCAAGAACGGTTATTGTCATGAAACGGTCGATGAACCCAGGATTTGCTGGTATTGATAACCCATTATTCTTTAATGACAATACGCGAATGCTGTTTGGAGATGCGAAAAAATCAACACAGGGTCTTGTGGCTGAATTTAAAGGTTAATGATAAAAGGTAAAAGCGTACTTTCCTCATTCAGAAGAAAGCACGCTTTTTCATTGTTTTTCAACAAGTATTTGGCCAACATTTACGTTAGCCTCTACTTTAACACCATCTTTTCCTACTGATTTGTTCCATTCGCTATTTGTATCTAAATCAGCATCACCAAACCCTTTTGTCCGTATATTACCGAGGTCAACACGAAAGTCGGCATCATAGGCATCTGTGAATTCCGTGAATGCCAGTGCAATAGCGCCAAGATTTACTTCAGCGTTTATATACTCTCGCGTCTCAAGTAATGAAAGGTCAATATTTCCAACGTTTACGTTAGCCGTCCAATTTCCCGCCCCTTGAGAGACATAAATTTGACCGACGTTTACTTCAACATCCGCTTCGTCGGTGACAATATTGGTTAGTGATACCTTTCCGACATGATTGTGTACATCTAAGCGCGACATCCTCACGTCATTTACTGTTACATCTCCGACATGAAGACGAATCACCATACTGTTATATATATTATCTGGCAATGACAGCGTGATATGTGGCTGTTTTTGGACATTTAATACAACTCTTCTCCAACCTACAGGTAATTGGTTAAAGGTGAGCTTCAGAAAGTGATCATCACTTAATGTCATATTTAGCTGCGCTTTTGCTGTTTCGTTAACTGAAACATAGATGGCATCATCAGGACTTGGCTGAATGTTAATCGATCCAACATTGGCATCAATAGAAATATCCGTAACAGATGATGTGATTATTTCTTTATCAATGAGCTGTTCCTCCATTGTAGATGAACTATCGGTAAGGTTTGTAAAAGGTATGCCGAAGAAAATAAGACCGATTACCCCTGCTCCCAAAAGTATAATCCCAAGACTTATAGTTAAGCGCATGATATCACCCCTTTACCCACTGAGTTATGACGTGAATATACTTTTTTGTTAAGTAGATGGTGCCTTTTGATAACTGATACCAAAGAGATGAAGCAATAAGTGCAGCGCCAGTAATAACAGCTATAAGAGAGCCTTCTGATAATAATTCAACAGGACTTCGCCAAAATAAGGATGCTAGCCAAATAACGGGACTAAATAAACTTGTCACAATAAGGGCCCATCCTCCAAATAAAAAGCCATAAAAACCGATGACCGGCCCAATGATAAACAGCACATTAAGGATAATCACAACGATGAGACGGCCCATATGGGTTGTTTGACGAGGGGAATCATAAACGGAATCCCTAAATGGCGCCTCTTGATGGGCCTCTTGTACTGGCATGCTATAATGAGAGGCGATCTGGTCTGGCGGTCCAAACTCTAAAATTAATGTTTGGTCATCCTTACCCTCAAGCGCGCCAATTTTAAATCGGTCTTCGATATTTTCTAAAATCAGTTGTTGCTCATGCATTGGTAAAGAGCGTATATAGTACTGTAACTCTTTTAGATAACTTTTTTTATCCATGACGTCGCTCTCCTTTATGATTTGATGAGATGGTGTTCATGGGCATAAATCGCTGCTTGTGTGCGGTCGTTAACCATTAGCTTACTCAGTATATTACTGACATGAACTTTGGTTGTCTTTAAAGCAATGACGAGCTCATCAGCAATCTCTTGATTTGTTTTTCCAGCTGCGATCAACAGTAATACTTCTTTTTCCCGAGCGGTTAGGCTCTCATGTGGTAATGCTTCTTGTTTGTTTCGCATCTTTAGTAGTACTTTACTCGTGACTTCTGCTTCAAAAAAAGATTCACCGGCATAGGTTCGGCGGATGGCTTCTGCCATGTCACTTGCCTTGGTCGTTTTTAATACATAGCTTGTTGCCCCCGCTTCTAAGGCAGGATAGACCTTATCATCATCAATGAAACTTGTCATCATCAGGACCTTAGCTTCTGGCCACTGTTTAATAATCTCGCGTGTTGCTTCAATTCCGTCCATATCATCCATCACAATATCCATTAATATAATGTCAGGCTTTAAGTCTAAGGCTAACGTCACACCTTCTCGTCCATTCCCTGCTTCTGCAATCACATCAATATCTGATTGTGTAGAAAGATATGTACAGACACCGAGGCGCACCATCTCATGATCATCTACTAATAATACGGAAATCATCGTTATCACCTACTCCTTAATAATCGGTACCTTGACATCAAGCTTCGTTCCTTCACCAGGAACACTGATAATCCTTAGGGTACCGCCAATTTCTGCTGTTCGCTCATGCATATTGCTTAAGCCGTATGAGCTAAGTGATTGGTCTGATACTTCAAATCCAATCCCATCGTCAACCACTGTTAAAATGACTTGCCCCTCTCGTTCGATGAGCATAATATCAAGTGTTGTCGCTTTCGCATGGCGTAATGTGTTAGATACAGACTCTTGTAAAATTCTAAATAAATGATCTTCAATCCCTCTTTTAACATCTACATCCTCAATGCGCCACTGAACAGTGACAGGTACTTTTTCAGAAAGGTCTTTTAGTAGGGACTCTACGCCTTCTTTTAAGCTATGATCTTTTAGCGCCACAGGGCGTAAGTGGAGAAGCAGCGCCCGCATTTCAAGTTGGGCTTGTTGTATCATCTGTTCAACTTGTTGAATCGGTTTTTGAATCGTCGAATCATCCGTATCCGGCATTTCATTGATAGCCGAGACGAGCATTGAAGCTGCGAATAGTTCTTGACTTACCGAGTCATGTAGCTCACGAGCTAATCGATTGCGTTCGGCTGTAATGCGTTTTTCAATTGCTTCTTCTTGGTCTTCAACGCGCTGACTAATTAAATCTTGGGCTCTTTTCGTTTGTTCTTTTAGCTGTTGATGAATATGCGTGAGTGACCCCATTATTTGCTTGACGTATGCTCTATTTTTACTAGAGGATCTATAGTGCGGGGTTTGACCATTCTCTAGATCGGTTAACGCTTGAGCTAGACCTTGCCATTCTGCTTGATGTCTAAAGCTATCTAACAAGCCTTTAATCAACCCAAATCCAATAGACACACCGATGAGTAGAACCAAAAATGGCATGGTATGAAAGAAAGGGCTAGTGAATAATTCCCATTCATCTACAGGTATATGAAGTAAAAATAAACCAGTTAATATAGCCGCAAAAAATAATGAACCGGCAATGGCTTTGGTTACGGTGCGTAATAGATAGAGGATCATCCGCGTCTCACCTCAATCTCTCCAAACCACAAGGTGGTATGTAACTTTATCCTTCTAGTAGCTGTATGGTAGTCCTGTGTCACTACATGAAGTGTACGATTGGTCATTCTGGCATCCTGATAACCGAGGAGATTGATTGATCCTGCGAGAACGGAATGATGGAGGTTAACTTCAACATCATAAGGAACGATAATCACTATTTTTCCTATCCACTGATTGACAGTTACTATTGGCTCGCCCTTTGGTAAGATTGTTGCGGTTAAATCAATAACGGTTTCGCCGATCGCCGTTTGAATATTGATATCTTGAAAACGATATCCCGTCTTAGGTGTGGTTTGTTTCCCAAACCACTTATTTACAAGTAAAACTGTTTCATGTTTTAAGTGAGATGAATCTGGAAATTGCGGTTGGTGATAAGTAACATGCTGCTTTTGATGATAAGTACGGATAATCCATATGGATAAGACGACAAATAGTCCAAACTTAAAGAGGGAAGTGTTGATAAGTGTCACGCCAACCATTCCGATTCCAATCCAAAAGGCGACTTTTCCTTCAGATCGATAACTATGTTGCCAGGCAATATATGTGATAACAGTACTTATCATTAACCAAATAAATGTGCTCGTTTGGATAAAGATAAGTTCAAATAAGAAAAATAAAATAAGTGCCAGTATGACGTATGGTAGCATGTGGTCTTTGTTGTTTTTAAACATGACGATCCCCTTTTCATCAACAATAAGTAGCATGAGGTGCCCATACTAGGCACCCTACTACTTATAAGGATAACCGAACTTATTGAGGAAATGAATCATTTTTTTCTAATTCAGCGAACCGAGCATCTAGCGTGTGCAAACGGTGTTGATGATATAATTTGTTTTCTAATCGCTCAATATAGGCTTCTACATCGTCAAATGTTACTTGACTCTCTTCAATTTTTTCAGGGTTTAAAACGTGATTTATTCCTTGATGCACCCGTGCAAGGTTTTCTCTACCGCGTAACTCCAAGCGTTTAACATAGAGGTTCTTTAACTGATGTTGCATAGTTTCATACTTTATTTCAACATCTGCAATTTGTGCTGACGTTTTATCATACATCTCTTTTAGTTGATGGGCACGAGATTGGTAATTCTTCACATCTTCTTCTGCCTCTTCTTTTAAGTCGATACGGTCATGAGCCTCTGCAAGCATGATTTGTTGGTTGCGCTTCTCTACCATCTGTACAGCTCTTTGCCACTCTTTTTTATATTCTTGTTGAATAAGGTACTGCTTCTCAATTAATCCTTTTAATTTCTTAACTTCATCTTCGCATTTTCGAATATACTGATTGAGATGGGTCATAGGGTGCTTTTCTTCTTTTTGGTCTAATAATTGATTGATATCAGCGACAACGGTATCCTTGATACGAGTAAAAATGTTTGTCATGTGAATCGCTCCTTTTTCATTTAATATTCTGTTTGCCAATCATAGTTTTTAGTTTTTGTTTTGGTCTTTTGTGAAGCTTTCAGGGTCATGTATAATAACACAACAGCGCCAAGTCCAATGAGTGCGGGACTGTTAGATAAGGAAAGAGATAAGCCGATAAGAGCCACAATCCCAAAACCAATCTTTTCTAACGCGTTATCTGCCAAAAGAAAACGTCGTACGCCGTAATAAAGGAGTCCAATCGTTAGAACAAAAGCAATTAAAGGGCCGAGCATGGATAAAACGATCGCACCAAATATAAAGGCCATTACAAGTAAAATTAATGTACGCATCATGTACGCCTCCTTTCTATAGTTCAAGTTTATCGAAAGAAGTGATTTTAGATAATGGGCTCTGGAGTTATCTTTGACTAAGACTAGAGGCGTATATTTTAAACAAGGATAGAAAGGTTTAACTTATATTTTTCAAAGCACATATGCAAAAAAAATATGAAAGGGGTTGCATTTTTGTGGGTGGTCAGTTACAATCAATTTAAATTAAACGTGTGACTATTAAATTAGGCGCGAGTCAGAGTAAAGTTTTCTTTACCTGACTTGCGTCTTTTTTGTTGTCTAAATTATTTTTAGGAGTGGTTAGAATGATAAGTAAATTATTTAAAAAAGAAAATCGAGTGATAAAAATAAAAAGTCCGGTAAGCGGGAGGTTAATATCAATTGAGGATGTAGGTGATAAAACCTTTGCATCAAAAGCTCTTGGTGAGGGGGTTGCTATTATACCTAGTAAAGGTTCGGTCAGGGCGCCATTTAGTGGAAAAGTGCTTATGGTGGCAAACACAAAGCATGCGATAGGGTTAGAGTCTGAAGATGGTATCCAAGTCATTATCCATATTGGTATCGATACAGTAAAAAGAGAAGGAGAGGGGTTTAATGTTGAGTTGAAAGAGGGTGTGGAACATGTGGATGAAGGTGATTTATTAGTGACGTTTGATAATGAGACGATGGTTAAGGAAGGGGTAGATACGACGGTGTTATTAATTGTGACAGAAACAAATGGCCACACGCTATCAAAAATATTATCACAAGGTATGGTTGAGGAAGGAGAAAGTGATGTGTCTGAATTTATTAGAAAGAAGGTGTGAAGATGATTGTTTTACGTGTGTTTAATAATAATGCTGTCGTTGTAGAATTCGAAAAAGAAAATGGTCATAAAACGGAAGCAGTCGTAATAGGTCCGGGACTAGGGTTTAAGAAAAAACAAGGGGATCAAATAGATCCACACCATGTTGAAAAAGTATATTATGTACAGTCTGAGCTACAGAATCGATTTTTAAATATATTAAACTCAACCGAAGAAGAACATCTATATATTGCGGATCGAGTTATTTCAGAAGCAGAAAAACTAGGTTATGAAAAAACAACTGTAGGCATAATGGCGCTCACAGAACATATTAGCTTTGCGATTGAGCGACACATGAGCGGCATTACACTCCCTAACCTCATGTTACATGAGATTCAGTCATTTTACCCTAAAGAATATGAAATTGGCGAATGGGCTGTTAGTTATATTCATAGAAAACTGAATATAAACCTGGGTCAAGATGAAGCGGGGTATATAACGCTTCATATATTAAATGCGATGATGAATCATAATACTCAAAGCACTGTAGATTTATTGAAGTTTGTTAGTGGAACCATTGCCCTGATTGAAGGGTTTTATGAAATAAAAATTGATCATGATTTATTCGATAAGAATCGTTTAGTGACACATTTAAAGTTTTTAGCGCAAAGAATGTTTTTAAATAAAGTAGAAGGAAGAAAAGATGTTGAAGACTTATTTAATTATTTAATTCAGAGCAATGAAAAACATAGAGAATTCGCACCGAAGTTTCTTAAGTACGCGGAAGACTCATACAATATTCAGTTGGATAAAGGCGAGATTGTTTACGTTTTGATCCATATAACAAAATTCATAAAAAATGATCGGAGTTGAAAAAGATGAAAGCTAAAATTTATGGTGGTTTAGAAAAAGTATCAAAAACAATGGTTCAACCGTTAATGTACTTGTCAGTTGTCGGTATTATTATGGTTTTTGGGGTGTTAATAACTAATGACGCAGTGAAGGGTCTTTTACCTTTCTTAAGTTGGGGGCCTATTCAGTTATTAGGTAATCTAATTTATGCCGGAATGATGTCAATTATAAATAACTTGGCAGCTTTATTTACAATAGGAATTGCAGGTGCGCTTGCTAAAAAAGATAAGCATCATGCCGTTATTATTGCGTTTATTTCTTACATGATTTATTTAACTGCTAACAATGTAACATTACAATCTTTCGGTGAGTTAGCAGAAAAAGATCCTATGCTTGGCCTTTTTGGGACGGGACAAAATACTGTCTTAGGCATGCAAGTGTTAGATACAGGGGTATTTAGTGGGATTATTTTAGGCTTTATCGTCGGTTACATTTTTAATAAAACATCAGATAAGTCGTTTAAAAAAACGTGGCTTCAAATGTGGAGTGGTACAAGGTGGTCAATGGTCTGGATGGCTTTTGTATCAATAGCCGTGGGTTTCATTACTGTACTTGTATGGCCTCCTATTCAGCATGTTATTGAAAGTTTAACAAGTGTTATTTCTGATACAGGTAATTTTGGTTTGTTTTTATATGGTTTTTCGGAAAGGATCTTAATTCCTACAGGACTTCATCACTTAATATATACACCGTTTCAATTTTCGGCTTTAGGCGGATCGATTCAAATGGGGGGAGAAACGATTTCTGGTGCTTATCCAATATTTATGGCTGAAATGAGTAACCCTGCCATTACAGAGTTTTCAGATACTATTCGCTGGATGCAAATAGCCTTTACTAAAACATTCGGCTACATTGGTATTGCCGCAGCATTTATTAAAACAGCGAAGCCAGAGAATAAGAATAAAGTTAAAGGTATGTTGATACCATTAGTTATTACAGCATTTTTAGTGTCAATTACGGAACCTATTGATTTCCTGTTTGTATTTGCTGCACCGCTATTGTTTTTAGTTCATGCTGTTATTGCCGGATCATTTATGGTTATCTTAAATGTCCTAAATATTCGAGCAGCAACGAATGGGTTAAGCAGTATCATCTTAAATATTGCATTAGGGCCTGAAATGACAAAATGGCCATTATTAATAGCTTTAGGTGTTGGTCAAATCATGTTATATTACTTCCTATTTAGTTTCTTAATTAAGAAGTTCAATTTAAAAACACCGGGTAGAGAAGATAAAAAAATAGAGAGCAAAGAAAATAGCCCCAATACTGTTAGTGATTCAGAGGCAAAAGTGGAAGGATCAATAGGAGATAAGAAAATCCTTACTATTATCAATGGTTTAGGTGGGAAAGACAATATTAATTCAGTGGATAATTGCTTCACAAGATTAAGAGTAAATATTAAGGATGTTGATAAAGTTACTAAGGAAAAAATAAATGAAGTTGAGAATAGTGGCATAGTCGTAAAGGATAAAGATATTCAAATTATATTTGGATTAGGTGTTGGAGAAATAGCGGAGAAAGTAAAAAACGCATTAAATTAATTAAAGAGGTGAGACGTGATGAAAAAAAATAAAATATGTTTAGTTGGTGGAGGAAGTACATTCACGCCAGGAATTGTAAAATCTATTGTTGAGAGAAGTGAAGAATTAAATTTAAGAGAGGTTGTTCTTTATGATATTAATGAAGAGCGACAGAAGAAAGTAGCCGTTATCGTTGAATGGATTTTAAGAGAACAATTGAAAAGTGATGTAATATTAACTGTAACAACCGATGCTGAAGAAGCTTTTACAGACGCTAAGTTTATCTTTGCTCAGATGCGTGTTGGTGGCTATAAAATGAGAGAAAAAGATGAAAAAACCCCATTAAGTTTCGGTTGTGTTGGTCAAGAAACGTGTGGGCCCGGTGGGCTTGCATACGGACTTCGAACGATTGGACCGATGATTGAACTGATAGATCAAGTAGAGAAATATGCTTTAGAAGACCATTGGATTTTAAACTATTCTAACCCAGCAGCCATTGTATCTGAGGCATGTAGAAAGATGCGACCAAATGCAAGAATCATAAATGTATGTGACATGCCAATCGCAATTATTGATATGATTGCAGGTTCATTGAATATTGCTGATACTTCAGAAATTAAGTACGACTATTTTGGGTTAAATCATTTTGGTTGGTTTACGTCAATCACTTACCGTGAACGTGATTTACTAGAAGAAATTAAACATTACGTAAATGAACACAAAATATTATTACCACCTCAATATATTGAACGGTTAAAAGAGAATAGAGCGACAGGTGACCGTCATGCTGTTAGTAGTTGGATACATGTATGGGAATCAGTCTATACAATGTTACAAGCCTTCCCAGATTATTTACCTAATACGTACTTGACGTATTATTTATTGCAGAAGGAAACCGTAGAACATCAGAACCCTGATCTGACAAGAGCGAATGAGGTCATGAATACGCGCGAAAAAGCGCTATTTGAGGGTGTGGATAAATATCTAGCAACAGGTGAAGTGGATGAGGCTTCGTTTCATGCAGGTTCGCATGGCGATTGGATCAGTGATTTAGCTGTTGCGCTTTTAAATGATACTAAGTCAAGATTTTTAGTTATCACGGAAAACAAAGGGGCTATACCAAATATGCCGTATGATGCTATGGTAGAGGTGCCAGCATATATCGGTGAAAATGGACCAGAAGTTATAACGCAAGAACCGATTCCTTTATTCTATCAAGGGCTGATGATGCAACAGTTAAATTCCGAGAAGTTAATTGTTGAGGCATATATTGAAAATAGTTATGAGAAAGCTTTACAATCATTTAGTTTAAATAAGACGATACCAAGTGTTAATGTTGCACGCTCAGTGCTAAATGCACTTATTGAAGAGAATAAATCATATTGGCCAGAATTGAACTAAGCAAATCATATAAGCTACCAAACCGCTTCAATGAAAAGATTGTTGAATAAAAAAACAACGAAAAATTAAAATGCGTTATATTATGAAAGAACACTATCAAATGAGGAGTATGACTTCCTATATTTGATGGTGTTCTTTCTTTTAAGGCGATATATTATCACCTTTTAAATTTTAAATGAGACTAGGGTGTCAAATAAATCATTATAGAAAGGTTAATATCCAAAGCATCGCGGGTATTTGTAAAAGAGTTAGTCGCTTGTTAAATGATATCCTAGACATAAAAGTACTCATCTAAAAATCTAAAGGGAGTGTAAAGCATGTTAAAAACAAACATTGTAATTATTGGTGCCGGTATGTCTGGTATTATGGCAGGACAAACATTAAAAAAAAGGGGCCAGACGGATTTCCTTATTATCGATAAAGGTCGGAGTGTTGGTGGAAGAATGGCAACCCGTCGTATAGATGCAGGAAAAGCGGATCATGGGGCGCAATTTTTCACTGCGCGTACGAGACGCTTTCAATCTGAGGTGAATCAATGGTTAAGTGAAGGAAGTGTGGTGCGGTGGTTCGGTAAAAATCACCCACGGTATATGAGTATTGATGGCATGAATAAATTAGCAAAACGTTTAGCAAGCGACTTGCCGGTGATGTTAAATATAGAAGTAACGAGCATCCGATTAACAGAAACGGGGTACCTCTTAACAACAATGGAAGGTGATATACAAGCAGAACAGCTTATCGTCACTGTCCCAGCACCCCAAGCTGAAGCATTGCTCGTGAATGGGAATGTACCGATTAATCAAGAAGATTTAAACACACTTCATCAGATTAAATTTTCTCCATGCCTCGTCGGTATATTTAAATTATCAAGACCGTCAAAGTTACCAACGCTAGGACACTTAGATCAAAACTTACCAGAGGGAATAATCCGAATGGTGGATCATTATGATAAAGGCATATCACATGAACATATTCTTAGTGTGTATATGACAGGTGAATGGAGTCAACAACATTTTAATGAAGAACCTCACGTCGTATTAGCTGAGATAGTAAAAAAATCAAATCATTATTTTGTGGACCAAGCAATCGAAGTGTCCCAATTAAAAAAATGGCGTTATGCGGAGGCTGTTAAGTTCTTAAGACAACCTTATCTTAGTCTATCACTCCCACATCCACTTGTATTAGCTGGAGATGCCTTTTTAACAGCCGATGACTCGGGGAAACATACACGACTAGAAACAGCCTTTACGTCTGGTGTGCTAACAGCGGAATACCTTATTGATACTATGATGTAATCTGATCAGTGATTTGTTCTTTTGTAATTAGTGTTTATTAAATAAGGTATGAGTTTGTTTTTACTGGTGCATACTATTCTTAGTTATTCATCAAAAGGAGGTATTAGGCAGTGAGAACATTTGAAAAATTTGCTTTAACACTTGTCATCATCGGTGCAATTAACTGGGGTTTAATTGGTTTCTTTTCTTTCGATTTAGTTGCAGCCATCTTTGGTGGTCAAGGTGCTCCCTTAGCACGACTTGTCTATAGCTTAGTTGGGCTAAGTGGTCTGGTTTGTTTCTCGTTACTATTTAGAGATTGGGATGAGGAACGTAGGCATGATAAAGCACCGATGGGTCATCAAAGAAAGCTAAACTATGGGACCGAGTTTGGCGAAGAGGAAGAGTTTACTACACTTGATAAGTTCTTGGAGGAAGAGAACAACAAACACTAGGTAATTAAACTGGGTAAATAAGCTTTTGAAAAGCCACGTCATTTGATGTGGCTTTTCTATTATTTGTATTTTTATTTAGCCGTTGGTTGGTTTTTTAAAAAAATGCGTAAAGAACGTTTTAGTTATTAAGGTAAGACCAAAAATAGCAATGAACACTAATGTGATTGATGCACCTGGTGGTGTACTGTAGAGATAAGATAAAATCAAACCACTATTCATTCCGCTAATTGCAATGAAAATACCAATAAGAATGACACCATTAAAACAATCGCTGATTCTAAGAGCGATGGCAGCGGGTAAGATAATGATGGCCGATACAAGTAAGGCACCGACAATTGGCATGGCGACTGCAATCGTTACGCCAGTTAAAGCGTTAAATAAAATGGAGATACGTTTAATAGGTAATCCAGCTGTAAATGCTGTGTCTTCATCAAACATGAGTACATACAATGGTTTCCTAAAGATAACATATAATAATGCAACAATAGCCGATAGCCCCACTAATAAAATTAGCTGTTCTTGGCTGATTGTAACAATTGATCCAAATAGAAATTGTGTAATATTAACGGAAGTTTTCGCTTGATCTAAACTCATTAGAAACAAAGCAATGGCCATACCCGCTGACATGAGGAGGGCGACAGAAAGTTCGGAGTAGCTACGATAAATTGTACGTAAATACTCTAAGATGACCGCAAGAATCATGATGATAAAAATATTAGTCCATGTCGGATTTACACCGAGTAATAAGCCGAGGGCAACACCCGCAAGAGATACGTGAGACAGTGTATCAGCCATTAAAGATTGTCGCCTTAAGATCAGTAAGAGTCCGAGAATTGGGGCGATAATTGAAATAGATAAAGAAGCTAAGAAAGCTCTTTGCATGAATCCATGGAAAAACATCTCCAAGGTGTCCCCTCCTTTCTCGTTAATGCCACATGTCGGGTCGCATATTGTTGAAGATCGTTGTAATCGTGAGTCACCATAAGAACGGCTTTCGCGTGATGTGTGCAACTATGTTTAAGTAGCTGATAAAATGCTTCTCGCGAAGCTTTATCCATCCCTGTTGTAGGCTCATCTAATATATAGACATCGGCATCAGTCACAAATGTCCGGGCAATAGAAATACGTTGTTTTTGTCCACCGGATAAGTCCCCAATTTTTTTATGACGCATGTCCCACATACCAACGGCTAGTAAAGCAGATTTGATATGTTCTTTATCTTCTTGATTCAGTCGCTTAAACCATCGGCCGTTTTGGTAACGACCTGATTGGACGAGTTCATACACAGTGCTTGGGAACCCAACATTGAATGAGGCAACTTGTTGCGGCACATAGCCAATCGTTAAAGGTTGCTGTTGGTTATTTAGTTTAGAGATGGTAACATGGCCATTTGTCGGTTTAAGTAAGCCCAGGATATTTCTTAAAAGCGTTGATTTAGCCGCGCCATTTTCACCAGTTAGAATGACAAAATCTCCCGGGTGAATATCAAAGGAAATATGCGTAAGGACCGTTTCGCTTCCATACTTAAAAGCAAGATCTTTAATACTAATGTAGGGCATAATAAGCTCCTTTCGTTATACAACATGAGAAAAGCCCCTTATACATAGTTGTTGTATAAGGGACAACACATCATGTTAGTGAATCGATTGTTTCAGAGCGTCTAAGTTATCTAACATAAGTTGATAATAGCTTAGGTCTTCTTCATTAACGTGATTAGGAAGTGTTTCAAAATCATATAAGGCAACAACTTCTGTGTTCGTTTCCGTTGCCACAGTTTGGGCAATAGCTGAATTTGCGCCATTTTGATAGTAAATTACCGGTACATCAAATGCCTTAACTAACGTATTAATCTCTGCGATACGTGAAGGGCTTGGCTCTACTTCAGTTGATAGACCACCAATCGAAAGCTGTTTCAGTTGATAGCGTTCTGCAAGATGGCCAAATGCTTGGTGCTGAACAACAAACATTCTATTTTCTGCTTCGTGAAAAGCTGCTTCATAGGCTTCGTGTAGTTGTTGAAGTTGTTCGTTATAAACGCGAGCATTTTCAGTGTATATTGCTTCACCTTCTGGGTCCGCTAAAATAAAAGTATCACGGATTACATTTACTTGGTCTTGTGCTTTTATAGGGTCAAGCCAAACGTGCGGGTCAATTCCTTCATGGTCATCAATCAAAACAGAGACAGTTTCAGACGCTTCTATGATAGTAGATGCTTCGTCATGTAATACCGCCTTAATTTCAAGTGTTTCACCATCTGTCCGATACTCTAAAACGTCTGAACTTGCCTGATCAATCAGCGTCCAATCCTCTGACGTAGGTGATTTCTTGTACCACAACCATGTTGTACCAGCTGGCTTTTGTTCCAAGCTAGCTTGAAGTGTTACAACGTCCCCTGTATGATAGTGTCCCTGTAGGCCATCAATCTTAATTGGTGATAAAGCCGTTTCTGTTTGTTTATCTGATATCTCGATGTCATGATCATAGTCTTCATGAACACTTGCTTTACTAAACACATATGTTTTTGCAGGAATAAGATTATCTGAGTCCACAGCATCAAGCAGTCGCTGCGCCCAAAACTCCATCTCATCACTACTATATACGAATACATCTGCCTCTGAAACAGTGGCCACATCCTTAGCACTTGGTTCATAGACATGGGCATCTTGATTTGTAGATAACAACATTGAAACATCAGCACGGTCACCGGCAACCTGTTTTGAAAAGTCATACATAGGATAAAAAGAGGCGACTACTTTTAAGTTAGTGCTTCTTTCATCTTTAGCGGTAGGTGCAGCACATCCTACAAGTATTAAACTTACTAAGCTAAAAACTATGATTATATGTTGAACGTATTTCATCTCCATCCCACCTTCTGATCCTTAATGCGCTAACATGTCGTGAACAAGTCCATCAGCATCTAAACGATATGGGTAAAAGGTTGGCCAATTCGTTACTTCTTCTAGTAGCTGTGCACGGTCATTACCCCAATATAAGTGGAAATGATGCGCTGTTTGAGGAGCAATAGCATGATCACTAAACTGAATATAGTGTGGCATGTCTTCATCGCCCGATGTGCGTTTAAAGATATAACGTACCCCGCGGTTTCCTTTTTCGTAAGTTAATACTTCATAACTGTCATATGTGTAAGAAGCAGACATTTCAGTATCTTGTGTATAGAAAGTAAATGTGTCGCCTTCAATCATGATGCGCTCAACATCTGTTTCATAACCAGTGGTATAGTATTCCTTATATTCTTCCGCCGTCATGTCAGCTTTCTCAGCTTTCTTTTCAAAGACAGGATCCAAATCACCCGCCAGTAAGTATGGGTAAACAGACTGCCAATCGCCTTGCCAATCTAATAACGTACGATCTTCAATGGCGGTATCTTCGAAGTAGCCATTGTATACTGCTTCTGATGATTCGTCATGCGCATGACTGTGATCATGTTCGTGGTGATGGTCATCATCATGGTCATCAATCATGACTGTTACACTATCAGACTGGAGGTGTGGTTGGTGATCATCATCAAATAAAATGGCTTTGATTTCTAATCCATTTGTTTCTGCAACTGCATGAAAGACATTATGCGATTGATCAGAAGCCTCTAGCCACTCTTTGTCATCTACTCGTGTATACCAATGCCAATCTCTGTAATCATTAATCTCATCTGCGCGAACAACAAGTTCAATGGTATCACCTGTGTGATAGTGGTGAGCTAAGCCGTCAATTGATGCTTGAACGGGTACGTCGTGTAAGTTAATGTCATTATTTCCTTGTTCCTCTTCTGTGCTATTTTGACAAGCTGTTAGTACGAGTAAAAAGGCTATAATAATAAAACTAATCAAGACTGTCTTTTTTTTCATATAGAAAACCTCCATTTTTTTAAATCGTAATCATTACTAATCGTAATCGTTACGATTTGTAATATAGCATAGATAAAAACATTATGTCAATAGATATTTGTTTAGCTGGAAAATACCGCGCGAGAATATGGTTATTATTTGAAAAGAAGAATGATATAATTGAGTGTGAATGAAGGATTAGAATAGACTCGTTAGAAAAAGGAGGCAAGGTGTATGAGATATTTTGAACGGACACGAAAGCTAGCGTATTGCTGTTTTGGTGTTTCTGCATTGTTTGTATTTTTAACGCTTTTTCGTATACAACAGAAGATGGCTCAAAATCCGATGTCATCTCTGTTATTTCTAGGCATGTTTTTTTTCTTTGTTTTAGGTGTGGCGCTTATTGTGGTTGCGAGGGATGCACAAGAATCGTTTCGGATCATGGAACGCTCTAAATAGTTTAGAACAAATTTCACGGTTAAAGGTATTTCGGGTGGACATATGGCATTAAATCGGCTAAAGTCATCACGATAAAAGATAAAAAAGTACGTGAGTTGAAAAGAAAACAAGTGCCCGTGTTATAGTGGGCACTTGTTTTCTTTAGTGTAATTCACCTTCATTTTGTAAGTAACAATAAGCAGCACCAATCAAATTGGCGTGGTTTTTATGGTGGCAAATAGCTACTTTAGGTAGGGTTAATGTTTCTTCTACTTCTTGTTGTAGCTTGTTTAAATGTGTGTGCAGTTCCTCTAGCAATGTTGATCGTGTACTGATTCCCCCGCCAATAAGAATCACCTCAGGGTTGTAAACGTACTGAATATTAAAGAGACCGAGACTAAGCATGGTGTAAAAGTGATGAATCGCCTCTTGGCAAACAAGGTCCCCCTGCTCAGCTTGTATAAAAACGTCTTCGCCTGTCCAATCATGGATCGACATCTGTTTTTGTTTTGCAACACGTCGAATAATTGACCCAGTGGAAGCGAGGCGACTAAAGACAGAAATGCCGTTATTCTCTGTATTAGGCAGTACCATATAACCGAAGTCACCTGCATGTTGGTTAGCACCTTTAAAAAGTTGTTTATTTTGGATCAATGCTCCCCCAATGCCGGTGCCAAGAATTAAGACAGCGGCGTGGGCAACATCTTTCGCTTTTCCTGTCCATACTTCAGCAAGCGCTGCACAATTGGCATCATTTTCAATAACAACAGGCAAGTGAAAGATAGTTTCAATCACCTGTTTAATATTATGTTGGTGCAAATAAGGTACGGCACTTTCCCCTCCAATGGTTCCGTCAGGTTGAGGAAGTCCGGGACTGCTGATTGCGATGCCCGTTAAAGAAGCGGCCCTAAACTGTCGGAACACGTCTTTAATACATGCAATAAAATCTTTGAAGTCCAGGGGTGTCGCTGTTTTATTCATGGCTGAGATTAAACCTGTCTGATCGACAAGGCCGTATTTTATCTGTGTACCCCCAATATCAATGGCTAAAATGTTAGTCATCATAGCTAAAACCATTTCTTTTTGCTACGTCACTATACCACAGGCCGCTTTTCTTAAGTGATCGTTCTTGTGTAGTTAAATCAAGTCGATAAAAACCATAACGATTTTTATAAGCGTTTAGCCAAGACCAGTTATCAATAAACGTCCAAGTGTGGAATCCAAAACAATTTGCCCCCTCGTCAATAGCTAAGTGTAGCCACTTTAAGTGCTCTTGATAAAACTCAATACGGTAGTCATCTTCAATCATACCCTCATCATTCATAAAGCGTTCTTCTGCTGATACACCCATGCCGTTTTCGGATACATACCAAGGAATATTATTATATTCGGCCTTAATGCGCATCGCAATATCATATAATCCGCGTTCATATATCTCCCATCCGCGATAAGGATTCATTCGACGCTGGGGATCTTGATAGTAACTAAAAAACGATTCGGGTGTTAGTATTGTTTCATCTATCGGTTCGTCTCTATGTTTAACTCGGCGCGGTTGATAATAATTTACTCCTAAAAAATCAACAGTATTAGCCTTAAGTAGTGCTTCATCCCCGTCGACTCTCTCAGGCAGCAGCTGATATTGGTCTAATAAGTCGATTAAGTCTTTCGGATAATAGCCGTAAACAGACGGATCGAGGAAACTACGATTATAAAACAAATCAGCAATGTGAGCAGCTTGCTGATCTTCTTTTCGCTCACTTCTAGGATAAGAAGGTGTCAAATTTAGAATGATCCCAATCTCACCGTCGGTATTTAGTTCTTTAAAAGCTTCGATCGCTTTAGCACTAGCAAGCATGGAATGATAAGCAACAGTAACAGCTCGCTTCATATCAACCACGGCAGGATAATGATACGTATTTAAATAGCCCATTTCTACAGGCACAATCGGTTCATTAAATGTCGTAAAACGTTTCACCCGGTCACCAAATAGCTCAAAGGCTGTTTGGGCATAGTGACTAAACGCCTCTATAATGGAAGGGTTTTCCCATCCGCCTTTATTTTGTAAGTGCATCGGCATATCAAAATGAAACAGATTAATAATCGGTTCAATTCCTGCTAGTAACAAGTCATCAATTACATCATTATAAAAATCAACAGCTTGTGGATTGATATTTTCCCCATCGGGCATTAGTCTTGACCAAGATAAAGACGTTCTAAACGAGTTAAAATTAAGCTTCCGCATTAATTGGATATCGTTGTGGTACTGTTGATAAAAATCAGATGTTACTGTAGGTCCAACGCCATCATGGAACTTATTGGGGCATTGCTTAAACCAAAAATCCCAAATGTTATCACTTTTTCCGTCATGAGCAATGGATCCTTCTGTTTGAGTTGCTGACGTTGCAGCACCCCATAAGAAGTTATCCGGAAAGCTATATTGTGTCATTTTCTTCACTCCTATGTTTTTTAGGTCAGCTGTTTGTTCTTTGCTAAAACGCGCTTATAAAAGTAATTTGTTGCTTAAGACAAGAGCAGCGGCTCCAATAACACCAGCATCTTGGTTTAATTCAGCTGGCACAATCGGCGTGTTGCGGTTAGCGGGATTGAGCGCATACTGGCTAACATAGTCTCGGATAGGAAGGAATAAAGTGTCGCCAACATTTGATACCCCACCACCAATGATTATTTTATTAGGTTCAAAAGTATTAATTAATGTGACACAAGCAGCCCCTAAGGTTGTGAATACATTTGTTAAATAATCTGTGATTTGTGGGTGTCCTTCTTTATATAGAGAGAAAACGTCATGTGTTGAGAGCGATGTCCCTGTCAGTCGACTCCCCTCTCTTGCGATGGCTGTTCCTGAGGCAATATGTTCTAGACAACCAGATTGCCCGCATACGCATTTACCAAAGCTAGGATCAAAGACCGTATGCCCGATATCGCCTGCATTCCCTTTAGATCCGGTTAAGAGTTGATTGTTAGAATAAATACCCGCGCCAATGCCGGTACTTATCGTCATATACACAAAATCACTTTCCTCACGACCAGCACCTAGCCATTTTTCTGCAAGTGCTGCAGCACTTGCATCATTTTCGAAGTAAATAGGTAAGTGGAAATGCTGTCTAAATAATTCAACGACCGGAATATTTCGCCAAGTAGGAAGATTAGGTGGCGAAGTGATTTGCCCTGTTTTAGTATCAATGGGACCGGGTGCACCGATACCCACACCTAAAAGGTGTTCTTTTTTTGTGTTGTTTTCTGTCATTAATATGACAGTCTGTTGATAGATTTCTTTAATCATGGCTTCAGGTGAAAGTGACTGGTCTGTTGGGATTGTCTTTCTAGCTAAAAGTGTGCCGTTTATATTGAGTAAACCGATGGCTACTTTGGTTCCACCAATATCAATACCAATGAGTTTGTTCATGTTCTTTTTGCCTCCTAAATTGAGCGAATTAACTTGCTTACCTTTACTCTATAAGTTAAGAATAACAGAGGCAATATGTAATAAATAGATTTTATTGTCTACTTGATTTTTATTTTGTCTCGGTACACAATAAATAGTCAAAGCATGCGTTGTAAAGGCTTTCAATTAATACATATTAAGAAATAAATACATACTTTTTTCAGGTTAAAACCTTGGTAAATCAACGATTGTTCTTTACAAGACATATGGTGATTCACAAATAAATAAGTTCGACATATTGAAACAATTATTGAATCCGCTTACATTTGGTGTAGCAAAACAAGCCAAAAATAAGTAGGAGGTTTAATCATGAAACAACAAGCGCCGCCTATATCCCATGTCCAGGATATACCACGTGTGAGAACAAAAAAGAAAAACAGAAAGATTATTCAAAATTGGCAGCTATACTTATTTATACTACCAACTGTGCTTTACTTCATTATCTTTAAGTACATACCGATGTACGGGATTCAAATTGCTTTTAAAGATTACGTTCCTTCATTAGGATTTGCAGGAAGCGAGTGGGTAGGTTTTGATCACTTTATCCGCTTTTTCAACTCTTATTACTTTTGGGATTTAATTAAAAACACTTTAGGTATTAGTGTGTATGAATTGGCCGTTGGTTTTCCGTTACCGATTATCTTGGCCTTATTATTAAATGAGGTTAAAGACAGCGCATACAAACGAACGGTGCAAACCGTGACATACGCACCACACTTTATTTCTGTTGTTGTTATAGCCGGGATGATTATTGCCTTTTTATCACCGACAACAGGTATCATTAACAGTTTCATTCAATTATTAGGATTTGAGCCTATTCCATTTATGAGTGATCCGAAGTGGTTTAAAACCGTCTATGTCTTCTCTGGTGTTTGGCAGAGTACAGGGTGGGGTACGATCATTTACTTATCTGCCCTTTCAGGGGTTGACCCGCAACAACACGAAGCGGCCATTATTGATGGAGCGACACGCTTACAACGGATATTATATATCAATATTCCGACCATCATACCGACGATGACCATTCTTTTAATTATGAATCTCGGGAATATTATGGCGATGGGCTTTGAAAAGATTTTACTCCTTCAAAATCCGCTCAATAAATCTGCTTCAAATGTTATCGCAACCTTTGTGTATGAGGCAGGTCTATTAGATGCACAGTACAGCTTCGCCGCCGCGATTGGTTTATTTAATGCCGTAATCAATGCGATTCTACTGATTACAGTCAACCATATTGCGAAGAAAACGAGTGAGACAAGTTTATGGTAAGGAGGGATTGTTTTGGATCTTAATAAAATTAATGAGACAAAAGCAGATAAAGTATTTATGGGTTTTGTCTATGTCGCTTTGACCTTTGCATTATTGATTGTTTTATATCCTTTGATTTATATCATCAGTGCATCGATCAGTGACCCAGCTGCGGTAAACTCAGGTGAAATGTGGCTTTGGCCAAAAGATATTACATTTGAAGGATACAGGATTATTTTACAAAACGACGCCATTTGGCGTGGCTATATGATGACGATCTTTTATACCGTCTTTGGTACGTTTATTAACTTGATTTTTACGTTACCGACAGCGTACGCCTTATCTAGAAAAGACTTTTATGGCCGAAGATTTTTCACATTAATGTTTGTATTAACGATGTTTATTGATGGTGGGTTAATTCCAACGTATCTGGTCGTTAGGAACTTAGGACTGATTGATACGGTTTGGGCGATGGTGTTACCGAACGCCGTTGCGTTATGGAACATTATTATTACTCGTGTGTTCTTCCAATCAACGATTCCAAGAGGATTAGAAGAAGCGGCAACGATTGATGGCGCATCAAACTTTAAGCTGTTCGTCAAAATTATTATTCCATTATCCGCACCAATCATTGCCGTTATGGCGCTATTTTATGGTGTTGGTCACTGGAATAGCTACTTTAACGCACTTATTTATTTAGCTGACCGCAGTCTCTATCCATTGCAGTTAGTGCTTAGAGAAATTTTAGTGCTTCAAGAAATGTCATCAAATAGTGTCAGTATGACCGGAGGAATGGCTGAGTTTATTCATAGTCAGCAACAGTTGGCGGCGATTATTAAATATGGGGTCATGATTGTGTCGACCTTACCTATCATTGTTGTTTATCCATTCCTACAAAAATACTTTGTTAAAGGTGTCATGATTGGTTCTATTAAAGAATAATTTTGACAGCTATTAAAGGGGGTGGGGCACGAACGCGTAACGGTAGTATCATAAGGTAAACATAATGATTATCTAAAAATAGGAGGGTTTAAATTATGAAGAAATTATTACTTAGCTTTTCAATGGTATTAGTACTATTAAGCGTTCTTGTCGCATGTGGCGATGATACGTCTGATGTGAATGGTACAAGTGAAGAAACAAACGGAGAAGTCGCTGTTCATAAAGAAGGGTTCCCGATTGTGGACGAGGAAATTAAATTATCATTAATGGCACCAGGTGTTGGGATTGAAGATTGGAAAAACATGGTCACTTTAAAGCGATATAGCGAGATGACAAATATGACATTTGAATATATCACACCACCAGTAAGTGATTTCCAAACACGTCTAAACTTAGCTTTCGCTAGCCAAGATTTACCAGATATTATTTTAGGGGCAGGTACAGGTAATTTAACACCCGGTATGGAAGTGGATTACGGCCGTCAAGGTGTGTTATTACCACTCAACGATTTAATTGATGAGTATGCGCCGAACTTAAAAGCTTTAATGGATGAGAACCCAGAGATTGCACGTTCGGTTACAACGCCGGATGGTAACATTTATTCCTTGCCATTTATTAATAACCACCCAACGGCTGTGTGGGCACGTGGGCCATTATGGTACCGCGGTGAGTGGTTAGAAAACTTAGGAGTAGAAGAATTACCTAAGACAGTAGATGAATTTTATGACCTATTGGTTCGTTTTAGAGATGAAGACCCTAATAACTCAGGTCAAGATGACACCATTCCTTTGACAGACGTTCAAATGAACAGTAGCCGCGCATGGCTAATGGCTGCTTTTGGTATGAAAGAGTGGGGCATTGAAGAGCATGACGGTGAGGTACGTTACGCACCGATGACTGACAACTATAAAGCATACTTAGAATTTATGAATAAACTTTATGACGAAAAATTATTAGACCCAGAAACATTCTCTCAAGCAGATGAACAGAAAAAAGCAAAAGGTCAAGAAAATCGTATCGGTTTATTCCCAGATTGGTTCTCATTCTTTACAACAGGACAACCTGAGGAAGAAGCAGTTAAAGACCCAATGTTCTTCCCGCTTACAAGTGAATGGTCACAAGACCGTGTTGTGCCGGCAAATCCAGGTATGGTAAGAGGAACATTCTCATTAACGAAATACAATGAACACCCAGAAGCATCGATGCGCTGGATTGATTATTGGTATTCAACAGAGGGCCGTGACTTCTTTGACAAAGGACCAGAAGGGTATCTATGGGAAGCGAATGAAGATGGTACACGTAACCCACTACCAGCACCAGAAGGATTTGAATCGCCAGAAGAGTATCGTGCGACTTTAACACCGACTTACGGTATTACACCACCTATGCTTGGTGACTTAGTCGAAGGTGAACCACGTTCTGATTTTGATTTGTTTATTCAAGCAGAAACAGAAGAGAAAATCACGCCATTTTCTGAAACACCGTTCCCACTTGTATACTTAACAGATGATGAACAACGAACAGTGAATACGATTCAACAAGATTTAAGTTCATACATCGAGCAAATGGAAGCGCGCTTTATTACAGGGGTAGAGCCTTTATCTAATTGGGATGACTATGTGTCAACAATTAAGAGCATGAATGTAGAAGAGTATATCAATATTCACCAAGAAGCCTATGATCGCTGGGCTCAAAATTAAGCGGTAACATGAAGCTAAAAGGCTCGGTTATTTCTTGCCGAGCCTTTACTTTTAAGTAGAGGAGGAAGACAGTTGTTTTTTACGATTGATAAGTTAAATAGTCGCATACAAGAATTAAGTCAGTACCGCTACAGGAATACAACACCTATTAGCGAATGGAGGTTCACAATCGATCACGCTGCTGCTGTTGGCGAGTATCCGATAGGTGAACAATCACATACAACATCAATCACTATTGGAGACCATTGGAAGGGCCGTGATTGTTACGCGTGGTTATCACAAAGTGTGACTGTACCTGCTGAATGGAAAAACCAACGTGTCATCGGGTTATTTGATTTTGGTCAAACAGGCGGAGGAAATAACTCCGGATTTGAGGCATTACTTTATGTTAACGATGAGCCTTATCAAGGTGTTGATTCCAACCATAAAGAGGTACTATTTAACGAAGTTGCTGGTGATGTGTTGAAACTAGATTTTCGTTTATGGAGTGGGTTAGAAGGTGGCGGTGAACCACGTGAACAAGAATATAAATTGCAACGTGCTGCTATTGCTTGCCTTGATCCGAAGGTTGATCAATTCTATTTTGATGCTTGGACAGCACTTGAAACAATCAAGACACTTGATGCGAGTGATACTGTTCGCCATCAGCTTACAAAAGCCTTGAACAAGGCTGTTAAAGAAATCAATTGGTTAAATAAAGGGTCAGATGATTTTTATCAGTCAGTATATTTAGCTCAAGAACACTTCGAAAAAGAGCTTCAAGACATCGGGAAACAGAGTGATATTACGTATCACAGTGTTGGACACACCCATATTGACGTGGCATGGCTCTGGCAGTTAAAGCATACGCGTGAAAAATCAGCACGTTCATTCTCCACTGTATTAAAGTTGATGGAAGATTATCCAGAGTACTTATTTATGCAGAGTCAGCCACAGCTCTATGAATATATGAAGGAAGATTATCCGGACATCTATCAAAAAATGAAGCAACGGATCGCTGATGGGCGCTGGGAAGCGGACGGTGGTATGTGGCTAGAAGCCGATTGTAACATTCCATCTGGCGAATCACTTGTGCGTCAGTTCTTAATTGGGAAGCGGTTTTTAAAGGAAGAATTCGGAAAAGAAAGCACCTATTTATGGTTACCGGATGTGTTTGGCTATAGTTGGGCGTTACCGCAAATACTTAAAAAGTCAGGTATTGATACGTTTATGACAACAAAAATCAGTTGGAGTCAATATAACAGGATGCCACACGACACATTTAATTGGCGTGGGATTGATGGCAGTGAAGTGTTAACGCACTTCATTACAACGATTGAACCTTGGCCAGAATCACGGTACTACACGTACAACGGCTATATGGAGCCAAAAATACTCCAAGATTCTTGGAAGGAATATCAAGATAAAGAACTTAATACAGATCTACTTCTATCATACGGTTATGGTGATGGTGGTGGCGGTGTAAACCGTGACATGCTGGAAATTCAGCGAAGTATGGATAAAATGCCAGGCTTACCGAATATTAAGCCAGCTAAAGCAAAAGACTTTTTTGACCGACTGCAGAAAACAGTTAGCGAAACCGATCACTATGTTCATACGTGGGATGGAGAATTATATTTAGAATTCCACCGCGGGACGTATACATCGCAGGCCTATATGAAAAAGATGAATAGAAAGCTTGAGTTATTATATCGAGATACAGAGTGGCTTAATGCTTGGGAAGCGGTTGAATCAAAACAGTTTGATCAATACCCGGCGGCGGATTTGACGGTGGGATGGAAAACGATTCTACGCAATCAGTTTCATGATATTATTCCAGGTTCATCGATTAAAGAAGTTTATGAAGACGCCAAATTAGAGTATGAACAAGCAGAGGCTCTTGCTAAAACAGCTGCTGAAGGTGTATTGAGTAAGAGACAATTGAGCGAAACAGGCGTTTATACAATCTATAATAGCGCAACAACAAATCGAGATGAAGTCATTGAGTGTACAGATAGCTTGGCCCAAACGGGTACTTGGACAGACAGTGACCATCAGCCATTAGAAGCCGTTAAGCAAGATGATACGTGGCTCGTTTATGTGCGAGATATTCCAGCTTTAGGTACCAAAGTTATCCGCTTTAATCCAGCAAATGAAAGTAAACCAGCGCACGAAGAAGTCACGTTTAAAATGGAAGGGCACACGCTAAGTACACCGTTTTATGATATCGAGTGGAATGCACAGGGGCACTTAACTAAGCTCTTTGATAAACGCGCCGAAAAACCGGTACTAAAACCTAACGAAAACGGTAATGTGTTACATGTTTTTGAAGATAAGCCACTGATGTTTGATGCGTGGGATATCGATATTTTTTATCAAGAAAAATATGAGACGGTCAGTGATTTACAAGATGTGCGCTTAGTTGAATTAACGCCTTTACGTGCTAAAGTGATGTTCACATGGCACTATAATCAGTCAGTCATTAAACAAACGATGGTGGTATATCGAGATACAGCACGCATTGATTATGAAACAGACGTCGATTGGAAAGAACGTCAACGCTTACTTAAAGTAGCCTTCCCTGTCAATGTACGTCAAACAGAAGCAACATATGATATTCAATTTGGTAACGTGAAGCGTCCGACACACTGGAATACGAGTTGGGATTGGGCTAGATTTGAAACAGTTGGCCATCAGTGGGCCGACCTTTCTGATGCGGGTTACGGCGTCAGCTTACTCAATGATTCAAAGTATGGCTATGACATTAAAGACCATGTGATGCGTCTCTCTCTATTAAAAGGTGCAACATTCCCAGACCCGGATTGTGACATTGGCACGCATCAATTTGTTTATAGCCTCTACCCACACGTAGGTGATTGGCGCGAGGCAGAAACAGCTGCTGAAGCATGGTCACTGAATAATCCACTGGCATTGACACCAGGTCAGGTAACTTTCACTCAAGACCAACTATTCACGTGTGAAGCGGAACATATTATGATCGATGCGGTTAAAAAAGCAGAAGATCATGATGGATTAATTGTTCGTCTGCATGAATATAAAGGAAAATCAGGAAAAGTATCTTTAACGTCAGCTTATCCCATAGCTACTTATCAAGAAGTGAATTTAATGGAAGAAGCTATGACAGACGTTGTAAAAGATTCAGTGATTACAGACGACATTGCCCCATATGAAATTAAAACGTATTTGATTACGTTTAAGTAAGGGCTGGTGGGGCTGATGCCCCACCGGTCATACATAAACAATAGGTGGAGGGAACCTCATGAATAAAAAGAAAACGGTACACATTATTTCTCATACCCATTGGGACAGGGAATGGTATTTACCTTATGAAAAACATCACTATTTACTAATTGAAGTGATGGACCAATTGTTAGATACGTTGGAAACAGATCCGAACTTCAAAAGTTTTCATTTAGATGGTCAAACGATTATTTTAGATGATTATTTACAAGTAAGGCCAGAAAAAGCAGATCAAATTAAAAAGTTAATAGAAGCGGGCAGATTGGAAGTAGGCCCATGGTATGTACTGCAAGATGAATTTTTAACGAGTAGTGAAGCAAATGTGCGCAATTTACAATACGGTATGCGTGATGCGAAAAAATGGGGAGGACTTAGTAAAATCGGCTATTTCCCAGATTCATTCGGCAACATCGGTCAAGCACCACAAATTTTACAACAAGCAGATATAAAAGCCGCAGCTTTTGGACGTGGAGTTAAGCCAACTGGCTTTAATAATGCGGTGATTGACGCAAGTGCTTATGAATCACCTTACTCTGAGATGAAGTGGCAATCTCCTGATGGTACGGAGGTCACAGGCATTTTATTTGCGAATTGGTATTGTAACGGAAATGAAATTCCGGTAGATGAAGAAAAAGCGATGCGTTATTGGGACGAGCACTTAAAAAACCTTGAAACATTTGCATCGACCACACATCTATTAATGCTCAACGGTTGTGATCATCAACCGATTCAAATGAATTTATCGGAAGCGATTGCCTTAGCTAACCGCCTTTATCCAGACTATACGTTTGTTCATTCATCTTTCAATGATTATATTGATGCAATCACAAAGGAAACAAAAGAGCAAGACTTAAAAGTCGTTGAAGGAGAGTTACGCTCTCAACACACGGATGGTTGGGGAACGCTTGTCAATACGGCGTCTTCTCGCGTGTACTTAAAACAAATGAATGAAAAAACACAAACATTATTAGAAAAAGTGGCTGAACCACTTGCCGCGTTTCGCTATTTAATTGATCAGACGTATGATCATGATTTATTTGCCTACGCATGGAAGACATTGATGCAGAATCACCCGCATGACAGCATATGTGGCTGCAGTGTCGATGAAGTGCATGATGAGATGGTGACACGTTTTAAAAAGAGCGAGCATTTTACTGAGATGTTGATTGACCGTACTTTAGAGGAAATCATCAAACATATTCATACAGATGTGTTTGATGATGAGGAAGTCTATCCTTTCGTTGTCTTTAATACACTGGGTGACCCCAGAACAGATACTGTAACAGTAACGTTAGATTTAAAACGAGCTTATTACCGAGATGGTGTCAATAAAGCATCATTAAGAAAGCTTAGTGTCGATGGGTTTGTCGTTACTGATGAGCATAAAAATGTGTATCCGGTTCAAATTGAAGACCAAGGTCTCGTATTTGACTATGATTTACCAGATGATCGATTTAGACAGCCTTATATGGCACGTCGTGTGACGCTCACTTTTAATGCACAAGCACTTCCGGCTCTTGGGTATCAAGTCTTTGCGCTCGTTAAAGGTGATTGCCCTGCAACCTCACTTGTGAATAAGGCATGCCAGATGGAGAATGACTATTTAACTGTAGAAATTGCTCAGAATGGTTCACTTAATATAACAGACAAGCGTACAGCTAAAAAATACCGAGGATTAAATGTATATGAAGATACCGGTGATATTGGTAATGAATACATGTATAAACAATCGAGTGATGGCCTCGTTCGAACGACAGAAAACGAAGTAGCACAAATAGAATTAGTCGAAGATTCTCCTATTTCAGCAACGTATAAAATCACACACGAATGGTTATTGCCTGAATCAGCGCAAGAGACGTTAGAACAGGAACAAAAAGAGCTTGTCTGGTTTACAAATAGACAGTCTGAACGGTCGCTTAAAGAGAAACCATTAAAAATTGAAACCTTCGTGACACTGTCGCATCAAGCAACGTATGTCGATGTGAAAACAACGTTAAATAATAATATAAAAGATCATCGCTTGCGTGCATTATTTAATACGGCTATGAAAACAGAACATCATTATGCGGAAAGTGTGTTTGAAGCAGCTAAACGTCAAAACACACCGAACAGCGAGTGGACGAATCCAGATTATTCACAACACCAACAAGGTTATGTCGATGTGTCAAGCGTTCAACAGGGTTTGTGTATTGCGAATAAAGGGTTAAACGAGTATGAAATTCTCTCATCACAAGAGACAACGATTGCCGTCACGCTCTTGCGAGCGGTTGGTGAGCTAGGAGACTGGGGACATTTTCCAACACCGAAGGCACAATGTTTAGGTGAACAAACGGTTGAATATCGTATCATCCCGCATAGTGGTGAAGCAGAACGTTTTGATGCCTATCAGTTAGCACATGCATTCCAGACACCGGTTATAACAAAAGCGTTACCTGTACAAGGTGGCACATATCCAGCGACACACCGCTTTATTGGTGTTGATAAGACGAAGGCACTGAGCTATTCAAATGTAAAAGTAGCCGAGGCCTCAGGCGATGTCATGCTTCGTTATGTCAATTTAGATCATCAACAACATCGTCTTAACCTAAATGCAGATGAAAAATGGACCTATTATCAAAGTGATGTGATTGAGCGTGAACATCAGCCGTTAATAAGTAACGATGTGAAGGTAAATGGCCATGAAGTGTTCACAGTCGGTATCAAGTCAAGTGAGGTGAGTAAATAATGACAACAACATTACCAACAGTCATGTTGGATTTAATTCAAGAGGTAAAAGAACATTTTCATGCGACGCCTAAAATTGGGCGGATGTTTGAAAAAGCTTTTAAAAACACGTATGAAACGACGATTCAACGACATGGTGACGACACATTTGTCATTACGGGTGATATTCCGGCAATGTGGCTCAGGGATTCGGCAGCACAAGTACGCCCATATTTGATCCTTGCTGAAAAAGATAATGGATTTAGAGATATGATTCGTGGTGTGGTTCATCAACAAATCAACTTCATTAATCACGATGCCTATGCTAATGCGTTTAATCAAGCACCAAATGGTGCCCGTTATCACGATGATGAGACGTATATGACGGATTGGATGTGGGAGCGTAAATATGAAATTGATTCATTATGTTATCCGATTCAACTTGCTTACCTTTACTGGAAATCTACCGGTCACACAGATGTTTTTACGCCGGACTTTAAAAAAGCGCTTCAGACGATTATTGCTACGTGGAGACTAGAGCAAAATCATGACCAATCAGACTACAGCTTTGTTCGTACAGGCTGTCCGGCCCAAGACACCCTTTCTCATAACGGGAAAGGTGCACCAGTAAAAGAAACAGGGATGACCTGGAGTGGTTTTCGCCCGAGTGACGATGCCTGTCAGTATGGCTATTTAATTCCTTCAAATATGTTTGCAGTTGTCGTACTTGGTTATGTAGCAGAAATCGCTAGTAAAGTGTTTAGCGATGTCGATTTAGAGCAATCCGCAGAAAATTTAAGGAAAGAAATTGAAGAGGGCATTCGAACATATGGAAAAGTGAATCATCCGGAGTTCGGTGACATATATGCCTATGAAACAGATGGTTATGGGAATTATGTCTTAATGGATGATGCGAACGTACCGAGTCTACTGTCAGCACCGTATTTAGGTTATTTAGATGAAAAGGACCCAATTTACCAGAATACGCGTAAGTTCTTATTAAGTAAGCATAATCCTTATTACTACGAAGGTGATGTGGCTAAAGGGATTGGCAGTCCGCATACACCACCTGAATATATTTGGCATATTGCCCTTGCGATTGAAGGTATGACGACCACTGATATAGCAGAGCGAGAGCGGATAATAGATCATTTTCTTCATACGGATGCTGGAACAGAATTGATGCACGAAGGTTTTCATGTGAGTGATCCCAATCAATATACTCGACCATGGTTCTCATGGGCAAATATGATGTTTAGTGAATTCGTCTTAACAGAGATGGGTATCTATGTGAAAGGCAGCCCGCTTGCAAAAACAAACCGAGAGGATCGTTGAGCACATCCTCTTGGTTAAGTCTTTTAACTATAATGTATCGATTAAGAAAGGACGGAACATGTGATGAAATATGGATTAAGTAGTTATAGCTTGTTAGATGCGATTAATAGTGGAGAAATGGATATTTTGGATGTCGTCACTTGGGTTAGTGAACAAGGGTTTGATCATCTTGAGCTTGTACCCTATGGTTACACGTTAGTTGATAATTATGCACTAGCTGATCAACTTGTTGAAAAGGCAAAATCATTAGGGCTAGAACTATCCAATTATGCGTTACCAGCAAACTTTATTCACGAAACAGAAACAGCATTTTTAGAAGAAGTTGAAAGGTTAAAAAGCCATGTCGACTTATTGCACCGTATGGGAATTAAGCACATGCGCCACGATGTAACACTCTTTACTTTGCCACCAGAGTGTCGAACGATTAGTTATTTAGAAGCTCACCTTGATCAAGTGGTGAAAGGAAGTCAATTAGTTGCTGATTATGCCGCTCAATTTGGTATTACAACAACGATTGAAAATCATGGCATGGCAGTACAGCACAGCGACCGGGTAATTCGTGTCTTAGAGAAAGTCAATCGTGAGAATTTCAAGGTCACACTTGATGTAGGGAACTTCTTGTGTGTAGATGAAGATCCACTGGTAGGGATTAAAAAGCTTTTACCACATGCGTCACTTATTCATTTTAAAGATTTTTACCGAAAGCCTTATTACGCACCGCCATTAAATGGTAAGTGGTTTGATACGGCAAGTGGCAACTATATCCGGGGGGCTATTTTAGGACAGGGTGATTTAAACTTAGTTGAAACAGCGAAGTTAATTAAAGCAAGTGGATACGATGGTTATCTCACGCTTGAATTTGAAGGTATGGAAGAGTGCCGCATGGCGAGTCACTTAGGTTTAGCGTATTTAAAGCATTTGTTCGAAGAATAGGAGGAAGCGTATGTCGACAATAAAAGTAATCGGTCAAAAAAGCCGTACATTACAAGAGCGCTTTGACGCATTAAGTAAGATGATACCCGCATCTGATGATGTCATCACTTGGGTAATGGACGATGCGCTTTCACTAGATGAGCTCATGGCAATAGCAAATCAAGCAAATATCTTGGCATTACCAGTATCACTGATTCAATCAGCCGCTCATTTTGATCAACTAAAGGCTGCGATTGATACGGCTGGTGACGTGAAGTGGGTAAACCCATTAGCTCACGCACCACATTTTCATGCGCTGAGTAAGCAGCTGATTGCGGCTGGTTTTAAAGATAAAGCAATAAATCGATTGACGCTTTATAAGCATAATGGAGGTCAAACAAACACATTGACACAAGAGCTTCTTAGCTTATATATGTGGTTAGACACAACGATGTCACCGATTGAATCTATTACTGCGGTTAAGCGTGATAAAGCAAACCGAACAGTGATTGTTCTATCAGTTAAACATGAACAAGGGACGATAACAAACGTTCAAATCATTTATTCAGATGCAGCTGACTTTGTTGAACTTGAGGTCACCGGAGAGCGCGGGATGCTTGTCCAACGAAGTGACAGCGAATGCGGGGCCGTTGTATTGTCTCAAGGTAAAAGTACGGTTCTTGATAGCGTTGCGACAAAGATGAACGCACAAAATCTATGGTATGCCTTGCATGAAAAAGCTCCTCATCAAGCTAATGAAGTATCGATAAATACTGCCTTAGCGGTCGTTCGGGCAACAGAAACATCGTTGATAAGTCAACAATCTGTCGCTGTGAAAGGAGGAAATATCGTATGAATATAGCGATTCTTAGCTTTGCTCATATGCATGCCCATAGCTACGCCAAAGCATTGTTAGCACAAGAACAGGTAACGTTATTAGGGATTTGGGATAGTGATCGCCAACGTGGCGAAGAAGCAGCTAACAGCTACAATACGACGTTTTATGCAGATTTAGAGGCGTTGCTCACGACTGAAATTGATGCGGTTATTGTGTGCAGTGAAAACAATCAACATAAATATTTAGTCATTGAAGCGGCGAAGCACCGTAAACACATTCTTTGTGAAAAGCCGATTGCGACGGAGATAGATGATGCAAAAGCTATGATTAAAGCTTGTGAGGATTATCAGGTCACACTGCAGATTGCTTATCCTGTACGGTTTATTCCCGCTGTAGAAAAAGCCGTCAATTATGTAAAAGAGGGCGGGATTGGTCAAGTGATCGCAATCAATGCAGCTAACCATGGACAACTTCCAGGAGGTTGGTTTATTGATAAAGAAAAAGCAGGTGGCGGTGCGGCAACAGATCATATCGTGCATATTATGGATGTGGTTCGTTGGATGCTAGACGATGAAGCGGATCAAGTCTATGCCAGATTAGCTACGCTATTTCATGATATTGACGTAGAAGATGCTGGCCAAGTAATTATTGAGATGAAGAGTGGCACGTTATTAAATCTTGACCCAAGTTGGTCTCGGCCAAAGACATTTCCTATGTGGGGAGATGTGTTGATGGAGGTCGTTGGAACGAAGGGAACCATTAAAATCGATGGTTTTAAAGACACAACAACATTCTATGATGATCACGCGCAACAAGTGATACAGATACCTTGGGGTGTGGATATGGATGAAGCCCTTATTCAAGATTTTTTAACATGTATTAAAGAAGGCAAATCACCGTTTATAACGGGAGAAGATGGTCTTAGAACACTCGAAGTAGTTAAAGCGGCTTATAAGTCTAATGAGACCGAACAGTTTGTCAAAATCATTCGATAGGAGGCATACAATGACATTAGGTATTAGCTCATACAGTCTGCAGCAAGAGATGAATGAAGGCCGTATGTCGATTTTAGATGTGATGGAGTGGGTGAAACTACAAGAGGCCGGTCACATTGAAATAGTGCCGCTCAATTTTGATTTGTTAGAGACGCCAGAATTAATAGAAGCGATTAATGAAAAATCGCAACAACTAGACCTGCCATTATCAAACTATGCGATTGGTTCTGATCTACTTCAAACCGGAGTGGAGCTTTCAAACGAAATTGAGCGAATCAAGGCACATGTTGATATTGCGCACCAGTTAGGACTTAAAACCATGCGGTTTGATGTTGGGTTTTTACCGCCGAGGGAAGCAACGATTGTCCGTTTTAACGAACTGTTACCGAACATTGTTTCAGCGTGTCAGGAAATAGCTGATTATGCTGAAAAGTACGACATAACAGTATCGATTGAGAATCATGGCTATTTTATTCAGCAGAGTGATCGATTAATCACTATTATAACAAAAGTTAACCGTGATAATTTTAAATTGACTTTAGATGTGGGAAATTTCCTATGTGTTGATGAATCCCCGCTTTATGCGGTAAAAAAATGTTTGCCTTATGCATCGATGATTCACTTGAAAGATTTTTATTATCGCAAGACAAAGCATCCACTAAATCAAGGGTTTTTCTCTACAATAAATAACAATCAACTGCGCGGCGCAGTAACAGGACATGGAGATATCCCCCTTCCTACCATTATAAGTATGATCAAAGATTCAGGTTACGATGGCAATCTATCTATTGAGTTTGAAGGTATTGAGCCTTGTTTAATGGCCACTGATATTGCTTTTAAATTGATGACATCTTATTACGAATAAAAGGAGAGAAACGTATGAGTAAATTACGCGTAGGTATTATTGGTGCAGGGTCTATTTCTGACATGCACTTTCAATCATATCATCATCATCCCGAAGTCGAGTTGGTTGCGGTATGTGATTTGAAAAAAGATCGTGCAGAGGTGAAAGCAAAACAATATAATATTGAGCATGTATTTACGGATTATCAAGATTTACTAGCACTGGATACGCTAGATGCAGTGAGTATTTGTACGTGGAATAATTCTCACGCTGACATCGCCATTGCAGCATTAGCAAATGATAAGCACGTACTTGTAGAAAAACCATTAAGTAAAACGGTTGAGGAGGCAGAGCGGGTTCAAAAAGCAGTTGAGAAATCAACGAAAACATTACAAGTCGGTTTTGTTAGACGTTTTGCGACAAATACCGCAGTGTTAAAACGGTTTATCGACGCGGGTGATTTAGGTCAGCTGTACTACGCGAAGGCTTCGTCATTACGTGTACTAGGGAACCCTGGTGGTTGGTTTAGTGATGTTGAACGTTCAGGTGGAGGTCCACTGATTGATATTGGTGTACATATTATTGATATGTGTTGGTATCTTATGGGTAAGCCAAAAGTACAATCAGTCACTGGAAGCACATATAAAGCCCTGGGCAATCGGGCAAATATTGAATATAAGTCTTTTTATCAAGCAGCTGACTATGATCCTGATCATAATACAGTAGAGGATTTAGCAACAGCCATGATAAAGTTTGAGAATGGTGCGACACTTGCCGTTGACGCAAGCTTTACACTTCATGGCAAAGAAGATAAGACCGAGGTCCATCTGTTTGGTGAAAAAGGTGGTGCGACAATTGAGCCTGCGCTAAGCTTGTATACGGAACAGCATAATGTTCTAACAGACATCACACCGAAAATAGATGCACCAACATTTGATTTTAACGAGAGTTTTCAAAATGAGATCAATCACTTTGTGGACTGTGCGAAGGGCCATATGACGACTATCGCGCCGGTCGAAGATGGGCTAGAAGTGATGAAAATCTTAGCAGCTATTTATGAATCCAGTCAAACAGGAAAAGAGATTCGATTTGATTAAGGAGGCACAAAACTGATGCGTCAATCTTATAGTAATTGGCCCGATGAATTTCAAGACCCGAGCTGGTTTACGCACGACCGCTTTGGGATGTTTATTCATTTTGGTTTATTTTCTTTAGCGGCAAGGCATGAATGGTTAATGACGACAGAACAGATTTCATTGGAAACTTACCAGCAATATTTTGATCACTTTAATCCCGATCAGTTAGCTATTTCATCATGGTTAGATGAGGCGGTAGAAGCCGGCATGAAATATGTTGTTTTAACGACCAAGCATCATGAAGGATTTGCTTTATGGGATAGTGATCTGACCGATTACAAAGTAACCAATACCCCTTTTAAAAAAGATATTGTGCAGATTTATGTGGATGAGGCACGTAAACGCGGCTTAAAAGTTGGGTTATATCACTCGTTGATTGATTGGCACCATCCAGATTTTACTTTAGATGGTTTACATCCCTTGCGTAATCAAGAAGACGCAAAGGGGACAATGGATACACGCGATATGTCGGTGTACCGTGCGTATTTAAAAGGACAAATTACAGAACTTTTAACACGTTACGGCAAGATAGACTATATGTGGTATGATTTTTCTTATCCCCATCGAGATTGGGGCTGGTCTAAAGGAAAAGGCGAGAAAGACTGGGATGGTTATGGTATTGAAGCTTTAACACGTGAGTTACAACCCCACATTCTAATCAATGATCGGTTAGATATTCAGCGAGGGGTTCTTACTCCGGAGCAATATCAGCCACAACAACCTTTAATTGAGAATGACTTACCAGTTTTGTGGGAAGCGTGTCAAACATTAAATGAG
This sequence comes from Halolactibacillus alkaliphilus, assembly GCF_900115465.1. Taxonomy (GTDB): domain Bacteria; phylum Bacillota; class Bacilli; order Bacillales; family Amphibacillaceae; genus Halolactibacillus; species Halolactibacillus alkaliphilus. The sequence continues at coordinate 170,499 of NZ_FOWN01000001.1, forward strand.
AGCTGGGGATATGACCGGTATAACGGTAATTGGAAGAGTGTCTCACAAATATTAAAAATGCTCATTGATACCGTGAGTAAAGGAGGCAACTTGTTGCTAAACATTGGGCCTAATGCACGAGGGTTAATAGACCCTGAATCACAGGCCCGTTTAGATGGCGTGAAGGACTGGATGAGGTTGCATGAAAAATCAATCGTTGGCTGTGGTCCAAGTCAGTTTGCCGACCCGCTTGATTGTCGGTTAACACAGAAAGATAGTGTCTTATATGTCCATGTTTTTTCTTGGCCGTTTCGACATATTCATATCAAAGGTATAAGAGCACATGTGCGTTATGCACAGTTTTTACATGACGGCTCTGAAGTATTTTATGAAACGTTTGATCCAGAACAAGTCATTACAAGTACAGAAACACAAATAGAACCAGACGATATCGTCCTTAACCTACCTGTCGTTAAGCCTAATGTGATAGTACCGGTAATTGAAATTTTCTTAAAGTGAGCTATACTAGATAAATGAACGAGAGGGGATAGACAACAATGAATGGTTTTATGCAGAAATTTTATGAGATAGGTTCATGGTTAAGTAACGTGATGTTCATCCACTTTATGTGGTTAGGGCTAACATTTTTAGGAGTGGGTGTATTAGGGGTTTTTCCGGCAACCTTTGCTGCGGCAAGAACCGTCTATCGCATGATTCAAGGGGAAAGCGAGAAGATTCATATCAGTATGTGGCAAGAATATAAAAGACGATTTGTCAAAGCGAACATACTTGGCTATACCTGGGTGTTGATTGGCTTTACTCTCTTTGTTGATTTTAGAATTTCTGAAGTATTCATTCAGTGGTCACTCGTTCATTTCTTTTTAATCTTAATTAGTTCTATTGCTCTAGCGAGCTTTTTAATCTTTATGACAGTGTTTGTTCGATATGAATTAACAGGATGGCAATATTTTAAGCAGTCACTTTACATTGCGATTGTTCAACCGATGGAGACAATCGCCGTATTAATTAGTGCGGTACTCATTTTCTACCTGTTTATGTTTTTACCTGTTTTAACGGCATTCTTTGGTATCACATTGGTGCTTTATCCGATCCTTTGGTTTGGACATAGAGCCTGTACAGCGATTGAAACTAAAAAACTACAAGTAAGCCCAAATTAATAGAAACTTAAAGGAATAATGAATCAAGGGGAGAAAGTTATGTTCACTATTTTCAAACAAAAAATCTTTTATCGTTATTTACTATCGTACTTCGTGGCGTTCATTATTCCCTTTGCTTTATTAGGGATGTTTGTGTATGTGAATTTTATTGCTGATTTACAAGAAGAGCTGGAACAGGCAAGTTTAAATAATCTACGACAGGTAAGCGAATCAATCAATGACCGAAAACGCGAGTTTACAAATATTGCGACGAGGATATCGAGTGACGCACGTTTAAATAGCTATCATTTAACACATCCTTACTATGTTTATGAAGGTATTCAAGAGTTAGGTAAGTACCGTTCAAATAGTATTTTATTTGATGAGATTGCCCTTGTTTATCATCAAAACCCAGAGAAAATATATACGAGTCGAGGCTACCATGCGCCAGATAACTTTATTAAACGTTATGAAATTACCAATGTAACAGCAGATGAACTATCTGCTTTATTTCAAGAAGAAATGCCAAAAGCAAAAGTGTTAAATACACGTGAGGGACGAGAGTATTTAGCTATTATCCAACCGATTGTACCAAATAGTCTTTTTCCTCATGGTAGTGTAACGTACATGATCGAAAAAAAACACTTTGTATCGGCGATGACGACAACTTTATCTGATTTAGTTGGTCATACCTATATATTAGATGAGAATCAGGACGTATTAGTTGAATATATAAATGATGAGCATTTCTCAACGGATCAGCTCGATTTTGATGAAATACTTAAAGAGGCAAAAAACGATGAGGGTATAATTATTGACGGTAAGAACTACGCCCTGAAGCTTGTTGAAAGCAATGATGGCTGGTCTTATATTAGTATTCTCCAAGAAGGTCAATTGTTCAGCTTATTTAAAGGGACGCTAACCAGTTATTTGCTCATGTTGCTCGTTGTATTTTTCGTTGGCGTGATCATTACCTATGTTTTAAGTAAATATCAATATAAACCTATTGACTTACTTGTTAAGCAAGTAAAACCAGTACAAAAACAAGGAAAGCATCAGGAGATTAATGAAATAAAACAGTTGATGCATGCTTTTGAACAATTAAATCATGACAAAGCAGCCTTGTCTAAAACATTGTACAAGCACCGGCCGTTTGCACAGCAACAGTTTTGGATGCACTTGTTAAAGGGCGAGTATCCGGCGAAAGAAACGATGACTGAAATGGCATCGTCGCTACAACTTAACTTAGATAAACCGCATTATTTTGTTTTTGTTCTACACTTAGATATGGCATCTGCTAAAACGTTTAAACAAAGTGTCGAGCAACACTTAAACTATAAAGACATGCAGGGGTATGTGGTTGATTTACTGAAGTTAACAGATAAAGCGTTAATTGTTGGTATGGACCGTAAAAATAAAGCGGACCAAACAGCATATATTAAGCGTATAAAACAGTTAATGAAGATTGAACCAACAGTCGTCACGGGAACAATTGTTGAAGGTGTTTATCAAGTCCACACATCTTATTTAGAAGCGATGGTTGCTTATAATTATATGAGTTATTACCCAGCGAGTAGTACGATTTTCTTTGATGAAATGACGACATCGACAGAAGAGAGTTTAGGTTACTTAAAAGAAGAACAACTAAAGTTACTTCAAGCGATTAAACAAGGTCAACAAACGATTGCTAATGAGACATTAACGCTTATATTTAAGAATTTAAGAGAGCGTGAGCGCTCTTTAAATGCATTAAAAGCCGTCTGTTTTGATGTCATTAATTCAGTCGTTAGAACGTTGTCTGAAATGGGCGTAGCTTTAGAAGAAACTACGTTTAATCGTCTGGTTGATTTTGTTACGTTAGATCAATTAGAAGACCACTTGTATCAACTGATTGACGCTACTTGTCAAGAGATACAAGTTCAACTAGCCGATGATAATAATCGTATGGTTCAAGAGATTATTCAATATATCCAAGTACACTATAAAGATTATGATTTATCTTTAGAAAGTATTGCAGATAAGTATCATATATCGGCATCATATGCCTCTAAGTTAATCAAAGAGCATTACGGTTTAAGTTTCAAGCAATATGTTCAAGATTTACGTATGGAGTATGTGAAAGAACAGTTAACCGTGACGTCAAAACCAATTAAAGCGATTGTGCATGACGTTGGTTATAAGGACGTGGCTAATTTCACGCGTAAATTTAAAAAAGAAGTCGGTGTGACACCTGGCCAATATAGAAAATTAAATTAAGGAGGCCTGTTTATTATGGCTAAAATTAAAGTCGCTATTATCGGTTGTGGTAATATCTTTCCTATGCATGCCCAATCGGTAAAAGAAAATAAGTATACAGAGCTTGTCGCTGTTTGTGATAATAAACCAGAACGTGCCAAAGCACGTGCAGAAGAATTGGGTTGCAAGGCTTATACGGATTATCAACAATTATTTGATGAAGAGGCATTAGATGCCATTCATATTTGTTTACCACATTATTTACATGCTCCTGTCTCAATTGATGCAACAAAAAGAGGGCTACACGTTTTAACAGAAAAACCAATGGCGATTGATTATGAAGATGCTGCTCATATGTTAAAGGTCGCAAAAGAAATGCACACACATTTTGGTGTCATTTTTCAAAATAGATACAATGCTGGTGTTCAACTGATTAAACGTTTATTAACGGATGGTACATTAGGTAAAATCACATCTGCAAAGGCAAGTGTTACATGGGATCGATCAGATGAATATTATAGTAAGAGTGACTGGAAAGGGACATGGGATAAAGAAGGGGGCGGTGTATTAATTGACCAAGCCATCCATACACTGGATTTATTACGTTGGTTTGTCGATGATGATATCGACTACATTGATGCTACAATCAGCAACCGTGCCCATGAACAAATTGAAGTTGAAGATGCTGCCGAGGGTGTTGTGAAGTTTAAGTCAGGAACAGTCGCAGCGTTTCATACAATTAATTACTACGGTTATGATGCGCCGGTAGAAATTGAACTGTATTGTGAGCATGGACGCGTTAAAATGGTCGGAGATAAAGGAACGGTCGATCTATTTGATGGAAGAACATTTATTGCTGATAACGATCCGAGTGAAACCTTCTCTTATGGTGAAGGGGTTAAAAGTTATTGGGGTGTCAATCATGTCAAACAAATCAACAACTTTTATGATGTATTAATAAACGGTGGTGAACTCTTCATTAAACCAGAGGAAGCCTTAAAGACACAAAAAATGATTCATGCGATTTACCAATCAGGTAAAGAAAAACAACGCATATGGTTTAGTTAAGGTGGTGAGGAATTGATTCTTACAAGACAGCTAACCGAATGGCAATTTAAACAAGAGCATGACACACGTTGGCGTCAAGCAACTGTACCAGGAACAATTCATACGGATTTGATGGAGCACCAACTGATTACTGATCCGTTTTATGGAGAGGAAGAAAAACGTGTTCAGTGGATTGATAAGGTGAACTGGTTTTATCAAACGACAGTTGATATTGAACAAGATATCTATGAAAAAGAGCGAATTGAGATCATCTTTTATGGATTAGATACTTATGCAGAAGTCCTCTTGAACGGTCAAGCGTTATTAAAGACAGATAATATGTTCAGAACATATACACTTGATGTAAAAAAACACCTTCGCCAAGGAGAGAATACGTTACTCATTAAGTTTGAATCTCCCATCAACCACGATATGATGAAGCCGCTTACAAGTGGGATTAATTATCCGGCGGATAACGATGATTCATACCTAGGTGGTACAGGGCATCATAAACTAAGTGTGTTTGCTAGAAAAGCACCGTACCATTATGGATGGGATTGGGGACCGAGGTTTGTGACGAGTGGCATCTGGAAGCCTGTTGAGCTTGTGGCCTATTCGGAAGTAGCGCTTAAGGATGTGTATATTCATCAAAACCATGTCAGTAAAGAAGCGGCAAGGTTATCATTGAAAATGGAAGTTGAGTCAACAGACACACAGGAAGTAACCATACTAATGTGTTATGGTGATCAACAAATAGTTCTCCCTAAAAGCTTAAACAATGGATTAAATCAAGTAGATATACCGTTTGAAGTCATCAACCCACGGTTATGGTGGTCAAGGGGGTTAGGAGAACCTTATCGCTACAATGTGACTGTAAAAGTGATTCAAGGAGAACGGTTGCTTAAAGAGATGACATTTAAACATGGGATTAGAAAAATTGAATTAGTTCGAGAAGCCGACGTGCAAGGTCAGACGTTTTACCTTAAATTAAACGATACACCTGTCTTTTGTAAGGGAGCTAACCATATTCCAAATGATAGTTTTATTACACGAGTAACAAAAGAACGTTACGAATATGAGATTGAAAGTGCCGTTTCGGCCAACATGAATATGTTGCGTGTTTGGGGCGGTGGGATATATGAGCAAGATATATTTTATGAGCTTTGTGATGACAAAGGTCTACTTGTTTGGCAAGATTTTATGTTTGCTTGCTCCATGTATCCTGGCGATGACGCTTTCTTAGAAAATGTTAGACAAGAAGCGATTGATCAAGTGAAGCGACTAAGGAAATATGCGTCTGTCGTTTTGTGGTGTGGTAATAATGAAATTGATGTAGCCTGGGCGGAGTTTGTTGAAACAGCTGGTTGGGGCTGGAAACAAAAGTATACTGATACAGTTAGAAAACAGCTTTGGGCAGACTATCAGGCACTTTTTCATGATGTCTTAGCAGAGATAACAAAAGAACTTGTGCCAAATGAACCCTATTGGCCGTCATCCCCACTAGCCGATCTCACAGGTGACGATGTCCAACATGCTTTAGGTGTGAAAACAGCAGGTGATGTGCATTACTGGGATGTTTGGCACGGCAAACAGCCATTTGACGCCTACAATAATAACGTGGGGCGTTTTATGAGTGAGTATGGCTTTCAGTCATTCCCGTCGCTGGAAACCGTGAACACTTTTGCTGAGCCATCGGATTATGATATAGAGTCAGATGTGATGCGTCATCATCAAAAGAACGGTGCTGGAAATCAGCTCATTAAAAGCTATATGGACAATTACTTACCTGAGCCAAAAGATTTTGAATCGTTCCTCTACATGAGTCAAGTCTTGCAAGCAGAAGGAATCAAGCATGCTGTCGAGGCTCATAGACGTCACAAACCTTATTGTATGGGGACGCTTTACTGGCAGCTAAATGATTGTTGGCCTGTAGCGTCATGGTCAAGTATCGACTACTTTGGTAGATGGAAAGCACTCCACTATCAAGTAAAGGAATCTTTCAAAGATGTAGTAATTTCGATTGAAGAAAAGGATCATGTACTTCATCTTTATGCCATTTCAGATGTGTTAGAGACGTATAAAGCCGATATGGTTTTAACGCTATTAAATCTAGATGGACAACTCATCACTCAGCAAACACATCAAGTAACTATAGAAAGTAGTGAAAGTAAATGTGTTCAGTCAATAGATATAGCGGCGTTACTAAATGGCGCTATAAAAAACGACGTCATTCTTAAAGTAGCACTAGTTGTTGACAAAAAAGTGTTAGATACTAAGAACCATTTCTTTGTTCCAACAAAAGAGTTAACGCTTCAATCAGCAACACTATCGGTGCGGCGTGATGAGGACAAGCAGTGTTTTGATATATCAACGACAGCTTTCGTCAAAAGTATTGAGTTAAAGACAGAGGACGAAGGATATTTTTCAAAAAACTATTTTGATTTATTACCGGGAGAAACAGTCACTGTCACGTTTAATCGCCGAGGCAATCAAACAACAAAACAATTACCTGAGGTGACTGTCAAATCAATGATTGATATGATTAAATAAAAAAACAGGAGTGTCTTATATGAGACATTCCTGTTTTTGGCATGTAATAAAGTTGAGCCTATATCTAAGTTTAACGTTGATACACTAAAAACATCAAAAAATTTATGAGCCTGAAGTGACGGATGTAGTCATCGCTAAAAACTTAAAGTTTAAACTGCTGAACCAACGTCTTTAGTTGTTCTGCAAGCTGAGCTAACTCATCAGAACTAGCAGCCACTTCTTCCATTGAGCTACTCGTTTGTTGAATAGAGGCTGAAGTTTGTTCAATACCAGCAGCCGACTCTTCTGAAATCGAAGCGATTTCTTCAATCGATGTATGCATTTTTTGGCTGTTAGAGGTAATTTCAGCTAAATTACTGGAGATTTCTTTTACTCTATCAACCATGTCTGTTAGCGCATGATCAATATTATTAAACGTTTTAACGGTGTCGTTAATTTCTTGACTACCTTTTTCTACTTCCTGATAGCCCGTTTGTAGCGACGTTGTAACGGCTATCGTTTCTGATTGAATGCCATCAACAATTTGAGTAATATCTGTAACAGAAGCTGTTACTTGTTCGGCTAATATCCTTACTTCATCAGCCACAACAGCAAACCCTCTTCCGTGCTCGCCCGCTCTTGCTGCTTCAATTGCTGCATTTAAAGCTAGAAGGTTGGTCTGGTCAGCAATATCTTTAATTACATCGACAAGTTTAGCTACTTCTTTAGAACGTTGATCTAAGCCAGATACTTTTTCCACAGCGTCTTTAACAATCTGATGAATATGAGACATTTGATTGCTTGAGCTATTCATAAGCGTTTGACCTTGTGATGTCATGTCTAATACTTGATTCGATGTTTCGTGAATCACTTTACCTCGTTCATTCGCTTGTTCAACGATATCTGTAAAAGCGGTCATATTATAGGCAAGATCCGTGGAGTGACTCGCTTGATTTTCTGATCCTGATGCAAGTTCTTGCATTGTCACCGCGACTTGTTCTGATCCCGTCCTTACTTCATTGGCTGACTGATTGAGCGTATGACTATGATTAGTCAGCAATTTAGACGTATCAGCCACACTAGAAATCATAGCTCTTAAATTGATTTGGAGATGATTCATCGCTTGAGCTAATTTACCTGTCTCATCCTTTGATTTAAGCGTAAGTTGTTCTTGAGTTAAATCACCTTCTGCAAGCCGGTTCATATGCTCTGTCACAATACCGATTGGTCTCGCAATACTATTTGATAATAACCAGATAACGATGAGTCCAATAAGCAATGACGCACCAATGGTTAATGATACAAAAAGCAATATATGATTCGCTGCTTGATTAAAATCACTCATATAAGTAGAAGCGCTTACAACCCATCCCCAGTTCGGGTCTGCTTTTGAATAGGCAATCCACGGAACAATTTGTGTATCATTATCTGGGTGAGGGAAGTCGTAGTAAGTAATACCACCACCATCATTGCCTATTTGAATCATATTCTGAACAAATTTTACGCCGTTAGAATCTTCAAGTTCCCACGTGTTTTGACCTTCAATGTTTGGTTGTGCTAAGCTTGTTCCTTCATTATCAAGTATAAATATGTAGCCTTCTTCACCAATTTTAATGTTGTCATTTAAAGGGCGAGTCCCATCTGGTTGCCTTTCCCCTAATATAGCAACCTTGACACGCTCTTCGGCTTCTTCTCGGTCAAGTGTCCCCTTTTCCACTTCTTGATTAAGGTGATCAATCATCAGTAAGGCAAACTCAACACTGTTTTTTAAATTTGTCTCACCAGCATCGTTTAAGCTGGTTCTGCTTTGTTGATAACTCATCCCACCTAAAACGATGAGTGGAATCGTTAATAGTAAAAATGAAAGTGCAATTAATTTCGTTTTAATGGATTTGAATGTCATAAAAAACACCTTTCTAATTCTTCTGTTTTAATTTGGTATACATGTTTCCTCGTGTTGGTCTTGCGTGAAAATAAATGTGGCGAATGTTGTTTTATTAATTACAGGACTAGTTTATATATCGGCATTTTGTAAAATGTTTAAAGGAAAATAGTCACTATTACTTTTTGCGTTGAATAGGATCGATCGCTACCAATCAACGCCTTCGCGATTATTAACCTAAGATGTATATGTTCAAATAACTCAGCTCATCTCACCCTAAAATGAATGTTAGGTATGAGATGAGCTGAGTTTAATTGGCATTTAAATTTTGGGTATAGGTAAAAGTGCTGGTGAAATAATTTAAACAAATCTAAAACGAACAGCGAAATTTATAAAGAAGAACGATAGCGTCATATCATTGTTTGTTCACTAGATTTATGAGGCCTTTAAATCATCAATTAACTTATTCAACTGATTCACTTGTTGATTTAGAAAATCAGCCGTCTGATTAGTCTCACTTATTAAGCTATTTTGATCAGTTACTTTAGCTTCTACAGCTTCAGCATAAGTAACTGTCTCTGAAGCAATCTTCGTCAATTGCTCGACTGTTTGTAATACTTCATCAGCATTCGCAGAAATCTCTTCAGTTGTTGCCGCTGTTTCATTTACCTCGCGGTCAACATCTTTTGCGGCGGTTATAATTTTTTCAAACTTATGACGGATGTCTTGAATAGCTGCTTTGGTTTTTGTTAATTCCTTTGTGCCTAAAGTCATCGAGTCATTAGCTTGATGGGCATCTTGTTGAATATCTGAGATAATTGTTGTCACTTGTTCGGCAGAGCTTTCTGTTTGTTCTGCTAGTTTTCTAACTTCGTCAGCCACGACGGCAAAACCCTTGCCAGCTTCACCAGCACGTGCGGCTTCGATCGCTGCATTTAAGGCGAGTAGATTTGTTTGATTTGAAATATCTGTAATTACTGTAATAATGTTTTCAATATCCTTTGAGCGTTCTGTTAGTGAGATAAGTATAGTAGATAATTGCTTAAAATTCGTATCGAAACTCGTCATTTGCTGTGTGGTGTTTTTAAGCATTGTTTGTCCTTCAGTTGATTCTTCAATCATTAGACGAGAAGCATCTACAATGGATCCAGTACTCGATGCAATATGGTGGATGGCTCCAGTCACATCTGTCAGTTTTTCAATGCTTGAATCTGCACCTGTCATCTGTTGATCTGCACCTGTTCGCACGGCCTGAATCGCTTTTTCAATAGTATCCGATAGCGTCAATGTTTCCTTGCTATTGGTGTTAAGAACTTTTGCGCTATCATACACATGATCACTCGTCGTTGATAATTCAGCTACGACACGCTTAAATATATTTTCGTTATGCGTATTCACATCTCTAAGCATACGTATATTTTTTTCTTTTGCGTGAATTTGCAAGATGGTTGCACCAGCAGTGACGAGCAAAAAGACAGCATGAATCATGACCATAATAAACGTGTATGAATCGACACCGTAGACAAAGACTGTCACGACAGGGACGAAAAAGCCAAGTAAATGTTGCATGATAAAAATCGACGTCATAACAAGGACAAGTTTAATGTCTTCATAGTAAGCAAGCATCGCAACGACCATAAAGAGTGAGAAGTGATACTCTACTTGGCCATCACCACCCATAATGGTAGAAATACTGGCGAAGGTCAATGTGAGTGTGATTAATAAAGCAATGCTTTTATGTTCGGGTTTGTATTTAAATAGAACAAAAGACATAATGAATAGTATTATAGGAATAGCTAAAAAAATAATTGAAACAAGTTGAAAATACTCAGGTTTTACGACAAGATCGCCGTGTCCGTGCATATTAGCCATATGAATCAGTTCATAGGTGTGAATGAGATGAACGGCACCCATAATTAAAAGTGTTATAAATGAGAGAGTAAGCATCAATTTGTGTTTTTGCATGGTTGTCCTCCTATAGAATATAAAATAGATTGCATGCATTATATCGACACGTTAGGTGGGATTATCAATGAACCGAGTAGAGATTTCTTACGGAAACGAATACTGGGTTTAGACGCTGATAATACAACACTTAAAGGCGGAGGGATAAATCGTGGGAAGACACATGATTGCAGAAGAAGATTAGAAAATAATGAATTACCTAAACCAAATCATGGTCAAATACGGTTATTAATGGAATGAACGAAGAACATCTGGTGTTTATATGTATAGCGTAGTGAATAGGCAAGGGACTATAACAGAGAATAATAAAAATATTTGGATTAGTTTGTCATGCGCTTCTAGAATCGAGGACATCAACATTAGGAGGAGTTATGTTTTGAGGGATTTTTGATGTGATAGAAAATCTAACAGTAACTACTTATCAATGGTGGCAAAAACTATAAATATGCATGTAGAAGAAGCCTGAGGAATTGTTAATCGATTCTTCAGGCTTTGTCTTTCGATATTTATGAATACACAATTTAAAATCGTTGTGAAAAGTAATCAAGCAATGCTTGTGCACTAAAAACTTCTTCATCAGCCTTTAAAGTGCCGGTCGTATTACTTTGTCGTCTCCGGTGGTTCATCCATACGGCTTGCCATCCGACGTGTTTAGCTCCAACAATATCTTTCTCAAATGAATCCCCAACATAAATGGTTGACTCAGGTTTTGTTGGTAGCTTTTCTTCTATGATGTGAAAAATTTCTGGGTTTGGTTTCGCCATTCCATAGGCACCTGAAATAAAAATATTCTCTTTAGGGATCCATTTTTCAAGTTTTAATTGCTTAATTTTCATTGATTGATGCGTAACTTCACCGTTGGTTAAAATGGCTAAAGTGACGTTTTTAGTACTTAAATAATCTAACAGGGCTTCTAGCTCAGGGAATAGCGTAATGTCACTTTGAGCTTTTTTGTAGTGCTCATCAAATGTCTTCGCTAAGTCATTATCAATAGGAATGTCAAAGTCTTTAAGAGCGTATTTAATCCGTCCTAATTGCCAGTCTAGTACTGTAATTTCCCCGCGTTCACTTTGGTCAAAAAGCTCCTCACTGTATTTTCTACTCGTTCGGTAAATTTGATCAATATCTTCATAACTGTAGTTATCGTTAATCAATTGTTTAAACGTATGATGAAAAGATAATGCTTGGTCATAAAGTGTATCATCAACATCAAAAATAATCGTTGTCATACATTGCCCCTCCTGAATATGTGAATTATCTGCTTCCTTTTAGTATAACGTATGATGAGATAAGTGAATAGAGAGGCAAACAAAAGAGTGAACGGACACGTGACCTTGTCCATTCACTCCTTTTGATTTAATTATTGCTGTGTTTCATCTACTTGCATCCAATCCAAAGCCCATTGTTCGATCGTTTTTAAGATTGGCTCCATTGAGCGACCTTTATCAGTTAAAGAGTATTCAATAACAACAGGCGTATCTGGAATGACGTCTCGTTTCACTAAGCCTTTTTGCTCTAAATCCTTTAATCGGTCAGATAAAACTTTGCCGCTAATGCCAATGGCAGACTGGATCTCATTAAATCGTTGCGTACCATTTAATAGTTGGTAAATGACGAGACCTGTCCAGCGCTGGCTTAAGATAGAAATGGCTTTTTCGAATTTGGGGCAAATGTTTGGTTGAGTCATAGTCATCACCTCTTTTAATAGCATTATAACATATATCGAAACTTAACAACAAATATTAAATTAATTACTTAACGAACATTAATTAATAATATATAGTAAGTTACATAAAGTAAGTTAAATACAAAAAGAAATCAATCCATCATAAAAGATGGAGAGGAGGAAATACAATGGGCTGCCATGAAAAACCAACAACATTTGTCAGCGATGTGTCATTAAAGGTAAGTGATTTACAACGGTCACTCACCTTTTATCAGACGGTTATTGGGTTTAAAGTTTTATCTCAAACAAATACGACGGCTGAATTAACAGCCGATGGTCACACGGTGCTCCTTACCCTGATTCAACCAAAAGATGTGACACCAAAGCATCAGCAAACAACAGGCATGTATCACTTTGCTTTGCTATTACCTGAGAAAAAAGATTTAGCGGATATGATTGTACATTTATCTCGCCACAATATTGACATAGGGGCAGCGGATCACTTAGTGAGTGAAGCCATTTACTTAAGTGATCTAGATGGCAATGAGATTGAGGTTTATGTTGACCGCGATCCTGCTGAATGGACATGGAACGATAATCAAGTCAAGATGGCAACAGAGCCATTAAATATTGAAAGTCTTATGACGCATCGGATAGAAGGTAGTGAATGGCAAGGGTTACCTGAAGAAACAATTATGGGGCATATCCACTTATATGTTGCGGACTTAAATCAAACGAAAGCTTTTTATGTGGAGGGATTAGGACTAGATGTAGCTAGTGTATTTGGTAGTAACGCGCTCTTTTTATCTTCAGGTCACTACCACCATCATGTAGGGATAAATACGTGGAAGGGCGAAGGTTTACCGCCTGAGAAACAGTCGAGTGTTGGTATGCAGTCATTTAAGATGGTTTATTCTGATTCAGTGGTATTAAATGAAGTAGTGACACGCTTAAAAAAACAAGGTGTGATCGTTGATGAGATTGATCAGCGTCTATTTACTAAAGATCCGTCAGGTAATCGGATTGAATTAACGATTTAACGGGAAGAGAGAAAGTAGGAAAATATTATGAGGTTCTTAAAAAAATTATGGCATAAACAATCTGAGGAGGAAAAAAACATGCATGAAAAATTAAACATTGGGATTATTTTAGGAAGTACGAGAGAAGGCCGGGTGAGTCCGCTTGTAGGGGAATGGGTGAAAACTATCGCAGATCAGCGCGGGGATGCTCATTATGAAATTGTCGATATTAAAGATTATCAATTACCACTATTAGGTGAAGGAGACGCACCGGGTATTGCAAAATGGAACGGAAAATTAGCGGAACTTGATGGTTTTGTCTTTATCGTTCAAGAATATAATCATAGTTTAGCCGCATCATTAAAAAACGCTTTAGATTTAGCGCGTGAAGCGTGGAATAATAAAGCGGCGGGTATTGTCAGCTACGGCTCTACTGGTGGCGCACGTGCAGCGGAGCATTTGCGCGGTATTATGGGCGAGTTAATGATTGCCGATGTTCGCACGCATCCAACGTTATCGCTGTTTCATGATTTTACGGGTCAAGAATTTACACCACAAGATGTGCACTTAGAAACAGTGAACCTCATGTTAGACCAAGTTAATGCTTGGGGCAGTGCACTTAAGCCTTTAAGAAAATGAAAGTAAACGGTTTTGAATAATAGATAAAAAAGCTAGGGTGACTCTTATGGAGTGATCCTGGCTTTTTTATTTGATGTGAAAAACTCTTCACCGAATGATGTCTACATCAGTCATTGGCACATTAACGAAATAAACACGCGCAGTCTTTGTAAACAGCCATGTTTTAATAGGAGGGTCAACCCACGGTCTTTTCGACTTAATGAAAACTTAAATAGTGTCAAGCCAAGTAAGTATTTGCTGATAAATAGTGGCACCCGTCACATCCATTGTGTTTCGATCAAAATCATGTGTATCACCATAAACCGTTAAACATGTTGCTTTAGGAATGTTGCGACTCATTTGTTTTGATAGACGGTAAGGAACGTCAGGGTCACCAGTAGATGCAGCCAATATAGTTGGTGGGAGTTGTTTGAGTGCGTCATCAGAAACAGTGTAGGTGTGAATAGGTAAATCAGGCTGTAAATAATGCAACCATTGGCCCTCTTGTCGAGCCTTCAAGTAAAGGTTAAAACGTTCTTGAATGGGGCCATTTGTAATTGGATGTCTAGATTCTAATACTTTAATAAACTGCTCGGGTACTTTAGGGTATTGTAAGTAGTATGGACTTGGCTGATTAAATTCATCAGCTTCAAAACCGGGATAACCGTATAGACTGATAATCGCTAAAGGTGTTATATTCGCTTGCTTTTGTAACATGTCTGTAGTTTTTAGCGCTAAATAAGCGCCGGCAGAACGTCCGAATAAAATGACACGTTGATCCTCTAGGTTGAATACGTCTTGATGATTATTTATATAATACATGCATATCTCGAAAGTTGATTGAAGAATCACGTCGAGTGATACAGCTGGTGCTAGAGGGTAATCACACGTCAATAAATCATAACCAGCTTTTAAAAATTGATCAATATAGACTTGTGGTAAATCATCCCGCTCACCATACAATAGTCCACCACCGTGAAAGTAGAGAATAGTCACATGTTTTCTATTGGCATTGGCACGGTGTAGCGTCATATGTAAATCGATATTATGTGTGGATTGATAGGTGTAGCTTTCTGTTGTGTACATAAAAAAACCTCCTGGTGATACAATCATCAATGTAAAGTCATAGCGTAAATTAATGCAGTAGCTTAAACAATCGAGTAGCGATTTGAATTTGTAAAACATCTTCTGGGTGATCAAAGTTAATGGATAATAGCTCTTTAACTTTATCAATCCGGTAACGAATTGTTTTATGATGTAAAAACAGTCGTTCAGCTGTTTTAGTGTAACTCTGTTGGGTATCAATAAAAACAGAGAGAGTATCAAATAATTCTGGATGATGTTCTTTAAACATCACAATGTTGGGTGAAATAAAGCTCTTGGCTTGGTCTAACTTATCTAAATCAAGTAATAACTTATAAATGCCCAATTGTTGATAATTAAGTACAGAGTTCTCTGGATAAAAGAGATCAAGAATTTTTTGCGTCTTTAACGCTTCGGTATTCGCTCTATGAATGGCTTCTTTACGAACAACTGAGCTCATACTGATATGATAATAATCCTTTTTATACGTTCTCATCACTTGGGCAATCGTGTCATTGATGTTTTTCTCATTGAGTGACTGATCAACTTCACGAAGATTAGCTAATAACACGATGCGGTTCGTATTTTCCATGTAGGCAAACCGGTTGGTGGGCACCTTTAGTTGATAGCGCATTTTTTTTAGTATTTTTGTATAATCTTTTTGAAGTGTATCGACTTGATCTTTTTGATAGAGTTTAACAATGGCCACTTGATAGTAGTCATATTTATCAATGTTTAAGTACTCTAAAATATCATCAACATCTTTTTCTTCTTGTACTCTGTTATTTAATACATCGTTCAAAATATTATTTTTTTGTTGATAGATATTTTGAGACAAGGCATATTTCTTTAACAACTCCATTTGAAGAAACTTGACCGCATTTTCTAAAACCATAAAGTCTTCCTCGCTGACATGATGAGACCATTCATGAATAATCAGTTCATATTCATCATGTTCAAGGCAAGGAATTTGGACACTAATTTGTGAGCCGTGCCTTTGATCATTCCCGATGGTGTAGATGACCTCTCGTCGTTTATAACTATAGAACATGTATTTTTCTTGTTTGATAGCTTGTTTTTTGACGATGTGGTAATGAGATAAGTCTGAGTTAGTCGTTACTTGTGTCTTTTTCAACATATTTAGTAAGGTGAAATCAAAATGAATCATTTGTTTGAATTCTTCCAAAATAGCCTGAATCGACGGCATCTTTAAGGCAATCTGTGTAATCTCACTATGAATTTCATAATAACGATTGAGTAAGGCTACATTTTTATTAATAATCGGTTCTAAAATAGCCAAGACAATGGACTCATACTTAACGTCTTTATCAATTTGGATTAAAAGAATCCCGTGTAAATGGCAACGTTCAATCATTAACTCAGGCACATGGTGCACGAAACGATCGACCTTGACAATAATGGCCGAAATCCCGATCGCTTCCATCTTCTTAAAAAAGTCAATCAACGTCTTTTCTGACAAGTCTTTAAATGCAAATAAGCTCGTTAAAATGACCTGACCCTGTTTCCCCCAATTCTCGATATCAAGTGCTTCTAATACGTTAACGCCGGTAATTTTTTTATCACAACCAGCCTCTCCAGAAATAATTCTCGCTTTTTTTAATGGTTCTAGTCGCAGTAAGTTAAGCGCCTTCATTTTCCACCTTCTTTATCCCTAATGTCTAAAAAAACAATGGAATTCTAGATTTCTTAGCCAATGTAATCTAAAAAACCACATGCTATATTTATCTTACAGTAAACAAGGAGGTTTGAAAATGTTAAAAACAGTCATTAGAAAAAATAGTTATCAAGACTCAATTAATTTGATGCTCTTAACCAATGCTATCAATGGTTTGGAGGGAGTAAAAAAGTGCTCTATTATGATGGGGACAGACGCCAACAAAGACATTTTTAAAAACAGTGGCTTGTTAACAGAAGAAGCAAAAACAGCATCACCGAGTGACATGGTCATTGTCATTGATGCAGAGAATGAGGATATTTTTGAAAACGCTTTATCTGAATCAGAGAAGTTCTTGGCTGATTTAGCTGTTAAAGGTGAAAAAAATGGTTTTGACATAGTTAATAGTTTTAAAGGTGCTCTAGATAAGTTACCCGAAGCAAATCTTGCTTTAGTCTCTATTCCTGGTGAATATGGTGTGGGTGAGATTGAAAATGCTTTAGATCAAGGACTACATGTATTTTCATTTACAGATAACATTCCGCTTGAGGAAGAAGCAAGATTAAAGCGCAAAGCACATGAACAAGGGATTATGTTAATGGGAGCTGACTGCGGAACAGGAATTATTTCTAGTACGCCACTTGCTTTTACTAATGTTGTCAAACCAGGAAATATCGGTATTGTAGGTGCCTCTGGTACAGGTATTCAAGAAGTGACGACGATCATTGATCGTCTTGGTGGTGGCGTTGTTCATGCGATTGGAACAGGTGGACGCGACCTAAGTGAAGAAGTAGGCGCGATTACGGCAAAAGATGCGTTACTTGGATTAGAAGCACATGAACCAACAGACGTGATTGTCTTTATATCAAAGCCACCTGCGAAAAAAGTACGTGATGAAATTGTTGAATTATTGCATAGCTTATCTAAACCAGCCGTGGCTATTTTCTTAGGAGAAAAGCCAGATCATCATGAAGGTGATGTTTACTTAGCGCATACTCTTGAAGAAGCAGCACGTATAGCTGTTGATTTAGCTGAAGGTAAAGTTGTAAAAGCAAGTTATAACCAACCGTTAGCGCATAACGTTGACACTGTTTTACCAGAAGATAAAACGGTTAAAGGTCTTTATTCCGGTGGCACGTTAGCGGCTGAAGCCGGCATGCTTATGTCCGATGCCCTCGACTTAGGTGGTTTAATTAAGGAAGAAGGCTATATCTTAAAAGCCAATGGTTATGAAGTCATGGATTTAGGTGATGACATTTACACGAAAGGTAAACCACATCCAATGATCGACCCGGAAGTGCGTATCGAAAAAATTAGAACGTACGCGAATGATGCAGATACAGGGGTTATTTTATTTGATTGCGTGTTAGGTTATGGCGCACATAAGGATATGGCAGCAGCTCTTTCACCAGCCATTTTAGAAGCAAAATTAACAGCTGAAAAAGCCGGGCGTACATTACATTTTGTTGCAACGGTATGTGGTACAGCACAGGACCCACAAGGTTATGATAAAGCCATTCATACATTAGAACAATGCGGGGTATTTGTTGAAGAAAGCAATGCGAAAGCTGTTCGCCTTGCGCTGAAGCTTAAAGGTATTGACTATGAAACAAGTCAAAAAGAACAACGAGACGCTAAGGTCGTAAAAACACCGTTACCAAAATTAAGTGACGCTAGTCGTGATTTATTCAATACAAAACCGCGTGTCGTTAACATTGGTTTGAAGAGCTTTACCGACTCGATTATTGAACATGGTGGTCAAGCGGTACAGTACAACTGGAAGCCAGCAGCTGGTGGGAATAAGAAATTAATTAAAATCTTACATGCTCTAGCCAAGTTAGAAGAAGTAGAAGAAGGGAATCAAGCAGTTGTTGAACAAATGAAGAATACCCAACCGTTCTTAATCGACGTGCGTCCAGCAAAAAACGTAATTGATGTGTTAAATGATCGTGTTATCCTCCACGCAGGACCTCCGATTGACTTTAAAGATATGACTGGACCAATGCAAGGGTCATGTATCGGAGCAGTATTGTTTGAAGGATGGGCTGAGGATGAACAGAGCGCACGCACGTTGCTTGAAAGTGGCGGAGTTACATTCTCTCCATGTCACCATCACCATGCGGTTGGACCAATGGGAGGTATCACGTCTGGTAATATGCCGGTACTTGTTGTTGAGAATAAACTCGACGGGTCACCTGCTTACTGTACATTAAACGAAGGAATTGGGAAAGTGCTTAGGTTTGGTGCTTATTCACAAGAAGTTGTCGATCGTTTGCACTGGATGAAAGATGTTCTAGGACCAGTTCTTTCAGAAGCACTTAAATATAAAGAAGGCGGCATTAATTTAAATGTGATGATAGCAAAAGCAATCACCATGGGTGATGAGTTCCATCAACGCAATATTGCTGCGTCGCTTAACTTCTTAAAAGAAATTACACCGTTGATTGTGCAATTAAAAATCAATGAAAAAGATAAATTTGATGTGATTAGCTTCCTTGCAGATACTGATCAATTCTTCTTAAATATTATGATGGCTGCAGGAAAAGCAACGGTAGATGCCGCACGGAAAATCCAAAAAGGAACGGTTGTTACAACGATGGCTAGAAATGGTCGTGATTTTGGTGTGCGTATCAGTGGTATGGGGGATGAGTGGTATACAGCACCTGTCAACACGCCAAATGGTTTATATTTCACCGGTTATTCAGAACGCGATGCGAACCCAGATATCGGTGACAGTGCCATTACAGAAACGGTAGGTGTCGGCGGTATGGCGATGATTGCAGCGCCAGGTGTGACACGTTTTGTTGGTGCTGGCGGCTTCACTGATGCACTTGATGTTTCTGAAGAGATGGATGAGATTTGCTTAGCGAATAATGCCAACTGGAGTATCCCGACATGGGATTTTAAGGGTGCATGCTTAGGGATTGATGCACAAAAAGTTATTCAATCTGGCATTACGCCAATCATTAATACTGGTATTGCCCACAAAGAACCTGGCATTGGCCAAGTAGGTGCAGGGACAGTACGTGCACCACTTGCTTGTTTTGAAAAAGCTTTACTTGCCTATGCAGACAAACTGGGCATTGCCGTTGACTGACGATGGTTAACAATATTAAGGGTGGAGTAATCAGTAGTTTATTGCTCCCCCTGATACACAAAATTGAAATAGGCCAAGTACATAGCCTATTTAAAAGAGGCATTAATATCGAATTTGATGATACACATCTTTTTTTAAGTGCAACAACCAAACCGCTCTCTGCATTTGGAATTAATATAGCCCCCAATAAGCTAGAGGATATTAAGCGTTATGTAAAGGTTGGTGACTTGGTCGTTAAAAAGCAGCATGCACTCGTTATTTATAGTGAGTCAGACATTGTGGCGATTCATTACGATGATTTGTCAGTGCTTGATCTTTCTTTTCCTGTAGTGACCTGTCAAAAAAATGCTATACAAGAGACGATGTTATACCGTGTACTAGAGCAAAGTAATTTAACAGAGCATATCGGTTTAGTGATGGATGACACGACAGTGGAAAAAATAAAGCAACTCACGCATTTGCCAAAAAAAGATAAACACGCCCAGCATGCACTTATTGATTATTTTCTTGGACGAGGTATAGGGTTAACACCGAGTGGTGACGATTTACTTATGGGTTATACAATGGCAGTGATGGCTTTCTCAGCCAGTTCGGATTGGTTGGGCAGCTTAGCTTACAAAGTGTCAGAAAATAAAACGACCTACATTAGTATTGCTTATTTTCATGCGTTATTACATGATCATTTAAGTGAAAATTTTGTTGCATTGGTTAAATTATTAGATGAGAATAATCGGGAAATGATTGATAGAGTGATTAAAACAATTCAGAACTATGGTCATACATCTGGTTATGACACATTATATGGCTTCTGGTTAGGGCTAACGATGGTCTCTAAAAGTTGAGGAGGGTTTTAAATGGAACAAGCAAAACAGATGAGTATAGTTGATAAATATAAAGCAGTACCTGTGTCAGAGCGCTATTGGTGGAAAGTTGTCACGTTAGGCTTCTTTGGATGGATTTTAATGTATGCTGACAGAACAATCCTTAACCCAGTTATGGGAAATATAGGGGCGGAGTTTGGTTTAAGTAATGCTCAACTTGGATTAGTTAACAGTGTGTTCTTTTTAGCGTATGCAGTGACACAAATCCCATTTGGTGTCATGGCAGATAAAATTGGTAGGAAATTAGTTATCTCTTTAGGCTTTATCCTTTTTGGGATAACTACATATTTAAGTGGTGCCGCAACAGCCTTTGGTATGTTCATGCTTTATCGCGTACTAACAGGTGTCGGTGAGGGTGCTTATTATGGACCGGGTTACGCGTTGTCTACTGAAGCGATTCCTACAAAGAAATTGACGCTAGGAACGGCAATTATTAATAGTGGGATGGCATTTGGTACCTCACTTGGTTACTTGTTATCAAGTAAATTAGTTCTTGAAAATGGTCAGCACTGGAGTCAACCATTTTATATTATGGCAGTACCAACGGTTATTTTAGGCATTCTTTATTATACTTTATTAAAAGAAAAGGTTGTGCGCCCAGAAGACCAAAATAAAGAAGCAGTCAATAACGGTGATATGAAACAAGGTAGTGTGGGTGAAAAAGTTAGTTTTAAATCAATTATTACAAACAAGAACTTAGTGGCGACGTTTATTTTAGTCTTTTGTTCTATTTATGCAAACTTTGTTATTATTACGTGGTTGCCACAATTCTTACAAGTAGAGCGTGGTTTTGCTGGCACAAGTGTTGGATTTATTTCTTCTCTTGTACCGTGGGCATCGATTCCGGGTGCGTTAATTTTAGCGCGTTTATCTGATAAGTATAGAACGACAAAGAAATTTATTTATTTTCTTGTACCATTGTCTATTATTACGTCATTCGGTATCGCCTTTGTAACCGATCGTACGTTACTCATTGTTGCCTTAATTGTTTATGGCTTAACAGGGAAATTAGCACTCGATCCAATTTTAGTTGCATTTGTAACAAGAAATGCACCGAAAAGTTCATTATCAACGACATTAAGTGCTTATAACTTCATAGGTATGTCAGGGGCAATTTTAGCACCGTATATTACAGGATGGATTGCGGATACAACCGGATCAATGAAAGTAGGTTTTTACTTAGCTTCTGTCTTACTAACCATTGGAATGGTGATCTTTATTATTATGGCAAAAGATAACGAACAAATAGATGAAGCGAAGTAAATGATAAACTATAGAGAGAAAGAGGGAGAAAGTATGATAGAAAATAAAAAAATAATTGTCGCGCTTGGTGGCAATGCTATTCTTTCAGATGATCCGACAGCCGAAGCCCAAATAGCGGCCATTCGACAAACATGCGATCGATTAGTAGATTTAGTTGAGCATAACAATCAATTGATTATTTCTCACGGGAACGGTCCACAAGTAGGTAATCTCTTGTTGCAGCAACAATTAGCAAATAGTGAGAAAAATCCTGCTTTACCGCTTGATGCATGTGTAGCAATGACAGAGGGAAGCATTGGGTACTGGATGCAAAATGAAATGAGTAGTATATTAAAGAAACGCCATATCGATAAATCTGTTGTCTCATTAATCACACGTGTGGAAGTTGATAAAGATGATGTCGCTTTTGAGTATCCTACGAAACCGATTGGTCCTTTTTTAACTGAAGTTGAAGTAGCTGAAGCAAGAGAAGATGGCGGGAAATATATCGAAGATTCAGGTAGAGGTTACCGCAAAGTTGTTCCTTCACCAAAACCCGTTGGTATTGTCGAATGTGATACGGTAAAACAGTTGATTGAACACGGTGTCATTACCATTTCTTGTGGCGGTGGCGGTATTCCAGTTCTTAAGACAGAAGAGGGATACAAGGGGGTTGAAGCCGTAATTGATAAAGACTTTGCTTCGGAAAAACTAGCTGAACAAGTTAAGGCAGATGTGTTTATTATTCTTACGGGTGTAGATCATGTGTACATTAACTTTAATAAGCCGAATCAGAAAAAACTTGAACAAGTGACTACTGAAGATTTAAAACAGTATATTGAACAAGGACAATTTGAGCCGGGTAGTATGTTACCCAAAATTGAAGCAGCTGTTCAATTTGTTGAAGCGTCAGATCATGGCATTGCGATTATCACATCACTTGGCAATCTAGATAATATTCACCAAGGTGCTGGTACGGTTGTAGTTAAACATAAACAAGTCACAAGTAAAGAGGCGTCGATTACAGCTGAAATGTATTAATGCTCGAACAGCTAACTTAATTATGTGTTAAGTTAGAGAAAGTCTGTCAAGATTCTATAAACACTTAGCAGGTGCTAAATATTAGTGCCTGCGTACATATATTTAGTCGGGAGGCCATTATGAAACAGCTAAAATTAAGTATGACAACAAAGATCATGTTGGCGGTAATACTAGGTGTGTTGTTCGGGGTGCTTTCAAATGGCGATTTAAAAAGTCTTAAACTTATCGGTGATATCTTTCTTCGTTTGATTCAAATGGCGATTATTTTACTGGTCATGGGTCAGATTATTGAAGCGGTGGGTAGTTTAAATTCTAAGGAATTAAGTAGACGAGGATTAAAAACAATAGGGATCTTTCTTTGGACATCTTTTTTGGCAGCGTTATTTGGAATTATCATCGGTTATTGGTTAAAACCAGGTGTTGGAAATTATTTGGATACACTAACAAACGGAGTAGAAATAGAAACAAATGCTATTGGAACGGCCTCGGATGTTATTCTAAACTTCTTTTCACCAAATGTTATCCAGTCGATGGCAGAAGGAAGTATTGCACAAATTATCATCTTTTCTGTTTTATTTGGTATGGCAATGAGCATGGTGAGGCATGAATCAGGTGCGCAAAAAGTGCTGGATCTCATTAAAGAATTTAATAAGATTATTTTAAAGCTTGTATTAATGGTGATGACCATGGCACCGATAGGGATATTCGCATTGATTGCGAGTACAATTGGGAAGTTAGGAATGGGCGTTATCATGCCATTACTAAAGTATTTAGGCGCTTACGGTCTTGCTACAGTTATTTTCTTAATAGTATTTACGCTGTATGTTTCAATCACGTGTCAAATTAAATTAGCCAAACTTGTAAGAGGTATGTTTGAAATGTCTGTCGTTGCTCTTGCTACGACATCATCAGCAATTACTTTACCTACGGCGATGAAAGATGCAAAGGAAAAACTAGGGATTAGTGAACGGGTATCGAAGTTTGTGTTACCGCTTGGAATGACATTAAATAGTAACGGTGCAGCGATGCATATGGCTATTACGGTCATTACTATTGCTCAAATATATGGCGTTGAATATAGTTTAGTACAATATATCTTAATAGCTGTCCTATCCATGCTCGTGTCACTTTCAAATGCGGTGGTTCCAGGTGCCGGGCTTGTATCGATGGCAATCATTATCCCGCAAATGGGTCTCCCATTAGAGTCAATTGCTATTTTTGCTGGTGTGGAATGGTTTGTCGGAATGTTAAGAACGATTCTAAATGTCGATTCTGATGTGTATACAGCTTTACTTGTTGCTAAAAGTGAGGGTGATATTGATTATTCAGTGTATGACGAGTGAATATAATTTACGAGTAAAGAAAGTGCAAAAGAACAGATGTACGGGTTATATCATGGCTTTAGCAGTTAAGGCGTTGGAAGGGGAGCCCTTACATTGAGGTATGGTTTATGGAATAATACCTATTAATTATAATTATTTTAAAGGCTATTCATGTCAAAAGTAGGTAGATATAAATGTCATATGGGTATCGCATATAGACGAGATAGAATCAATCAATGGCCGATTATGCAAAATATTATAGCCTTAGATTGATCGATACTTTTGGGTAACAGTTCGGGGTGTTGGAAAGAGACATGCTCATCTTTTGTAGAATAATATTAAACTATTTGTTAGGTATGTTAGGGGCAGAGCCCTAAATACCTGTGGGTTAACTGAAGTGAAAAAGTCGTAGCTTATTAAGGAGCATTGGACTTATGAACATGAAGACGTTCATAAGCCCAATGCTTTGACAGTTAATCTGGTAAATTATTTAGCGCATATTGAGATTGTTCCGCTGTAAAACCTTCAAAAATTAGTTGGTCATATAATCCTTGATCTGAGAAGGAGGAATAATTTAAGTAATCAATTGCGGTTCCTAGTGCTTGTTCATTCCAATCGGCATTAATATTATCAATGGCATACTGTGATTCATTAGCGGTATATTCTTCAAAAATCAGTTGATCGTATAAGCCTTGCTTCGAGAAATGTGAATAATTTAGATAGTCATTAGCAGTATTTAGTGCTTGTTCGTTCCAATTGGTGTCTATACTATCAATGGCATACTGTGCTGCGTCTTCAGGATAACTTTCAAATAAGAGTTGGTCATACAAACCTTGTTTAGAAAAACTACTGTAATTCAAGTAATCATTGGCAGTCTGTAGAGCATTTCGAAACTCTCGTGATACATCAGGTTCATCTGTGCTTGTATCTTTATCAGTAGCAACTTCAGTATTTTGAGATCCATTTTTATCTGGTATAGAAGAGTCGCTGCTATTCGAATCTGCAACATCCTCAGGTTCTAAGTCATCTTTAGAAATTTCTTTGTCAGTCTCCTTATTATCTTCCTGGTCATTCTCGATTTCTGATTCTGCCTCTGTTGTGTCAGTCGCCTCGTTTCCACCTGTAATTGCAGAGACAATAATAACCGCCACAAGCAAAATAAACCACCATTTCTTATAAAACGGTTTGCGTTGTGCTTTTTTGTTTGTGTTTAACATAATAACGCCTCCTAGTTTAATAATTTGTTTTAACATGATAACTCATAGTTCTAGTGAATCATTTGTAAAAAGACTATATTATGACTACAGTATTAAGTAAATACTAGAAGTGATAAAGTAAAATAGTCTCATGTCTACTGTAACACTAATTTCTAATTATTTGAATATTAATTTGAAATATATGTATGATAACTGCCGGATACTGTCTATAAAAATAGAATATCGTTAGCACATGTCACAAAATTGTCATAACTACGATTTGTTCTGATATGAGTTGTTTTCATGTCAGTTTCATCATTTTTAGAGCATTTCATGTGACAAAATTCACTATAATTTCCCGAGGGAATATGCTAGACTGATACAATATATAGTGTTGTTAATTATTTTTATATCAATATATTGTACATATAGTATGAGGAGTGGTTTTATGGTAATGATGACAAAAACAAAGGAACACGGATTAATTGGGGCCCTTACGGAAGTTGTAGAAGTAAGTAATCAAGATTTAATTCAAGAAAATGCTAACGTAGATGGTGCTTCGCCAATGGGGCAGATGTCTAAATTTGGATCTGAAGCGGCAAAGTTTTTTGCGAAAGAAAAGTTGTTGTCAGAAGACGTGCTCCAAATGATGGAGGATAACTATATTCATCCACATGATTTAGATTTTTATCCGACGGGCACAACAACGTGTGCACAAATCCCACTCGGGAAAATTTTAAAGGATGGCTTTAATACAGGTCATGGATTTATGAGAGAGCCGAATGATATCATGAGCGCCATGGCTCTTTCATCTATTATTTTCCAGTCTAATCAAAACATGCAACACGGAGGTCAAAGCTATCCAATGTTTGATTACGACTTAGCACCATACGTGGAGAAGACGTTCGAAAAGCATTTGACACGTTTAAAATCATACCCAACAACTTGGACAGAAAATGAGCTAGTGAATATTGCTTGGAAAGAAGCGGATCGTTCAACTTACCAGGCGTGTGAAGCTTTTATTCATAACTGTAATTCCATGCATTCCAGAGGCGGTGGTCAAGTGCCATTTGTCTCCATTAACTATGGAACGGATACGTCGAAAGCTGGGCGTATGTTAATGAAAAACTTGCTATTGGCTACAAAAGCGGGACTAGGTAATGGTGAAACACCTATTTTTCCTATTCAAATCTTTAAAATGAAACAGGGCATTAACTTTTATGAAGCGGATCCTAACTATGATGTGTATCAGCTAGCACTTGAAACGACAGCTAAGCGCCTGTTTCCAAACTTTAGTTTTATTGATGCAACCTGTAATAAAGTGCATTATGATGGTTCAAAAGAGTCTGAAGTGTCTTATATGGGATGCCGGACGCGTGTCATGGCGAATCGTCATGGAAGTGAGAACAGTATTGAACGAGGCAACTTGTCATTTACATCAATTAATTTGGTGAAACTTGGGCTTATATCACAGTCTGAGGATGAGTTTTTCCGTCGGTTAGATCGTGTGATTGATGTTGTGGTTAAACAGTTACTTGAACGTTTTGAATTTCAAGCGAAGAAAAAGGCGCGACATTTCTCTTTCCTTTATGGACAAGGGGTATGGAAAAATAGTGAACAGCTAAATGCTGAGGATGAAGTGCGTGAAGTATTAAAACAAGGTACATTGAGCGTTGGGTTTATTGGTCTTGCCGAAGCCCTTGTTGCTTTAACGGGTGAACATCACGGACAAAGTACCTCAGCTGATCAATTAGGTTATCAAATTGTATCTTTTATGCGAGAGAAAGTAGATCAAGCTTCTGAACGTTATGATTTAAACTTCTCATTAATTGCCACACCAGCAGAAGGTTTATCAGGTCGCTTTACTAAAAAAGATCGAGAGGTCTTTGGTGTTATTCCGGGTGTAACGGCGCGTGATTATTATACAAATTCATTCCATGTGCCCGTTTATTACGCGATTCGCGCGATTGATAAAATAACGATTGAAGGAAAATTCCACGACCTATGTAACGGAGGGCATATTTCCTATATTGAAGTGGACGGAGATGTGACGAAAAATACTCAGGCGCTAGATGTATTAGTTAAAGCTATGGCAAAAGCTGATATCGGCTACGGTTCAATTAATCACCCAGTCGATCGTTGTACATCGTGTGGACATACAGGAATCATTGATACCGCGTGTCCGACATGTGATAATCATGATGAAGAGAAAATTGAACGTATTCGCCGCATTACCGGTTACTTAGTTGGCGATATGAAAAAATGGAACAGCGCTAAACGCCATGAAGAATCGCAACGTGTTAAACATCAAAAAGGGTTGGCTAAATAAAATGGCTGATACGCTCCGTGTCCTTGATATACTACACGATTCTGTTGTTGATGGCCCTGGTCTAAGAACGGTAATCTTTTTTAGTGGCTGCCCGCATTTCTGTAAAGAATGTCATAATCCTGAGAGTTGGAATATTAAAAACGGACAAGAGCTGACAATCGAATCGCTTGTTGCTGACGTTTTATCTAACCCGCTGACAGATGTGACCCTTTCTGGTGGTGACCCTTTTTTTCAGGCAGCCGTTGTGAAAAAAGTGGCCAAACAGTTGAAGGAAGCTGGAAAGAATATCTGGGCGTACACAGGTTATACATTGGAACAGTTGCTGGAGCTTGGAGGCGACTATACTGAACTGCTTAGTTATTGTGATGTACTTGTCGATGGTCCATTTATTTTAGCTAAGCGAAACTTAAGCCTAGATTTTAGAGGTAGTAGTAATCAGCGAATCATTGAACTAAAAGATGTACCGGCATTACAAATGTGGAATGATACCCCTTAGTTCGATAACAGAAAAGCTTCGATGACTTGGTATGCTATACTATAAGTTATCGAAGTTTTTTCTGTTATTTATGTCGTTAAAGATAGACACTTTAAAGAAGCACTAACATTAAACCCTACTTAGAAAAAAGGAGATAGGTGTTATTTGCGGCGTACGTGTGGAGGATATCATGAAAGAAATTCGGTACATGGATAAGCTCATAGATGAGCTAGCAAAAGGTAAAAAGATGGAGAAGATTCTCCGTAATACTTAAGAAAGATGTGACAGTATGCAATCATTTATAACAATCGAAAATCTGAGCTATCACATTGGTCAACAGAAAATATTCAATCAATTAACTATGCACTTAAAACAAGGGAAGACCTATGCCATCATTGGCCCTTCAGGTGTAGGGAAAACGACCTTGTTACATTTACTTGCGGGTTTTATTCGTCCTCAAGCAGGTGAAGTATGTGTCGCAGGAGAACTGCTTAACAAGACCCGAGAAAAAACGAGCTTTCTATTTCAAGACCTTGGCTTATTTCCATGGCAAACGACGTACGAAGCTGTTCAAATGCCGTTAACTATTAATGGTAACTTTACTCGTTTGGAGATGGCGAAAAAAACCGAAGTTATGTTAAAGGCGCTAGATATCGTTCAATGTAAAGATTATTATCCGCACCAGTTAAGTGGAGGCCAAAAGCAGCGGGTAGCCCTTGCTAGAACGCTGATTCTACAACCTGACTTACTGCTGATGGATGAACCGACGTCAGCCCTTGATGCGATGACTAAAGAGACCATTCAACATGTTTTCTTAGAACTTCAGCAACGATACAGAATGACAAGTGTCTTCGTGACGCATGATATTGAAGAAGCTGTTTATCTTGGAGATATAATCATTGTGCTACATTCGATGGGCCGGTATCAATTGATTCATAATAAAGAACCTGATGTTATCCTTAGTCGTGAGACTCAAGCTTTTTATAATCAGTGTTTTCACGTTCGAGAACAATTGAGAATAGGAGCGAAAACACAATGAATAAGCTTAAAAAATATATGTATCAGCCAAAGCTGATGGGTATAGTGATGGTGGTGTGTCTTTGGTATATCTTATATGCCGTGCTAAAAACAAGAACGATTCCCGCGCCTCTAACGACGATGCAATACTTTATAAGCCATATCGAAATTTTGTCTGTACATGCAGGGGCGAGTTTTTTAAGAGTATTGTTAGCCATCATACTTGCAGTATCTATTGGCTTACCTTGCGGCGTGATTATGGGTCGCTATCCACTATTAGACAAAGTTTTTTCACCACTTCTTTATGTGCTGTATCCTATACCAAAGGTAGCGTTTTTGCCGGTCTTTATGCTGTTATTTGGTTTAGGGAACGTATCGAAAGTGATTTTAATGCTGTTTATCATTGTCTTTCAATTAATGTTGTCGGTACGAGACGGTGTAAAAGAACTCTCACCACATTACTTTACAGTCATTGAGTCGATCTCAGATAAAAAAATCCATATGTATCGCTATGTTATTCTTCCTGCTATTTTACCGTGTGTGTTTTCTAGTCTGCGAGTCAGTGTAGGTATTTCTCTCGCCACGCTATTTTTCGCGGAAAACTATGCTACAACGTATGGCATAGGTTACTTTATCTTGAGTGCATGGATGAAAATGAATTACGTTGAAATGTTTAGTGGCATTATTGCCTTAAGTATTTTAGGGAGCCTGTTTTTTGAAGTGATTGATTGTTTAGAAAAAACATCAACCCCTTGGCAAAGTTAATATATGATACGATAAATATGGATGTGATTTAGTGCGTTGAAAAAAGAACAACACGTCTAGTTAATAGACGTGTTGTTCTTTGATATGTCGCTTTTTATTGTTCAATAAATGAAAAATCTGTTAAGTCGTCATACGCGTAGGTCTTATTGATTTGGCCTTTTGATGTGGTCCATTCAATGATTTCTTTGAATTGACCTTCATCAATACTACCCGCATGCTCGTAAGGGTCTGGTTTATTATTCAGATAAATACTCATCGCATCAGGGAATTGATAAGCCGTTAAAATATCGCTATATTCTGAAGCGTCCGTTTCGTTCATATAATCAACGGCCTCATTATAAGCCGTATAAAAGGCTTTTAAGTCAGCAGGATAGTTCATAATACTTTCTTCAGTAAAGAAGATGGTCCCACCTTTAATGCCAGCTTCTTTTGAACTGCCCAGCATGTGAGCGCCTTGTTGGACGAGAAGCCCTGCTTGTGGTTCAGTGAAAACGACGCCATCGATTTGGTTTTCTAATAAAGCTTCTGCACGACCAGCAAAAGAAGGAATCTCGATAATATTATATTGGAAGTCTTCTTCAGCTGCGAAGACATCCATGATGTACTCTAAAATAAAGTTTGGTACAAGGGAGATGTCTTTGTCTGCTAACTGACTCATTGAAGTAATGCCTGAGTCAGGAGAAGATAAGATTTTAAAGTCCTCATTGATGTCAGAGGTCACCTTAAGTGCAATGCCCCGGTCGACAAATGCAGCCGTTGTCATGACGTCACCAATGGCGCCATCAAGCTCGCCTGCTTGTAACGCGACATTACGATCATTTGGCGATGTGAAAGTTTTAATTTCTATATTGACACCGTGTGCTTTAAAAAACCCTTTTTCCAACGCAAGAATAATAGGTAGGCTTCCTTCGGCAGGAAGTGTACCTATCGTTATCGTCTCGCCGGTAGGTGTGTCGTCATCTTCTGTTTGTTCTTCTGTTACCTCCGCGGGTTGGCAAGCTGTAAACAGCATTAAACCAAAAAGAAGTAGGAGTAAAATGTGTAATTTATTTTTCATTTTTAAATAAATCCCTTCTGTTTTTAGTCTTTCTCTAATAAAGTAACGGGTCCGTTATCTTCGATTGACGAGTTGTTTAAACCCTTCAAAAGGCATCATAAAAGGTACCACGTCACGCTTTAAGCGTAATGGATCGGTACTTTTGTTGTTAATGCCTGATTCTGTTGTGAAAGCGAGTGTGAAGTTAGCCAAAGCTAATGTTTCAACATTTTGATCAATAAAAAGACCAAATGGATAAGCAAAGACGTCCTTTGCGCCAATGATGTCATACGTATTACAAGTAACTAAATCCTCAAGAAAAGCATCGGGAGATGTTGTCATCATCTGGCTAGTTGTTTCATTTTCGCGTTGATGGAAATGATGTGTATGGTTAGCATAAGTAAAAACATCGGTCATCTCATGTAACTCGCTTTCTGCTAGGCAGATAGACTGTTTGGGGTTAAATGGTTTTTGTTCATTATGTAACCAACCAGTCACCGCAAAGCTTACAGCTTTAAAACCATAGCTTTTTAATACCGGATACGCGTAGTGCTTTAGTGACTGAAAACAATCATCAAATGTTAAGAGAATGCTTTTTTCAGGCAATGTGATGTTATCTTTGTAGAAAGCAGCCACTTCTGCAAGTGTGAGGGTATGGTACCCCTCTGTGTGGAGGTAGGCCATCTGTTGCTGGAATTGTTCTAGCGTGACAAAGAGCGGTGCGGGCAAGATGTCTTGATAGTCTTGTTTTACATCGATGTGGCTCGGATGGTCTGGGTTAAACTCTGTTTGTTTTCTTATTTCATGATACATTAAGGTCGTAAATGTCATGGGGATCTCCTCTCTTTTTGTTACATCATTCACAAACAATAGTAAAAGTATAGCACTTCACGCATCAGGTGACAATTTGAAAATGATAAAACAGACTCTAAAAGAGTCTGCATGATTTACATTGTTAGCTAGCATCTTCTTTTGATAACAAACCAAGTAGTCCAACAAGTGCTGAGTAAATTAGTGCTGCAACAGGCCAAATAACCCAAGTTATATGCCAAGCCATTGTCCAGAAACTAAAACCAAGGTATATGGCTGTGATCAGTGGCCAGTAAAAAGAAGCGAGATGTTCTTCTTTACTAGTAGTCTGTTTCTCTTCTTCTGTATAGTCTCCTTCACCCAGTACACACTGATAGGCACTATATGTTGTTGATATCGGAATAATAATATACGTTGCTAAGCCGGCAATCGCAATGAGTAGCGCCAGCATCATCAAAATAACCATGTGAGAGGCATTAAGTAATGCCATAACAATAAGGGGTGCGGCTGAAGTGATATACATGGCAACAGCGATAGATACCCCTTTGTGATAAGTGCTTTGGTAATCGGTCAACTTTTGCTTAAATGTGGTAGCAACACCATCACTTAATTCGAAAGGCTTTTCTTCAAATGATTTAAATAATGAGCTATATTGATTGCTGCGAATGAAAAGAGAAACGGCTGTTGCAACCATAAACAATAAGGAAAGAAGTCCAATAATAACCGCCATATTTTCTGTAAGGTTAGACACGTTTCCTTCTGCTAAAGCAAGTGAAAAAAATAATGGAATGACTGAATAAATGCATAAAATAACGCCTCGAGCAATGCGCTTAGATGTTGTATATTTTTTATCGACATAATCTGTCGCAGCTTCTAACGATATGTGGATGAGATCTTGCTCTTCTGTTGTATCAGGTATTTCTTCCATGTGATCTCTTAGGAGATAGTCTGTTGTTACCCCAAAGAGATCGGCTAACTTAATGATTTTATTTAGATCAGGAATACTATTGGCGCTTTCCCATTTTGATACAGACTGTCTTGAGACACCCATTTTTTCAGCAAGTTCTTCTTGAGACAAGCCAAGTTTTTTTCGTTGTTTGATAATTTTATCCGCGAGGATCATGGTTATCATCCTTCCGTTGTTTTGATGCTTTAATTATATCAATACCCTTATTTAATCACTACCAACCCTCGTTGGAACTTAGGCAACCAGCAGTTGCATAGCTGTCATATCAACATTTTTATCCGCTGATAAACGGGTATGTTTAATATTTTGAATAAATAATGAAGCAACACAACGAGAAGAAAAATCGTACTATTTATCCGTTTTAGTTTGTCACCGTTAATTTCCCGGCTATTATTTAATCGAAAATCGACTATACTCTATGCTATACTATGACCAGATAATTAACGTGAAATAAGCATACAGGAGTGGAAATAATGCGTGTTATTACATATGATCAAATAAAAGAACATTTTATTCCGAGTTTCTTTAAACGAGGCTATGACTATTACCAAAAACGTGCGGTTTATGATTTAGAGCGTAATAAACAACTCAATTTATGGGTGGCATATGTGGAGGGTTCTAATCGCGACTATGAGGTAGAGGTACACACAGAACAGCCCTTTAGTCATCATTATTGTAGTTGCCCGGCATTTAGTGAATATCATTCATGTAAACATATTGTTGCTGTGATGCTTGAGGTTGCTGAGAAGTTCACGGAAAAAGATTTGCGTTCAAAGCAAGCGGTCACATCAGTAGATACACAATGGAGTCAAGCTTTTATTAATCATTTACGAGCGGTTGGACACCAACCGACAGCACTGCCCAATGTTGCAACTACAAAAACGCTACTCACTGTAGATTATTTTATAAATATACAGTATCGGCCTCATGAAGGGGCTTATTTAATGCTTGATATGAAGATTGGCGAGGCAAGAACTTATGTGGTGAAATCAATTAGTGAGTTGTGTTCGCATATAGAAACAACCGCACCACTCCCATTTACCTCTAAATTCACATTTGATCCGATTCAGCATCAATTTTCACTAGAAGATAAGGAGATATTATCGTATTTAAAATCGTATATAACAGAAAGTAGTCGCTTTTCTGATTCAAGGTTTGATTACACACAAAGGACGATTATGTTAACACCTAAAGCTGCCCGGGAGCTTTTGCCAAGACTGGAGAAGTTACGTACGACAGTTAATAATTCAACATATAAGCAGGATCACAAGCTTACATTGCTAGATGAGAAGCCGCCACTTGAATTTTCATTGTCCAAAGAAGGGGAACACTATGTATTATTATTTGATAACTTAGACGATTATGATTTACTGGAAGACTATCATTATCTTGTCAAAGGGAACAAGTTCTATACGCTTACGCTAGACCAAGAAGAAGTGCTGGCGAGGACACTTGCGATGCTCTACCAATCTAGAAAAAACGGGTTTACTTTCACAAAAAATCATATGCTAAGTTTTTTGTCTGAAGGTGTTCCGCAACTAGAAAAAGTTGGAGAGGTCATGCTTGATGACGCAATAAAAAGTGAGATTGAAAGGCACCCGCTCCAAGCGCGTATGTATATCGATTATGAAGACGAGCGTATTCAGACAACAATAGAATTTCAATATGGTCAAACAACGTATAATCCGCTAAAAGGTGTTAAAGTTAGTAATTTAATGATTAATGATACTAAGAAGGAACAGTCGATTGCATACGTACTAGATAAAGCAGGATTTGTTGAGCGGGAAGGGAAGTTGTATTTAGACGATGAAATAGCACAATATGAGTTTTTCTATCACTATATGCCTCTTTTAGAGGGTCGATTGGAAATATTCATGACAGAACAAGCAAAACGCTTGTTTATAGAAGAGCGACATGTGCCATCGATGACCTCTGACGTTGACCATGACAATCACTTACTTGATATTACGTTTGATTTCTCTAACATTTCATCAGAAGACATTTCAGCTGTATTCAAAGCGATGAAGGAGAAGAAACGTTACCATCGGTTACCTAGTGGTCAATTTGTTCCTTTAGAGTCAGAAGCTTTTCAAACGATAGGTGCTGTTGTTGACCGATTTGATTTAACGGTAAGTGATGTAACCGAGAATAATGTGCACATTCCGCTCTATCATAGTCTCGAAGTCGATGATATGATGAGTAAATCCA
Organism: Halolactibacillus alkaliphilus; assembly: GCF_900115465.1. Taxonomy (GTDB): domain Bacteria; phylum Bacillota; class Bacilli; order Bacillales; family Amphibacillaceae; genus Halolactibacillus; species Halolactibacillus alkaliphilus. The sequence continues at coordinate 205,740 of NZ_FOWN01000001.1, forward strand.
ATCAAGCTGTCTATAAACAAGCATTTAAGCGCCTCTTAAGAGATTTAAAACAACCAGAAACAAGAGAAGTTGCTTTGCCAGAAGGAATAGAAGCTACATTACGAGATTATCAAGTGGATGGCTTTCAGTGGTTCAATACATTAGCTCGTTATGGTTTTGGGGGAGTGCTGGCTGATGATATGGGGCTTGGTAAAACACTTCAAGCGATCAGTTACACTTTGAAATTATGGAAAGATAATGACAGGAAGTTTAAAGCGCCGGTACTTGTTGTCGCGCCAGCATCACTTATTTTTAACTGGGAGAGAGAATTTAAAAAATTCGCACCGGAACTATCTGTAAACGTCTTGTATGGCACAAAGGAAGAACGCCAATCAATCTGGAAAGGGGTATCGCCAGATGTATGGATTACTTCTTATCCAATGGTGCGTCAAGAAATTGCAACTTTGAAAGATCAAACATACCCACTATTGCTGCTTGATGAGGCGCAAGCAATAAAAAATAATACGACGAAAATCGCTAAAGCGATTCGCTCTCTAAAAGCTGGGCAACGCTTTGCTTTAAGTGGTACACCTATTGAGAATTCACTTGATGAGCTGTGGTCACTCTTTCATGTAATAATGCCAGGGCTTTTTCCGGCAAAGAAAGACTTCAAAAAGCTTGAGCCAGAAAAAATTGCTCGTATGGTGCGCCCCTTTATTTTACGACGTGTAAAACAAGATGTCTTAAAAGAACTACCGGATCGTGTAGATGCCTTGCAGTATTCAGAATTAACTGGGGATCAAAAGAAAGTATATTTAGCTTATTTAAGTAAAATACAAGAGGAAACGGCCCAGCAACTTAAAACCGAAGGCTTTCAACAAAGTAGAATGAAGATATTAGCTGGTCTAACAAGACTCAGACAAATCTGCTGTCATCCTGGATTGTTTTTAGATAATTACCAAGGAGAATCTGGCAAGCTGCTACAATTGTTAGATTTAATAGAAACGGGTCTTGCAAACAATCATCGGCTCCTTATTTTCTCGCAATTTTCAAGTATGTTAAAAGTCATGGCAAATAAATTAACAGCGGAAGGTTATGATTTCTTTTATCTTGATGGTCAAACTAAAAGTGAGGCGCGTGTAAATATGGCAGAACGCTTTAATGACGGAGAAAAGCCCATTTTCTTAATCTCATTAAAAGCAGGTGGAACCGGATTGAATTTAACGGGTGCAGATACTGTTATTTTATATGACCTATGGTGGAATCCTGCTGTGGAAGAGCAAGCGGCCGGTCGCGCGCATCGTATGGGACAAAAAGAAGTTGTTCATGTCCACCGGCTGATTGCAGAAGGAACAATTGAAGAGAAAATTTATCAACTTCAAGAGAAAAAGCGTGAGTTGATTGATACAGTGATTCAACCAGGGGAAAAAACAAGTCAATCTCTTTCAGAAGAAGATATTAAGTTATTGTTAAATTTAAGTTAATAGATGAAATATCATAAAATGATCAAGCGCCGGTGAAGATATCATGTATCTTCACCGGCGCTTATTAAAAGGGATTGCTTTATAGAATTTTATATTCGAAAAAAGTTTAAATAAGTTGTTTAGCCGTTTCCTCTGTTCGAGCCATATCCATAGCGACTATATGGTTTTGTTTGTTTAATGTTTCAATTGTCGCGCTCATCTCCTCCAAACTAGCGGAAGACTGTTCGATAATCGCAGCCAATTCACTCGTCCGGTCGCTTACCTGATGGGTGTTTTCAGTGACTTTCGTTGCGGTGACTTGGAAGTGATTAAATTGTTGTTTTAAGTGATTTAAATAAGTACTAAGCGTAGTAAAAGCCTGCGCCACATTTGTTGCTTTTGTCAAGTTATCTTCATTCATCTGTAAGTTTTGTTGCATTTTATCAAGTGTCATCTGGTGTGTGTCATTTACTTCTTTTAAATTCGATGTAATATTTTCTGCTGCATGGTTACTGTTCTCAGCGAGCTTTCTAATTTCCTCGGCAACGACCGCAAACCCTTTTCCGGCGTCACCAGCACGAGCTGCTTCAATCGAGGCGTTTAATGCAAGTAAATTCGTTTGTGCACTTATATCGATAATACTATTTGAGAACGCATTCGTTTCATTAATCTTCGTTGATAAAAGGTTAAAAGCATCATGCATGTCTTTGAAATATGTAAGCAGTTGTTTGGTATTATTAACAAGTACTTTAAGTAACTGATTACCATGATCAGCTGTCGTTGTTGACTTTTCAACAGTGTGTTTAATCGCCTCTGTTTCATCATGCATCGCGCTTATTTCTTGTAAGGTTGCTTGTTGATACATATCAATGTCAGTGATTTTAACGGATTGGTCACTACTGCCTTCGGCCATTTCTTGAACAGCTAAGCCCATATCATTTTGAGAAGAGAGATTGCTTTGAATCTGTTCATTCATTGTTGAAAGTGCGGCTACAATGGTCTGAACATCTGTTTCTAATTGCTTATGAGCTATTTCCTGCGTCGTTTTCGATGTTTCGCTCTCTATAAGAATCGCTTCTAACGTTGTTTGCTGCTTGTTGTTTAGCAAAATCAGAATAAGTGCCAACATCGATGAAAGGACATAGGTTGCGGTCGTTAATGTTAAATTATCTGAGAGTATACTGCCATCATAGGATGCAAATAAACTATTTAGATAAATACCAACAATACCAAGTGTTCCCCCGATGATGAAAATATACCGATTCGAATAAATAGTTGTAAGTAATAGTAAAAAGAAAAAGATTAAAATAAAGCCTAAACTACCCCCAAATAAATATATAGCCAACAGTGTTAAAATATAGCCAACAATGACAATCACATAAGGAAACAAGGTGGGTTTTTTAAATGTATACCTTAGCAGTAGAAAATTACTCCATAAAAATATAATTTCTGCGAGATAAAACCCGGCTTTAAACAGTTCGTCTCCCAACAAAGCAATTAATCCACCGCTTAGTAAAGCAATTGAAAAAGCTGTCATCGCCAGTAGATTCTTTTTCATAAGATCGTTTAGTTTTAATTCATTTACCACATGCATCAATTATTCCTCCTGAATATGAAACGTATATTATATGAGTACATATCTAAATGTAGCTATAGAGCAGGTTGCTCCTATAGTAATATCGGCTGATGGAGGTGAAAGATGAAGGGGTGTAATTAACAGGGAAGAACATCTAATCGTTCGTTTTAAAACAAGTGTATAAGGTTAAAGGACGTGAATATATAGGGAAATAATCGACAGTAATTAGTTAAAATGATGCATGACAAATCTTTCTATTATTTGTTAAAATATGATATTGTATGTAGCGTATATTTACAGAAAAAAGAGGGATATTGATGCAGTTTATACATAAAGTTTATATGGTATTAGCGTTGCTTGTTTTGATATTGATTGGATTAGTGTTTACACCCGTGGTGATGAATCAAGAAAAGAGCCGTCAGTTAAAGGCGACAGAGGAAGTCACGCAGTCTGCCTATCCGGGTATTGATATTGTGACAGAGGTGGTGGAAGAACAGGACTATTATAAAGCGATTCATTACCCTGTATTTAAACAAGAGCGCTTAAATATAGAGATTAATAACTATGTTGCTGAAGAAACAGCGGTTTTTTTAGATGAAGTCAATGATCAAAGAGATGTATTAAAAGAGCGGGACTGGCAAGCGGTTTTTCATCTCACATTTGATATTCATGCTCTAAATGACGGTGTGTATGCACTCGTTTTTAGTTCGGACAGCTTGGTGGCGGGTGCAAATGGAAGACAAATGGCCAAAGTGTTTATGTTAGATGTAGAGGAAGGGGACTATATCCTTGGTGAAGCCCTAGTGAAAGATAGCCAAGATACAAGAAAGGCTATTTATGAGGGGGTACTAGCCGAGTTAGAGGCTTCCCCGGCCTATAAAGACCTGTATTTTCACGACATGTTAGAAGAGTGGATAGAGACAACGAATTTTTCTAATCTCTATCTGAAAGAAGACGCGCTTGTATTCACATTTGATAAGTATGAAATTACAGCAGGTGCTGCTGGTTCTCCGGACATAGAGTTGCCACTTGAATCCTTTTTACATGTGCTAAATCCAAGCTGGGTCAGTCGCTTGCAGTTAGAGACAGAGGCTATGGAGACTGAAAACGCAGAGCCAGATGATACAGTAATAAATCAGGATGATGACGCATCAGAAAAAGCTGGCGATGCTGTAACGGCAGAACGACATGTTGTCGCTCTAACATTTGATGATGGACCACATCCTGAAAATACGTCAAAAGCCTTACAATTGTTAGAAAAGTATCAAATGAAAGCAACATTCTTTATGTTAGGTAGTCGGATTGATTTCTATCCAGATCTCGTTAAAGAAGTGTTTAATCAAGGGCATGAAATCGGGAATCATACCTGGAATCATAAGCAGTTGACGAAAATAACGGATAAGGCTATTCAGGAAGAAATTCATTCAGTTGACCAAAAACTTCAAGACGTTATCGGTCAACCGGCTACCGTTTTTCGGCCACCTTATGGTGCGACAAATGCACATGTTGAAAGTTTTCTTAATGTACCATCGGTGCTATGGACGATTGATACCCTTGACTGGAAAACCAAAAGTCCAGAATCAATACTTGCTGAAGTGAAAACTGGTTTAAAGCCCGGTGCGATTGTGTTAATGCACGATATTCACGAAACGACAGTTGAAGCACTGGAATTAATTTTACCTTATTTGAAAGAGCAAGGTTATACGTCTGTGCAAGTATCGGAAGTACTAGAAATGAATAAATAAGATAAAGGATGATTAACAATGGATCAACAATCAGTGACGTTATTATGGAGACAGTTTAAAGAGAAGAATCCAACAGCAAAAGATACTTATCAAGCTTGGGCATTCGGTGATGGAAAATCCATGGCGGATGAATTAAGTGATTTAGTTGTCAAAGGTGTTAAAACAGCTACGGCGTCAAATTATGCATTGTACGAAAGAGAAAATGAACCTTTACCACAGGTAGGAGACTATAGTGTGATATTAGATGGTAGCGAGAAAGCTGTTGCTATTATAGAAACGACATCTGTAGAGGTCATACCGTTTAAAGACGTATCCGCAACACATGCTTTCTTAGAAGGGGAGGGCGATCGGAGCCTTAACTATTGGCGAGAAGTCCATGAAGCGTTCTTTAAAAAAGAATGTGAAGAGGTAGGTCATGTATTTAGTGAAGACATGCTTGTTGTGTGTGCACGATTTACCCGGGTATTTTAAATAGAAAGTAAAAACAACCCTTATCTCGATTTCGGATAAGGGTTGTTTTCGTTCTGCGAAAAATAGTGGGTTTGACTCGCGCTAGTGACTATCTACTAGCGTAAATTGTTGCTGTCGAAAAGTAGAAGGCGTCATAGCCGTTTCGCGCTTGAACGCTTGGGTAAAAAAGGATTGTGATGAAAATCCTGTAATGTGTGATATTTCTCCTACGGCCATTGTGGTAGTAGACAGAAGGTGTTTCGCTTCTTTAATACGTAAAGCATTTAAATAAGCGATCGGTGTCATGCCAAGTTCTTCTTTGAAAAGATGGACAAGGTAATACTTATTTATATTGCTGACACGTGCTAAAATATCCAGCGTTATTGGATCGTGGAAGTTTTGTGTCATGTAGTATTTTGCTAATGCAATTGCATGACTGAGTTGTTTTGCTTCACTTTTTTCGATGGATATTCTTTTCGAACGAATTAACTTTATTATAAGAATTTCAATAATGTTTTGACAGACGTGTTCATAACGTGTCCCCTTATGTTCGACTTCGTATAATAATTTTTTCAAGTGATAAAGGATATCGTCTTGGTCATCTTGATAAGTAAATAGACCATAAGGGTCGTTATCGGTTAGTGTGAAAGCGATGCCTTCTATGCCAAGCGCAATATACTCTAATGAATCTTTAAAATTAGAACGCTCAGTATGTTCAATGTTAGGGTTAATGACAATTAAATCATTTTTTTGTACAGGAATTTCATGTGTAGGTAGAACAAAAGAACCTTTACCGTTTACGATATAAAATAGTTCTGTAAAGTGATGGGTATGTGTTAGACTGTGCCAATTCTTATCGTATTCGGAGTGCGTGATATAGAGCAATTTAAATGGTAACGCTTCCTTTTTGTTGTTCGTCATTTGATAAAGGTCATGAACCATGTTGTCACCTCATATAATCTATTCTGGTTATAACAACTACATTTAATACGTCTACCATACTATTTTTTCGATCTTTTTACAACATATTTATAAAAAAGCAATATACATAAAAAAATCAACAAGATGTTTATTGTGGAAGCGCTATCAAAAAACGTATGATAAATGTATAAATTACCTAGGAGGTAGATGAAATGAAAATGAAACACGTATTTTTAGCGATGATGTTGATGCTACTGGTTGTTTTGGCAGCTTGTGGTGGGGGAGACACAGAAGAAACAGATACAGGTGAGGATACGACAGGTAATGATACAGAAGAAACGACAGATGACAGCCCGAGTGAACCACAAACATTACACGTAGCGGCACTAGAGTCCGCTTATGGTGTGGATGTCTGGGAGAAAATTATTGCAGCTTATGAAGAAGCACATGGCAATGTAACAATTGACTTAACAATAGAAAGAAATATAGAAGAAGTGATGCGCCCAAATATGCAAGCAGGTGAATATCCAGATGTTTTCTTACTTGCGACAGATCGGGAAGAAGCACTTACTGAAACAATGATTAAAGAAAATGCGCTAGCGTCTCTAGAAGATATGTTAACGATGAATGTCTTTGGTGAACAAGTGACAGTGGAAGACAAGTTATTAGATGGCTTTACGGATACACTTGCAACCAATCCGTATGCAGATGGTGAGACGTATTTAGCACCGATGTTTTATAGCCCAACAGGCCTATTCTATAATGCTAACTTACTTGAAGAATACGGTTGGGATGCACCGACGACATGGGACGAGATGTTTGAATTAGGCGAGAAAGCATTGGCTGAGGATATTTACTTGTTTACTTATCCTGTCGCTGGTTACTTTGATACACTCCTACGTTCAATGCTTTATGCTTCAGGTGATGTCGACTTATTTAATGCGGCGATGACATATGAAGAAGGTGTATGGGAATCGGCCGAAGGTAGACGCGTCCTAGAAACAATTGAAAAATTAGCGGATTATACACACCCTGATACAGTGGCTAATGCTAATCCAAATGATTTCGTGAGAAATCAACAATTAGTGTTAGATAATGAAGCGATTTTTATGCCTAACGGGACATGGGTTGTAGGTGAGATGGCGGAAGCGCCAAGAGTAGACGGTTTTGAGTGGGGCATGATGCCGGTACCTGCTTTTGAAGAGGGTGGCACACGTTATGCCTTTACATTCTTTGAACAAGTATGGGTACCATCACAAGCAGAAAATGTTGAAGGTGGAAAAGAATTTATTAGCTTCCTTTACTCAGATCAAGCAGCTGAAATATTCTTAGAAGCAGGTGCTGCTCAACCGATCGAAGGTATTGTGAATATGATGGATGACGAGCAAGCGTTCTTCTATAGCATTTACTCAAATGATGTCTTACCAGCGATGGGAACATTTGCGTCTACAACACCTGTTCCAGGTGTCAGTATTGGTGATGAGCTGTATGTCAAAATTGATAGTGTAATGAGTGGCCGTGTAACTGTTGATGAATGGGTTAATTCCCTAGAACAAGCAAACGACAGTTTACGTCCTGCGATGAATTAATAGAAAAGGTGCGTTAAAATTGGGCGGCATATGACCGCCCAATCTCTATAAATGAGGTGAATCAATTGAGCAGAAAAAGATCAAGAAATATATTTATTGCCACATGTATCACGCCAGCAATCATGCTCTTTGCATTATTTATGGTCGTGCCAACATTCGAAGTATTTCGGATGTCCTTATACAATTGGGGCGGTTTATCAGGAAATAAAACATTTATCGGTTTTAATAATTTCAAAGTGCTTTGGAATGACATGAGATTTATTCAATCATTTCAAAATTCGGTATTGCTAATTGTTTTAGTTGCTGTACTTACGATAGTAGTCGCCATCTTTTTTGCGTCGGTACTAACGAAAGAAAAAGTATTCGCAACAAACTTTTTTAGAATCGTTTTTTATATCCCGAATATCTTATCGGTCGTTATTATCGCGGGGATATTTTCAGCAGTCTATAACCCAAGAACAGGCTTGTTAAATAGTATTCTGGGGCTACTTAACCTTGAGCAATTACAACGTCAATGGTTAGGTAATCAAGATATCGTGATATACAGTTTAGCTGGAGCGCTTGTTTGGCAAGCGATTGGTTATTACATGGTCATGTATATGTCAGGTATGGCAAGCATTCCTGAGAGCTATTATGAAGCGGCATCACTTGAAGGAGCAGGGAAATTTAAACAGTTCAGTGCAATCACATTACCACTTATTTGGAATAACTTAAGAACGACATTGACCTTTTATATTATTAGTACGATTAATTTGAGTTTTTTACTTGTGACGGCGATGACCGGTGGTGGGCCAGATGGTTCAACAGAAGTTTTCCTATCGTATATGTATTCACAAGCATACAGTAACTCGACATATGGATACGGCATGGCAATAGGTGTTGTCGTGTTTACTTTCTCATTTGTACTTGCGGCTGTTGTTAGCCGAATCACAAAACGAGAAGTACTTGAGTTTTAATGGAGGTGTAAGACAGTGAAAGAAACTAAACGTATAAATACAGATACACTGTATAAAGTCTTTATTTATGTCGCTCTAATTACTTTAGCTATCACCATCATCATTCCTGTAGCTTGGGTTTTTATGGCGTCAATTAAAGAAAATCAAGAGTTTTATGGAAACCCATGGGCACTGCCTCAAGGCATTCATTTTGAAAACTTCAGGGAAGCGTTTGTAGAAGCTGGCATGGGTGATTATTTTCTGAATTCTATTATCGTGACAAGTTTAGCCTTAGTCTTTTTACTTGTATTAGCTTTACCAGCCGCTTATGTCTTGTCGCGATTTGAATTTGTGGGTAGTAAATTCATTAATGGGTTTATAAAAGCTGGACTTTTTATTAACGTGAGTTATATTACTGTACCTATATTTTTGATGTTGCTCGGTTGGGATCAATCGTTAAGACAAATTTTTGATAGTGGCTTTTTTCTTAATAATTTAAGTGTCCTAGCGTTGATATACGCCGTCACAGCGTTACCGTTTACAATATTTTTATTATCGAGCTATTTTGAAACGCTCCCTTCAGACTTTGAAGAAGCGGCCAATATAGATGGAGCAGGTTATTTTAGAACGATGTTTTCTATTATGTTACCGATGGCGAAACCAAGTATTATCATCGTTATCTTGTTTAATTTCTTATTATTTTGGAACGAGTATATCCTAGCTTTAACATTGATTCCAGGAGACAAAAAGACATTGCCTGTTGGCTTACTTAATTTACTTGCTGCTGATCGAGCGGCGGTTAACTATGGGCCGATGTATGCAGGTATGGTAATCGTCATGTTACCAACACTGATCCTTTATATTATCGTTCAAAAACGTCTGACACAAGGCATGACAGTTGGTGGTGTCAAAGGATAAAACGCGTGAGATAAAAGAGGAGGTCATGTTTGATGGAGGAAAATAAAGCAACGATTCTATTAGTGGTAAAAGCAATACTCTTTGTTATCTTTATGGCGATGGTTATTATTGGTCAGCGGACAACAGGGCATCTGTATTTGTTTATTCAACTCATTGGGTTGTCTGGACTGCTTGTCTTACTGTGGAATTACAATCGCAAATATGTATAAAAAGTAAAGGGGGATGTGGTGTGAACTATTCTATTGGTGTAGACATTGGTGGCACGAAAATCGCTTGCGGTTTAATTAATGAATACGGCAATGTTATTGAGCAAAAAATGATACCAAGTGAAACGACGTCAGCAGAAACGATGTTTCAGTGTGTGGTGTCATGTATTGAGTCGCTTCTTAATAGCAGTAGCATACCTAAAGAACAATTGACAGGTATCGGTGTCGGTGTCCCGGGTAAGGTTGATCGTGAAAATGGCGTAGCTATTTTCCAAAACAATATACCGTGGGCAAACTTTCCGGTTGTTGATCGATTAAAAGAAGCCTTAGCAATAGACCACATTGTCATTGATAACGATGTGTATATGGCAGCATATGCCGAATGGAAAAGCAATCAGTTATCAGATGAATTGATGGTGTATGTCACAGTAAGTACAGGTATTTCCAGTGCGATTATTCATGGTGGCGAATTCATACGAGGAGCCGGCTTTGCAGGTGAGATAGGACTTATTCCGGTATGTACAACAGAAGGTAGACAGCGGTTAGAAAAAATAGCTGCAGGTCCTGCATTAAGTAAGCAGGCCAGCACAAGCTTTAGTGACGAGGTAATAGAAACAAAAACACTATTTAAAAGATACTATGAAGGACATTCTGAGGCAATTATTATTGTTAATCAATTTATTGATCATTTGGCGCAGGGTATTTATATGATAAATAGCCTACTCGATCCTCACCGTATTATTTTTGGGGGAAGTGTAGCGATTTATAACCCCGTAATTTTAGATTTATTAAAAGAGCGTCTTCAAATAGATATGTTAGAAGAACAAAAACATGTGTTAAATCAGATTTATGTGAGTGAACTCGGCTCAAATCAAGGAATTGTTGGCGCAGGACTTACAGTATTTGATACAGCAATAAAACAAACACTAGAAACGAAAGGATGATTGAAATGAAGAAAGGTCGAGTAACATTACCTGCTCAAGAGGGCATGGATGAAGAAATTAAACAAATCGTCAAACGATGGGGAGCGGACGCTGTCCGCGATTCGGATGGGACAAAAATTCCTGATGTCATCAAACAGGCAGCAGATAAGGTCTATTCAAAATATTTCTTTACACGCGGGGATCAAGAATTTGCAAAAGCAAACTTAGATGAACTTCAACATATGTTTATTATGTCAGAGCCGGTAACAGCTACTGAAGAAGAAATAAAGATTCCGATTCTAAAAGGCTATTTCAAAGAACAGTTAAAGCCAGATACAGATCATGATCCGAAGAAATGGTGGCAGGTCATCGATCGAACAACTGGAGAAGTGGTATCGTGTGACAAGTGGGAATATTTAGAACAAACAGAAGAAGTGCTCGTAAAATCAGCGAAACTTTGGCACCGGTATACAGTGAATGTGTTAGTTTATCAACTGTGGGACCCAGTGCATATGTATAACCATATAACTAATGATTGGACGACAGAACACCAAATGCCATATGACCCACGTTATCCAAAGACAAGAGCTTACATACTTGAGCGATTACGTACGTGGTTAGATGAACACCCAGATACGGATGTCGTTAGAATCACAACGTTTTTCTATAATTTTACGTTGGTTTTCAATGATGTAAGGGAAGAAAAATATGTCGATTGGTTCGGTTACGGTGCAACAGTTAGTCCACGAGCATTAGAAGCTTTTGAAAAGGAAAAAGGGTATGCACTTACGGCAGAAGATTTTGTTGATGAAGGCTACTATAACTCGCCGTTTAGAATGCCAAAAAGAGCCTTTTTAGATTGGATAGATTTTCAATCGAAGTTTGTCAGTGAATTAGCAAAAGAGTGTGTGGATATTATTCATAGCTATGGTAAAGAAGCGATGATGTTTTTAGGTGACCACTGGGCTGGTACAGAACCATACGGAAAGTACTTTAAGAACATTGGCTTAGATGCTGTAGTGGGTTCTGTTGGTGATGGAACGACGCTACGAATGATCGCAGATATTCCACATGTTGGTTATCACGAAGGGCGCTTTTTACCATACTTTTTCCCAGATACGTTTAATGAGCATAATAATCCAGTCATTGAAGCAAATCAAAACTGGCTTCAATCAAGACGTGCCATTTTAAGAAAACCGATACAACGGATGGGTTATGGGGGGTATTTGTCACTTGCTTTGGACTTCCCTGATTTTGTTGATAGGGTGGAAGAAATTACAGATGAATTTAGAGAGATGCATGATCATGTCAAGAATACGGCACCTTATGTTGCGCCGTTTAAAGTGGCAATATTAAATAGTTGGGGTGGTCAAAGAAAATGGATGAGCCACCATGTACACCATGCGATTTGGTATAAACAATGCTATTCATATTATGGTATTTTAGAAGCGCTGAGTGGCCTACCATTTGAAGTGGAATTTATTAGCTTTGAAGATATTAAAGCAGACGGTATTTCAGATGATATTGGTGTGATCATTAATGCCGGTGAAGCGCGAACGTCTTGGGTTGGTGATGATTACTGGAAAGATCCAGAAGTTGTCGAGAAAATCCGCGCCTTCGTCCAATGTGGTGGTGGGTTTATCGGTGTGGGAGAACCAACATCGCATGAACACCAAGGGGCGTTCTTCCAGTTATCGGACGTACTCGGTGTTCAAAAAGAAATCGGCTTTAGCTTAAGTAAGGATAAGTATAATGATCACCAAATAGAGAACCACTTTATTTTAGAGGATCAAGTCGCCGCAATCAATTACGGTGAAAGTACACGTTATGTGTACCAAGCGTCAGAAGCAGCTACGGTGCTCGATATTGAGGCAGATGATATCAAGTTAGCCACGCATACGTTTGGTGACGGACGAGCAGCCTATTTAGCCGGATTACCGTATTCACCAGAAAATGCACGGTTATTAAAACGTATCCTGTACTGGACAGCTTCAAAAGAGAACGTGTTCCATGAGTGGCATACGACAAATATTTATACAGAATGTGCGGCTTATCCAGAAGCGGGTACCTTTGTTATTATCAATAACGCTTACGAAGAACAAGTGACGCAAGTGACTAAACCGGATGGTACGGTGCTCGATGTGACACTCGCACCAATGGGTTACCAATGGTTTGAAATATAAGAAACAAACCCGATGCGTGTATGACAGTTTATACACGCATCATTAGAATTTTAAAAAAACTAACAGGCTCATTTTATCATGTCATGGGGAGGGATAATATGAAAATAACAGATTATGCCAATGATCGGGGCAATCGCTGTAAAGAAGATCGCATCGGCTTTGGTGAAAACTATGCCTATGTGATGGACGGAGCAACAGGCCTAGCGACCGGTCTCATCCAACAGTATTTATCGGATACCGTCTGGTTTGTGGAACATGCCACCAATTACTTAAATAAAGTATTAGAAAATAATGTCACGATAGATAGTGGGCACCTATTTCGGAATCTTTCAAATGACCTACATTTAAAATTACGTGCGTACATTGATAGTGAAGACTATCTCGAAGAACAATTACCATCTGCGGCCATCATTTTATTAAGAAAAATCGATGAGACATTGGTCATTGAATCTTATGGTGACTGCACCGCGGTCGTTGAGTATACTAATGGTCGCTATGAGATTATACACGACGGCCGGGCAACAGAATTAGATCGCGGTATTATTAATCACATGCAAGCACTCGTAAGAGAAGATGGTATTACGATGAGAGAAGCAAAGAAAATGGTTCATCCTTTATTGTTAAATAATCGTCAATTAAAGAATAAAAAAAGCGGCTATACAGCAATGGATATAACGACGGATTATATCGATAAAGGGTTAAAGCGTGTGCTTAATTATCAAGATATTCAATCGGTCTGGTTATTTAGTGACGGGGTGGATAGTTATTATACCGATTTAGACTTAGCGACGGATGCAGTCGATATGGTTAAGCGAATGAAAGAAACGAGTGTGCATCAAGTGATTGATCAGTTAAGGATAAGAGAAGAAGCGGATGAGCTATGTGAGAAATACCCTAGAATGAAGCCGAAAGACGATGCGTCAATCATTCAAATTTCATGTAATGACGGAAAAATAGTTTACAAATAGTTTTATCCACGCTACAATAGAATCAACTGGTTATAACCAGAGGGATTGATGATAACTTTTGATTAAGAGCGCCTTATTAAGGCGCTCAAAAAATAATAAACTGGTTATGACAACATAACCAATAGGAGGGCTTCCATGTTTAATCTTGCAGAGCAAGACTTAGAAAAGTTAGGAGCAGTTCACACGGCTACTGAAATTTATCAACAACCACATGTTTGGGGAAAGATGTTAACAACATTAGCTGAACATAAAGACACCCATCAGAATTTTATTAAGAAGTTAAAAGAAACGCACGCACATGTGCGTGTCATTTTTACTGGTGCTGGGACATCTGCTTTTGCGGGTGATACGCTAACGCCTGAATTGAATCAATCAACAACGAAAAGCACCTTTACGTTTGAGTCGATTGCGACAACGGATATTGTGTCTAACCCTTATGCCTATTTAAAAGCAGATGTACCTACAGTACTTGTTTCTTTCGCCAGATCGGGTAATAGTCCAGAAAGTGTCGCAGCCGTTAATTTAGCAGAAACTATTATTAAAGATTTTTATCAAGTAGTGATCACATGTAATAGTGAGGGTAAACTCGCAGTTAATACAAAAGGTGATGATAAAAGTTTGCTTATTTTAACACCGCCTGAAGCCCATGATAAAAGTTTTGCGATGACAAGTAGTTTTACAACGATGATGGTGGCCGCTTATGTATTGTTCGGAGAGACTAATACACAAGCAGTCATTGATCAGAGCATTAACCAAGCGGAACGGTTACTTCATATGGTGGGTGATAAGGTTGATGAGGTCTTAGAACAATCTTACGAACGGATGGTCTTTTTAGGATCTGGTTTATTAGGTCAGCTGGCACATGAAGGTGCGCTAAAAGTACTTGAACTTACCGCAGGTAAGGTAGCTGCGACGTATGAATCATCCTTAGGTTTTAGACACGGTCCTAAATCGATTCTTAATGAACAATCTTTGGTCGTCATGTTTATGTCACAGGACAGTTATACAAGAAAATATGATATGGATTTATTAAATGAACTTGCGACGGACAACTCAGGTATAAAGATTGCCGTTGTTGATTATTACGAGGACGAAGCTGTTAGTGGGCATGCAGACTTTGTGATTTGCTTAGATATAGAAAAAGGGAAAGAAGTGAATGATTTTAGTCTTTCACTGCCTTACATTATCTTTCCGCAAGTCTTGGCAATGAAAAACGCACTAAAATTAGCGATTACACCTGACAATCCAAGTCCTAGTGGTCTGGTGAATCGCGTGGTGCAAGGTGTTACTATTTATCCTATTAACTAATTCTAAGTGGAGTGTGATAAAATGAATACAATAGTCAATACAAAACAGATGTTATTAGACGCACAAAAAGGGAAGTATGCTGTACCAGCTTTTAATATTCATAATATGGAGACGGTACAAGCCGTCGTTGAAACAGCTGTAGAACTGCGGTCACCGGTTATCTTAGCAGCCACACCTGGAACGATGGATTATGCTGGCCGTGCATATATTCAGGCGCTTGTTGAAGTAGCAGCAAGAGAAAATGGTGTACCTATTGCTCTGCATTTAGATCACCATGAAACAATCGATAGTATTGAGACATCACTCGAACTGGGCACGAAATCGGTCATGATTGATGGATCGCATCACTCATTTGAAGACAATATCGCCTTAACAAAACAGGTTGTAGAACTGGCGAGAAAACATGGTGCAACAGTAGAAGCAGAACTTGGGAAGTTAGTAGGTCAAGAAGATGACCTGATTGTGACAGCGCAAGAAGCAGCTTACACAGATCCTGATACAGTAGAAGAGTTCGTTGAAAAAACAGGCGTAGACTCACTGGCAGTAGCTATCGGTACAGGTCATGGTGTGTATGAAGTCGAGCCACAACTTGACTTTGAACGTTTAGAAAAAATCGCGCAGTTGGTCGATGTGCCTATTGTATTGCATGGTGCTTCAGGCATTTCTAAAGCTGATGTGCAAAAGTGTATTGAACTAGGCTGTTGTAAAGTGAATATTTCAACGGAGTTAAAAATACCGTTTTCAATGGCGTTGCGTGACTTTTTAGTAGCTAATCCAGAGGCAACAGATCCGCGTAAATATATGACACCAGCTAAAGAAGAGATGAAAAAGACAGTGCGTGAAAAGATAATGATTTGTAAGAGTGATGGTAAAGCCTAATTAAATAGGATCATTTAATTAGTTATTTATTTAAGAAAGCGAATGGGAGAGATGACATTGCAGGCGTTATCGATTTTAATAAAGCCAGTATCTTCTAGTTGTAGCCTCGATTGTGATTATTGTTTTTATAACGATTTAGCTGATCAACGCTCAATAAAGAATTATGGTAAAATGAACAAAGACACAATGACAGCGCTTGTTAAAAAAGCAATAGAGGCAGATCCGCGCGTTATCCATATCGCTTTCCAAGGCGGTGAACCGATGTTAATCGGTTTGCCGTTTTACTATGCTTTTATGGCATGCGTGAAAAAATATAATATTAGAAATATCCCGGTTTTTTTCTCTATTCAAACGAACGGCTATCATATAACCGATGAATGGATTAATTTTCTAAAAGAAAATCACTTCCTCGTGGGTATATCGGTCGATGGTATAAAAGCAACTCATGATCAATTACGTAAAACAAAAGCCGGAAAAGAAACTTTCGATAGAATTATGTCCAACATTGATAAAGTCAAACGAGCGGCTATCCCCTTTAATATACTGTGTGTCTTAACCTCACTTGCAGCACAGCATATTCAAGAAATTACGCAGTATTTTGATGATCAAGGCTTTAAACATATTCAATATATTCCATGTTTAGATCGTTTGAATTTACCAAGACAGGCACAAAAATTGTTAATGACGCAAGCGCAGTATAGTGACGTATTGTCGGTACTGTTTAATCGTTATTTAACAAGTTTTTTATCGGGGAATTATGTAAGTAATCGTTTATTTGATAATTTTGTTGGTATTCTTCTTGGGCAACAACCAGAAGATTGCAGCTTGGCTGGGCAATGCTCGACGTACTTTGTTATTGAAGCCAATGGTGATGTCTTTCCGTGTGATTTTTATGTGGACGATCGATACTGCTTGGGTAGTATAATAGAAGATGATTATGAGACGTTATTCCACTCGAAAATTGCTAAGGACTTTAGATCAGAAACGGTTTTACATGAGGACTGTTTAACATGTCCGTTTGTATCACTTTGTAGAGGGGGATGTAAGCGCTATAAAGTAAAAGGGAAATACGCTTATTGCGAAGCGTATCAAACATTTTTCCGCAAACATTTACCAGAGTTAAAAAGCGTTGCGTTACGTGTTAAAAAAGGTCAAGTTATTTAAGGGAGAGGAGAAACAACATGAAACCCAATATTGTGATGATTATGGTTGATCAGATGCGCTATGACTGCTTGAGTATTCTGGGGCATCCGGTTGTTGATACACCGTATTTAGATCAACTTGCTAGGACAGGTACTATTTTTAAAAATGCTTATGCGGCAACACCTTCTTGCGTTCCGGCAAGAGCGTCACTCTTAACGGGTATGTCCCAGGTTCATACAGGGCGTGTCGGATATGAAGATAAATTACCGTGGGACTATTCAAACTTCTTACCAGAAGTGCTTGGAAAAGCGGGCTACTATACGCAAGCGATTGGGAAGATGCATGTCTATCCAACGAGAAAGTATTGCGGGTTTGATCATGTTGAATTACATGATGGGTATATGCACTATAATCGTTTTAAACAACATACGAAGGTAAGCGAGTCCTTTAATGAAGTCGATGATTACTTACAATGGTTAAAAGACAAAGCAGGCCATCATGTTGACTTGACTGATCTTGGTCTAGATTGTAATTCATCAACCGTTGCTAGACCATGGGCATTGGATGAGTCATTACACCCCACCAATTGGGTTGTGACCCGTTCGATTGATTTCTTACGCCGCCGAGATCCAACGTTACCTTTCTTTTTAAAGATGTCATTTGTTCGTCCGCATCCACCACTGGACCCACCACCATATTATTTTGATATGTACCTAAATAGAGAGCTACCTGAGCCTACTATCGGTGATTGGGCAGATATAACGGATAAAGAAAAAGAAGGATATAATCCAGTAACAGGAAAAGGTCGTGTGCCAGCGGACCGGTATAAACGGGCTCAAGCAGCATATTATGGACTGATTACGCATATTGATCATCAAATAGGTCGTTTCTTAATGGCGTTGGAAGAACATGAACAAAAGGAGCACACCATTATTATGTTTGTTTCTGATCACGGTGAATTAATGGGGGACCATCATCTGTTTAGAAAGTCATTACCGTATGAGGGATCGGCTAAAATCCCTCTGATTCTATCCGATCCAGGGAATTTCTTAAAAACACCGTTAGTGCCAACATCACAACGGGTGACAGAGTTAAGAGATGTTATGCCAACGATATTAGACATATTAGACATACCCATTCCACCATCAGTAGATGGAAAAAGTATCCTGCCCTTAGCAAAAGATAAGTCAACAGAATGGCGGGATTATTTGCACGGTGAGCATGAATTCGGAGAAAAAAGCTATCACTATATTACAACCGGCAAAGAAAAATATATTTGGTTTTCTCAAACTGGGGAAGAACAGTACTTTGATTTAGTGAACGATCCACAAGAGTGTATCAACCATGTCGCAACTCAAGATTATCAAGATAAAGTAGAGCGATTAAGGCAGGTGCTGATTAAAGAGCTCACATTAAGAGAAGAAGGCTATACCGATGGTGAAAAACTTTTAGTCGGAAAACAAGCTTTTTCAAGTTTAGCCCACATTAAGTCAAAATAACAAAAAGATCCGCATAAGCTTTAGCTTGTGTGGATCTTTTTCACTAATAAGGGCTTGTGTCAAGAAAGTTTAGTCAAGCTGATTTTCTCGTAAATCTCATTGAATCGACTGTGGTCAATGGCACCCGTTTGTTTTTCCATTGCGTTAAGCACGCCAGCTGTCATCGCGGTTTTAATGCAGGCATCGGAATCTAATTGTTGTTCTATACTAAAGGCAAGTCCAGCAACAGTCGCATCCCCTGAACCAACAGGATTAACAGCGGTGACCTTTGGAAGAGTGACTTCATAAATCGTATCTTTCCACCTAACAAGGGCACCTTGTTTTCCTTTTGATAAGACGATGATATCAACACCATTAAAAAGTTCATGGTGAAGGGCCGATATTTGATCATCTATAGAGGAAAGAGACTGATTTAATAATGCTTCAAGCTCTTCTAAATTTGGTTTTATAATAGAAGGTTTTATATCGCTTTCTAAGACCTTTACCAACGCTTGATTTGATGTGTCTAGAAGACATTTAGCACCTTTTTTATTTATTCGTTTTACGACATCAACGTAAAAATCCTCGGCTAACCCTTTCGGTAAACTCCCGGAAACAGTTACCGTTGTGATGTCTTTTGATAATAAAGACTCTAGGTGAAGTAAAAACGTTTCACCTTCATGCTTGGTTAGAGTAGGCCCCGGCTCTAGAATTTCTGTTTGATAACCCGAGTCATGCATGACTGCAATGCAATTTCTTGTAGGTTTGTTAATCGTGAGAAAGTCTTCAACGACGTCAATCTTTTGAAGCTCGCTCCTAATAAACATGCCTAATTCTCCACCTAAGACACCTGTTGCCGTGACGGGTGCTTGAAGTGATTTTAGCACACGTGTCACATTTAACCCTTTTCCACCCGCTGTTTTAGACACATCTAAAACACGATTCACTTGCCCAATAAGAAATGAATCAAATGAGTAACCAATATCTACGGATGGATTCATCGTTATAGTTAGTATCATTTAGCGCCCTCTATTCTTTAATGTATTTACAATGTCCATCAATGTATGTCGCGTGTAAATGGAAATCATGGTCAAGCACGATAAAGTCAGCAGCAACACCAGTTTTAATTACAGCTGTCTCGTGTAAAGCTAATGATTTAGCGGGACTTGTGCTCGCCATTTTAATCGCTTCATGAGGTGTTACGATTCCCCAATCGATCAGGTTTTTAACCGCATCTTTTAATTCTAAAATACTACCAGCTAAACTGCCAGTTTGTATTGTTGCTTTACCATCTTTTACGAAAACATCAAATTCCCCAAGTTTATACTGTCCTTCAGGTTTGCCACCTGCCATCATACAATCTGATATCAACACAGTTTCATCGATACCTCGTGTTTTAATTAAAGTTTTGATAGCAGCTGGATGAACATGATGACCATCACAAATGACCTCAGCAAAGGCGTGGTCAGCACTAAATGCAGCCCCTACAACACCTGGCTCGCGATGATTGAATCCATTCATGCCGTTAAAAGTATGAGTGAAGATAGAAGCGCCCGTATTAATTGCTTGCATTGCAGTTAAATAATCTGCATTGGTATGGGCTAACGCTACCCTGATATTATGCTTTTTGGCATGTGAAATAAAACGGATTGCCCCTTCGCGTTCAGGTGCAATAGCAATTTTTTTTATTTGATTATTAGATAATTGTATCCACCGATCTAGAATATCAATGAGAGGGTCCATGAAATAATCAGGATTCTGGGCACCTTTATGTTTTTCAGTGAAAAACGGTCCTTCAATAAATATGCCTTGTGCCTTGGCACCCTTCATTTCGTGAAGATGAGGACCTATTGTTTTAATAACAGCATCTAATTGATTAATAGGTGCTGTTAATGTTGTTGGTAAGAATGAAGTCACCCCACATGAGAGGAGATCTTCAGACATCTTTATTAATCCAGATAAATTATTATCCATGACGTCATATCCGTTATAACCATGAATATGTGTATCAAATAAACCAGGTGCGATAGCGAAATCACTGTAGTCAATAACGTCATAATGCGCGCTAGGTTTTTCTTTTATAAATGAAGCGAATTTACCGTTATCAATTAACAAATAACCGTCGTGAACGATCTCGTTATGCAAGTAAACTGTTGCTGCTTTAATTGCTAAAGACATGATTTCTCCTCCGTATATTAAATTAAAGACATTAAGCGTCCTAAATAGTTAGCTTAATCTCTTGAGTGTAAACTACTCGTTTTACATAGGATATAAATAAAGTTTTGATTGGTCAGTAGATTCAATGGAGTAGAAGAAATATATTATATAGAATGTAAATAGTGCAAACGACAACTGGTTATAACAAGTTAATATTAGTGTAAGTGCATGAGATAAAAAAGTCAACTAAATAATTACGTGTTTTGTTTTTGGACATATCTAATTAATGTGTGTTTCGATTGTGAATAGCGATTAAAAAACTGTGGAACTTACTTAATTAAGTAAGTTCCACAGTATATTTAAATTTATTCCCACTAATAACGCTGACAGTATATTCAATGAGAGTATCTTCGTGGTAGGCCAATCTTTTTAAAAGCATCGCAGGTCTTTCAGCTTCCGATTTTAAATAATATGCCTCTTCACTTCTTAAGCTAGTAACAGAAAAATGTTCTGTAGCTTTAGATACGCCTATATTGTAATTCTTCATAAATATAGAGTACATTGGTTGTTTTTCTAAATCCTGTTTAGTTAAGTGAGGAAATATACACACAGGTAAATAGGATGTTTCATAGATGAAAGGAATATTATCAGCCAGTCGCAGACGTTTAATTCTATAAACCTTCTGGTCTAAATCGAGTGTCATTTTTTGTGAGAGCGTTTGATCAACAGAAATAATGTCAAAGGACAAAACGTCTGTTTGAGGTGTTTTTCCTATTTTTTTCATTTCTTCGGTAAAACTATAAACTTTCACTAGTTTTTGCTTGTAGGTTTTAGGGGCAACAAATGTCCCTTTCCCATGTAACTTATAAATATAATCTTCTTGTTCGAGAGCTTGTAAAGCATTGCGAACGGTGATGCGACTTAAGCCATATATATCGCAAAGCTCTCTTTCTGAGGGTAATTTTTCATCCTCGTTATAATCACCTTGCTCAATTTTTTTTATAATACTTTCCATCAACTGCAAATATAGAGGAAGTTTATTGTTTTTATTAATCAATATAGATCACAGCCTTAGATGTTTTTGTTTGTACTAAAGACTAGAATAACATTTCTGGATTTTTAAAGCTATCAGAAAATTAAAGATACCGATGCAAAAACCGGTGATTTAGCTTATGAGGAGTCAGATTATAACGTGATTTTTTATAAGGCGTAAATTAAACGAGTAAATGGGTTGATAAATAAATATAAATTAGATATAATGAACTCAAGTTTCTAAATAGTATATTTACTTTCCATATAAGAAAGAGGTGTAGTTTTGAAAAAGTATTACACGCTTAATCAGATAGAACAACAAAAACTAGTAGCAGTGGTGCGTGGAGAAAGTGTAGACGAGGCGCTTGATATTACCGATGCTTGTATAGCCGGTGGTGTTAAAGTGATTGAGTTAACATTTACTCTACCGAATGTTCTAGAAGCGATAAAAGCAGCTGTAAACAAGTATCAGGATGATGATCAAGTTGTCATAGGTGCAGGGACAGTATTAGATGCTCATACTGCTCGTTTAGCTATATTAAATGGTGCTGCTTTTATTGTTAGTCCAGGGTTCGACAAAGAAACGGCAAAGATTTGTAACCGATACCAAATACCATACTTGCCAGGAGCTATTACTATCACTGAGATACAACAAGCGCTCACATATGGTGTTGATGTAATAAAATTATTCCCAGGAAGTTTAGTTGGACCAGAGTATATTTCTTCTCTTAAGGGCCCGCTACCCAATATTCAAATTATGCCAACGGGTGGCGTTGATGAAACAAATATTTCTCAATGGCTTGAAAAAGGCGCTTTTGCCTGTGGTATGGGAAGTAATTTAACGTCACTTAAAAAGTTAGGTAACCTACAAAATATTACCGATAAAGCCCGAGAGTATTGCTCTTTGGTACATGAAATGAGGTGAGTGAATGGCAAAGGTCATCACATTAGGTGAAATGTTACTGCGATTATCCACAGAGACAGGTCAACGTTTGAGAAAGGCATATAATCTCGAAGTGAATTATGGTGGTGCAGAAGTTAATGTTGCCATTGCATTATCATTGTATGGTCACGATACGCGTTTTGTAACGCGTTTACCGAATAACTTGCTTACGGATGGTATGCTGAATTATTTAGAGAGTTATAAAGTGGATACGTCATACATTTGCTTTGGTGGAGAGAGGATTGGTTCATACTTTGTTGAAGTTGGCGCGGGCAATAGAAGTTCAAAAGTAGTTTATGACCGCAAGTATTCTAGTGTTAGTGAATGGGATAAAAGTGAGATCGATTTCTCGGAATTTCTTAAAGGACAAGATGTGCTTCATATATCAGGTATCACGCCAGCGATATCGAAAGCAGCAGCAGAACTTACAGTAGAATTAGTAAAAGAGGCAAAATCGCACGGTCTATTCGTTAGTTTTGATTGTAACTTTAGAGAAAAATTATGGACGATAGAAGACGCAAGAAAAACATTCAAACGCATTTTACCTTATGTAGATATCTGTTCTTGCGGTGAATTGGACTTGAAATACATTTTTAATTACGATGTTGATGCTAAATTAAGTGATGCGTTACAATTGGCGAACTTGTATGAACAATTGCTCGATGATTTCCCAAATATTGTGGCTTTATACTCAACGAAACGTAATCAAATTTCTTCATCTCACAATACTTTAATAGGATATTATTACATTAATAATACCTTATATATGTCAAATGAAGTTAATATGGATCACATTATTGATCGCGTTGGGGGTGGTGATGCATTTAGTTCAAGTGTATTGCATGGATATTTGTCAAAGTGGGAAGCACAAAATATTGTTGAGTTTGCTACAACTGCGGCAGCTCTTAAACACACCATTAAAGGTGATGCTAACTTGGTAACAGAAAATGAAGTAATGGATTTGATGGCTAATGGTACAAAAATTAGCCGCTAAAATAGAGGAGGAATTTAAATGGAAACACGTTATGCGACAGACCCAAAAGGAATTAAGAGGCTAAACACAACAGAATTACGAGAGCAATTTATGGTGGAAAAAGTATTTATCGAAGGTGACGTGACGTTAACTTATACACACCATGATCGAATGATTTTTGGTGGAGTCACACCTACAACGGAGCCGTTGACTATTAAATTAGATAAGGAATTAGGTGTAAATTATTTCCTTGAACGTCGTGAATTAGGTGTTATTAACATTGGTGGCGATGGTGAGATAGAATTAGATGGAGAAGTTTACGAAATTAATCATCGCGATGGACTGTATGTAGGTCGAGGAACAAAAGATTTGCAATTCCGTTCAAAAGATAAATCTAATCCAGCAAAATTCTATATCAACTCAGTACCAGCCCATCATACGTATCCAACAGTAAAGCTGGACATTAATAAGATGACACCGTTAGAAAAAGGTGAGGCAGAAACACTAAATGAAAGAAAGATTTATCAATATGTCCATCCAAATAACTGTGAAAGTTGCCAATTGCAGATGGGCTATACAGTGTTAAGTAAAGGTAGCGCGTGGAATACTATGCCAGCACATACTCATGAAAGAAGAATGGAAGTTTATTTATACTTTGATATGGATGAAGAAACGAGAGCGTTCCATTTTATGGGAGAGCCAGAAGAGACACGTCATCTCGTGCTATCAAATGAACAAGCGGTAATTTCACCGAGTTGGTCAATCCATACAGGTGTAGCGACTAATAACTATACGTTCATTTGGGGTATGTGTGGAGAGAATATCACTTATGACGATATGGATCATGTTGAGATGAGTCGCTTACGCTAAGTTTTATTGATAGTAAAAATTATAGACATTAGTGATTGGAAAATAATAAACTTATTATACAAGGAGGAATAATTATGACAGCCGACTTAAAAGCATTTAATCTTGATTTCTTTAATTTAAAAGGCAAAGTAGCGATTGTTACTGGAGGCAATACAGGTTTAGGGCAAGGTTATGCTGTAGCGCTTGCTACAGCTGGTGCAGATGTTTATGTTGTGACCTATGATACGGATTGGGAGGAAACGCGTAAGTTAGTTGAAGCAACGGGTCAAAAAGTAACGTTCAAACAAGCAGATTTAACTGATCGTAGCCATATTAAAGGAATTGTTGAAGATTGCTTAGCAACTTACGGCCATATTGATGTTCTAGTAAATAACGCTGGCACAATAAGAAGAAATCCATTACTTGACTATAAGCAAGAAGATTGGGATGCGGTAATGGAAATTAACCTAAATGCGGTTTACTTCCTCAGTCAAGAAGTAGCTAAAGTTATGGTTGAACAAAAAAGCGGTAAGATTATTAACATTGCTTCTATGCTCTCATTCCAAGGAGGAAAATTCGTTCCTCCATATACAGCGAGTAAGCATGCTGTAGCTGGTATTACAAAAGCATTTGCTAATGAGTTAGCAGAACATAATGTTCAAATTAATGCGATTGCTCCAGGTTATGTAGCAACGGCTAATACAGCACCTATTCGTGCAGATGAACAACGTAACAAAGAAATTTTATCGCGAATTCCAGCTGGACGCTGGGCGGATCCGTCTGATTTAATGGGTACGGTAGTATTTTTATCAAGCCAAGCGTCAGACTATATTAATGGTCATATTTTAGCTATTGACGGCGGATGGCTAGCTCGATAATTCAACTAAAAAAGCAGGCTCTTTTGCCTGCTTTTGTTGATTAATTTTAAAACTAATAGATGTGATAGTTTAACGCTATTTGTCGATTGTCTTGATTGATTAGTGAAAGATTGTGTTTAGATAACGAGGTTAATGAGCAGAGTTATTTTATGCTTTAATTCAAATGCGTGTGTATGATTAATTATATTCATTAACATTCTCTGTATAAAAATCAATGAGCTAATTGGTAGGAGGAAAGCCCATGTATCGAAAAGCATTTAAGATGTATGTGAATGCAGATCAGCACGAAGAATATCATAAAAGACATTCCGAGCTATGGCCTGAAATGGAGGCAGTATTGAAAAAACACGGTCTGATTAAGTATGCCATTTTTTTAGATGAAGATACCAGTGTCTTATACGCATATCTAGAGGTGGATAATAAAGAAAGATGGGATCTTGTCAGTCAAACCTACATCAATCAAAAATGGTGGAAGTATATGGCGCCTATTATGGCGACTAATGCCGATCACAGCCCGAAAACGGAAAATCTAAAGCAAGTATTTTATATTGAAAAGTAAGGTATATGTAAACGCAAACAGTTTCAAAGCTATCCCTAGTTTTTGAAACTGTTTTTTAGGCTACATATTTAGTGTTTGTGGGCTAATTCATAACTATTTTTCAAGTGAATTTCTGACGGTATCTCTTATAATAAGCTCAGTACTTAAAACAATACGTTTTGAAATGATGTGATCGGCTTCGATGCGTTCCTTAAGTGTATTAACATCAATTTCCCCTATTGCCTCTGTGAAAACTTTGACTGTAGTTAAAGCTGGAGTAAGGAATTGTGGTACGTACAAATCATCTATACTTATAATACTATCGTCTTGAGGAACGGTTAAATTATGCTTGCGTAAAGCATTCATACATCCTAATGATAACATCATTAATAACAAAGAAAGCCGTTGGTAAGTTATTTAATGTACGATTGGCGTGGTTTATTAATTTATAGCCTATTTGTAAATTGGATTCGACGTTTGATTCAAA
Source organism: Halolactibacillus alkaliphilus (assembly GCF_900115465.1). Taxonomy (GTDB): domain Bacteria; phylum Bacillota; class Bacilli; order Bacillales; family Amphibacillaceae; genus Halolactibacillus; species Halolactibacillus alkaliphilus. Next base: position 232,261 of record NZ_FOWN01000001.1, read on the forward strand.
AAAGAATACATCTTCACTGAAAAGGTTGTTTGCTTGCATATAATCTATAAAGGTACAAATTGCTGGTGATTTATATTTTCTGTATCCATAAAGATTTTTTTATCTTCAGCTCCTATAAACCCCATTTTTTATAACCTTGATTAATTAAGTGCGCTAAGGCAATCTCTGTAGCTTGTGAAAAATCTCCGTTAATAGTATAAAAGCCATTTAAAGGATAGTTTGTCCCAATAAAAACAACATTTTTGTGAAGTTTTGCAATCTCATTAACCGATGTGTCATCAAATTTACCTATAGCAAGAATGCCTTCAACATCATCAGGTATATTATTTACATCCGATGTCATCTTTAAAATATTGTAACCTAACTCGGCAGCTCTTTTCTCAACGCCTATTCTAATTGACATGTAATAAATATCGTCTATTTCTTCATTAGAATCCAACCACTGGATAACGGCGATATTAAAGAGAGAACGTTTGTTTCCTCTGTTTTTCTTATAGTATAGGAAAGTATAAAATTTTTGCTGATATACCGAGGGTTAGAGCGTTATGCAGAGTTGAAATTTAGTAAGGAAAAGAGTTAAGATAATAGTATGGCACATAAAGAAAATATTCCAGTTCAAATGAATATTTTGAAAGCCATATTCAGTGATTATTGGTCTAGATTTCTTAAAGAAAACAAAGATAAGATGCGTTCAATCATTATAGAAGAAGTGCAAAAGTTTTTACACTGTGGAGAGTTATCAAATGGTTTTTTGACATTTAAGTGTGAGGCTTGTCCGAAGGTGAAAAAGATACCTATTCGCTGTAAAGGAAAGTTCTGTCTAACATGTGCAGTAGGTGAAGCGCAAAAATGGGCAACTAGAAGTGCAATATGCGAATGATAAAGAGGCCAAAGATTATATTAATCGGGACGTTGAAAGAATTGAGTCAGAAGCTTATAAAGAAGTACAAAAAGAAAAAACAGAAGCAGCCATCAAGAAGTATCGCTTCGGCTGGAGCGAACGCGAAAAAGAAATACGAGAACGGAAACGTCGAATTCGTTTGTAGGAGTTGTAAAGTAACGGAAGATATACCAAGAGAAGTTGTTGAACAGTTTGATATGATGGATATGGTAGATCCAACGGATCCCCCGCGATTTAGTTGTGAAAAGTGTGGAGGAGAAATGCTTCCTGTGTATTATACAAGCCTTCATGGTATCACTTATAAAAATCCAGAACTGAAAAGCTCGGCTAACCTCTAACCTAAAAAGTGCGAGGCCTAGCCGAGCTTTTCTTATGGATGGTGGTACAGTTTCTCCCAATGTAAAATTAGACTTAATGAGTTGTTTTCTTCTAGTATTAAGTAATAAGCAATCGATAGTATTTTTTTATAGTGAGAGGTAAATGTAGATTTCAAATCCTCATAGACCCTTGTTTGCCTATATAATCAAAGAGTTAGCCTGTGCCATGAAAGGTACGTCGAATCTGTACAATAGGCAATGTATTCAGTTTAACTTTAATGGGATCAGCTTCATTTTTTATTATAGACTCTCGTAGGAATTATTCCTCCGGTATTTGGATTTGCCTTTCCGCTGAGTTTTCTACGTGAACGTGATTGTTTACACTTCTTCTCCCAATCTGCTTAATTTTCATACGTATATGCAATGTTCGTATGTTTGATACATTATTTCTATAACTATCCTCTCGATATGCATTGTCATATAATAAATGAAAAAACTAATATAAAACCACCCGTTGGAAAAAGTCAGCAACGACAATGATTAAAATAACGGTTTTAACGACATTATGAAGTTGGGTGGTAATGGTTGGATTCACATCAAAACCTAGACACCTAAATAAGTAATGAAAGAAATCTTCATCCTTATTAGCATAACCATAATTTTGTTGTAGGGTTGTTAAAATACAACCTTTGTGTAAACGTTCATGAGTATAATGGCCAATAATAAGTAAAAGACCAATGTAGTAAGGAAACACAATAGCTACATAGAAGGAAAAGATAATAAAGATCAGGTGGGTGATTAAGATAGGTATATCAAGATGACGTTTTGATTGTTTTGACATGCGGCTCACTCCTGTTGAAAAGTTTTATGTTCTTTTTTTCCCTGAAAGCTCTCAACATAAACCAATGATTCTAGTAGAAAACAATAGGAAGATATATCTCATTTAAACCATAAAAAAAGTATGTGAGTAAATTAATTTTATAGAGCGCTTACTTATATACACACTTTATCTCAATCTGTCGATAATAGATGTGTAAGATAAAATTAAAGGGGATATGCCTATGAAAGCCAAAACTAGTATCCAGAAGAAAATACTCATTTTTGTTCCTATTGCCATAATAAGTTTAGGTTTACTTGCTTTTCTTAGTTATCAATCAGCAAAACAAGCGTTAGAAGAAGAAATTACAGATAAAATGAGCTATTTATCAAATGATATTCGCCACTTTATTGATGGCGAACTCTTAAGTCATCAACGGATAGGAGAAACAATGGCTGAAAATGTGCATCAATTAGGTCAAACGCTCTTCCGTGAACAGTATTATCAGTTAGCTGAAAACTATATTCAATTAAATGACGATACTTATGGACTTGGTGTCTGGTTCGAACCTAATCTGTATGACGAAACAATAGAGTATTTTGGTCCGTATGTTTATAAAAATGACGGGGCTTTTGTTTATACCGATGAATATGAAACGTCTGCATATGACTATCCAAGTCAAGACTGGTATACACGTGCTAAAGAATCACAAGCCATCGCGTGGTCAGATCCATACTATGATGAAGCTTTAGATATGACAATTATTACAACGAGTGTGCCTTTTCAGATTAACAACCAATTCGGTGGTGTTGTAACAAGTGATATTGACATCTCTAACTTACAAACGGTTGTCAATGACATCACGATTGGGGAATCGGGTCGTGCGTTTTTATTAAATGAGGAGGGACACTTTGTTGTTCATCCAACATCACCTCAAGCGACACACGCTATTGGTGAAGATGAAATATATAAGGATGTTGCGGGAGTATTAGGCGAAGAGAGTGAGACAGGATTTTCAATTTCAGCAGCAGGTGAATCAAGCAGAGTCTATCTCACAGCAATTCCGCGGACAAACTGGACGTTAGGTTTTATCATGCCAGAGACGGAAATGTATCGTTCACTGAATACGTTATTAGTAAGAATCATAGCCATTGCAGTAGGTATTACTGTTATATTTATTGTCATCGCTTTGTGGTTAGCACGTACGTTGACCCGACCAATTAAGCAGTTATCAAAAGAGGTGGAAAAAGTAGCCGGTGGTGACTTTAGTGTAGCATTAAACGTACAATCAAAAGATGAAATTGGTGAGTTGACCGCAAACTTTAATACGATGGTACAGTCAGTGAGCCAACTTATTTACGGCGTAAAGCAATCGGTCCATGATGTTCACGATGCTTCAACACAACTCAGCGCTGTCGCGGAAGAAACATCGGCATCGAGTGAAGAAATTAGTCGGGCGATGTCGCAAGTATCAGCAGGAACGACAGATGCCGCGCACTTTGCAGAGACAACTAACGAAGCTACACTGCAACTTTCAGATAAGATCCAGAACCTATTAAAACAGGCAGAACAATTAAAGTTGTTTGCCCAATCAGTTGAAGTCATACAGACAGAAGGTGTCGAACAGATGGGCACGCTAGGCTCTCAAGCAAAGACATCGTTAGACGTAGTGAATGAAGTCAGTCGCTCAATGACGGATTTAGCTAATAAAATTGATCAAATTGCCTCAGTAGTAACGGTGATTGATGATATATCTAATCAAACGAACTTACTTGCGTTAAATGCCTCGATTGAGGCCGCGCGAGCCGGTGAGCACGGCAAAGGTTTTGCGGTAGTAGCAGATGAAGTAAGAAAGCTAGCGGAGGAAACCTCTAAAGCAACAACGAAGATTACGTCAACGATAGATGAGGTTAGTCATGGGTCTTTTGAGGCGCTAAAGGCGATGACAGAATCAAAACAGATGACCGAAACTCAGGCTGAGGTTATTCGTGAAACAGCAGCCCGCTTTAAAACATTAGCAACGGAAAATCAAAAGGTAATGGCTTCTGTCGAGACAATCACAAAAGACGTATTAGATATTAACGTATATAAAGATAATGTGGTGGACGCTATTTCTCAAATTGCATCGATATTAGAAGAGACAGCCGCAGCAACAGAGGAAGTTGACGCTTCAAGTGCAGAACAATTACAAGCTTTAAGGATGGTCACAGAATCAGCAGAAACATTACAAAAAAATGGTGAACGACTAGATAAAGACATTAGCCAGTTTAAAACAAATTAAATAACTCATAAAGCCTTAAAAGTATTTCGGTACTTTAAGGTTTTTTTCTTTGTGGTATACTAGAAAACAAAAAAGGTTCTTATACCATAGGGAGAGACAGGATGTTTGATTATAGTTTAGTAGAATGGGCGGTTCTCTTGTTAGCCGGCATCGTGATAGGCTTTTCAAAAACAGGTATTCAAGGGTCAACCATTATTGTTGTTGTCCTTATGGCGTTAACTTTTGGTGGACAAGTATCGGCTGGGATGATGTTATTACTGCTGATGATTGGGGATATGTTTGCAATCAAACATTACGGAAAAGATGTTGCGATAAGAGACGTTTTTCACCTTTTACCACCAGCTATTCTAGGTGTATTGCTAGGTGTGTGGTATGGGCAATATGTGAATGATGCTCAGTTTAAAATGACGATGGGTGTGATTGTTTTAATATGTGTTTTCTTACTTATTTACAAAGAAGTAAGGAAAGGAACCGTCCTGATCGTGAATCATCAATGGCTAACAGTCGTAGTCGGTGTGCTAAGTGGTTTTAGCTCCATGGTTGGTAACGCTGCGGGTCCCATTTTTGCGATTTATATTTTAAGTAAGCATATTAAAAAACGTGAAATGATCAGTACTACCGCATGGTTTTTTATTTTAATCAATGCGTTTAAATTGCCATTTCACATCTTTGTCTGGCAAACGATTGAGTGGCAGCACCTGTTAATGGCCGTGATGCTATTACCGGTAATTTTTATCGGAACACGACTAGGCATTTGGTTAATCGCCAATATTAAGGAAAAAACGTATCGTATCTTTATTTTTATCATAACGGTTATTTCAGCTATTTATCTATTTTTGTAACTGCGATAGTTTATGCTAAATCTAATCACCAGGATGTGTCTGGATGAGAGTGGCACATCTTATGACTAACCAAAATAATCGGTACATGTGTGAAGATGTATTTATAAAAAGTTTGTAAGTATTTTGGGAAGGGATCATTCAATTTAATAGGATGTTGTCGATAGTATTAAAGTATGTCAAAAATATTAGCTACCAATCAACATAGAAGAGAAAGAAGGAAAGAAATGTTTATAAGGAAAAAACAAACGAAACAAGATAAACAAGTAATAACCTCACTTGAATCATTTGCCCGTCAGTATTTACTTGAGATTATTCAATCAACTGCCGGATTAGGTAAAGTAGAGGTAGAACTGACGTTTGTAAAAGATGCTATTGAAAATGTGAGTAACATGTTAAAAAGGCAATCTGAAGATAACTTAGCTTTTACAGAAGAAGTCACAGCAACGATGTCCGAAATTGATATCACTATTGATGACAATGTAAAGCGTGCAGAAAATATTTTCGAACGGATTGAATCTGTAGCATCCACAACGACGACAAGTCTTTCTCATATCAAGGATATGTCTTTGGTCTGTCGGAATGTCACCTCTGGAAATGAAACGGTGAATACCCATTTAGATCAATTATTAACAAAAGTCAATCAAATCAGTGAAATTGTCAGTGTCATTGAGCGGATCGCAGATCAAACAAATTTATTATCCTTAAATGCATCTATTGAAGCGGCTCGGGCGGGGGATGCTGGAAAAGGTTTTGCTGTCGTAGCAGATGAGATTAGAAAGTTAGCAGAAAGTACGAAAACCTCTTTACAAGAGTTTGAGATATTTAAAAAAGATATTGAACAGGTATCACACAATAGCTTAATGAGCTTATCGACGATTAATCAATCTATGGAGAAGATACCTCAAGCTGTGGAACAATTAAATCGAGGATTAAATTATAACCATCAAGCCATTGATCATATTAAGCTAGACATGGAGTCCTTTGTTGCGTCATTTCAGCAAGTCAGCAGTTCCACTACGTCCGTCGCAGATGCAGTGAAAACAAAAGTTGATGACGAAGAGACATTGGCTAAAAAGATGGATGAATTAATGGCGGAAATGAACGAGTTAGAATTAATTAGGCAACAGATGAAGCAACTAGACTGTGACATTATTAACCAAAACAAACAAGCCTATCAGCGCTTTTTAAGTGAAGGTAATCCGATACAGCCGAGAGAACTCAAACAGATACTCGTATCGGCCTTAAAGCAACACGAACATTGGTTGGAGACACTTGCTGATATCGTCAAGTTAAATCAACGTCTCCCCATTCAAACGGATGAGCATCATTGTGCTTTTGGACACTTCTATCAGTCATTGAAAATTGAAGAAAGCACACTACTACCTTTATGGGAAGAAGTCGGAAGACACCATGATGCTTTGCATCAGTCCAGCCATGATGTTCTAGACATGATCGGAGAGTCGAACGAGAAGAGGCTAGCAGCCTTTCATCTGACAAAAGGTATCTCTGTCTCTTTAGCAGAAGTTATTCACCAAATGATTGCGCATTTAACGCGTCTGGAACAAACAAGTTAAAGTGGGACAGAAGATAAGTAGTTATATCTCATAAAGTTCGGTATATAAAAAAGTGAGGATAGTCTCTAGAGGCTATCCTCACTTTTTTAGTTATCCGCATGCGAAAGGTTTTTCTTCATTTTCACATGGGGAATACCATCTTCAATAAAGACATCAGAAAAGACCGTATAGCCTAAACTTTCATAGAAGCCAATGGCATGTGTCTGCCCATGTAACAGATAATGATCAACATGCTCGTTTTTTATGACCGCTTCAAGTTGATGGATGACTTGCTTTCCCAGTCCGAAACCTCGATAGGACTTTCTTACACAAATACGTTCGAGCTTTGCACAGGTGTCAATTTTTCTTACTCTCCCCGTTGCGGCAGGTGAGCCATTGTATGTCATTAATACGTGCTCACAACCGCTGTCTAATCGGTCGAATGCATCAAATTCTAATGTCTCAGGGACGCCTTGTTCAATGATAAATACGTCGCGCCTAATATTAAAGGCATGATCAAGTGCTTTTTGTGTTGTGATACGTGCCATAAACCATCGTCCTTTCTCAAGTATACGTTATCAGATTGTCTGTAAAGACGTTTTAATTATAGCATGATACGAAGTGTCTGTTCATCCACCTATGCAATCAAGGCAGTGACATATTAATCTACACCCCTTAATAATAAGTAAATAAAGTCCGGTGTACCAATGAGCATCGTCAAAGGTAAAAACATTTGGTGTCTATTATCTACTAAACCTTTAGCTATATGAGGCGGTAGTAATCCATTGAACTACCCCCACCTAACATTCTAACCGAATGTTTGAGGAAGGGGATTCCGTAAGGACACCCTAAAGGTGACCCATGCTCGTTCAACTAAGCATGAGTTTTTCTACTCTCCAACCGTCGCAAACCTATTTTCTGCTTATATAAACAATCTTATTAATGGTCTTGAAATGAAGGCAACTTACTTTCTTCCCTTCTTTAAATTTGATATGATAAATTCTATGTGTGAAAAGAACCGTATCACAGATAAATTGTTTAACATTTGTTAGGGGTATAAGTTATACATCAAATGAATGAGAGCGGTAAGGGAGAGAATGACGTGAGAAAATTATTAATGAGACCGAGTATCGCGATTTCTGTGGCGATCCTCTGTTCAGTTTTATGGGGGAGTGCCTTCCCTGTGTTAAAAGTGAGCTATACAGAGCTCCAAATGTCACCTGATGACGTTATAGCTAAAATGGTGTTTGCTGGTTTAAGGTTCTTACTCGCCGGTATTCTTGTATTAATTTTTTTATTTTTTATGGACCGTCAAGCAATTAAAATTACTAAAAGGCAATTTACTGTCCTACTTATTCTAGGAGTCATTCAGACAGCGTTTCAGTATTATTTCTTTTATAATGGTCTAGCCCGTGTGACCGGCATGCAAGGAGCTATTCTGTCGTCTGGGGGGATTTTCTTTACGATTGTAGCCGCCCACATATACTACAAAGATGATCGATTAAGTACACAGAAAATGATTGGACTTATTGCAGGTTTTGGTGGGATTGTCTTGGCGAACTGGGGTCAGTCACTTAGTTTAAGCTTTCAATGGGATGGCGAAGGGTTTATGTTAATGGCAGGTGTGACAAGTGCTATCGCGACAATTATGGCTAAAGAACTTGCTACAGGTATTCATCCTTTTGCAATTACAGGCTGGCAACTAACACTTGGAGCAGTAGCGTTACTCCTGATTGGTTACCCGCAATTAGATGCTGGTGCTATTCAATATAATGCATTAGGTTCAGGGCTGTTAATTTATTCTGCCTTTTTATCAGCCATTGCTTTTGCTTTATGGTACTCTTTATTAAAGTATCATCAAGCAGGTCGAATCAGTATGTATAAATTTATTACACCCGTATCTGGTGTACTGCTTTCTGCTGTATTTATTCCAGGAGAAGTACTAACACCCATGTTAATCGTTGCGTTTATGTTAGTTGCTTTTGGTATTGTTGTAGTAAATAGAAAATAACAGAGAACGCATCTTTACTAAATGTTAAAAGCCTTGAATGAGAGAAACACTCGCATCAAGGCTTTTTTCAGTTTTAATCAGAACACATGTAAAGCAGGCAATATTGCTCTGAGTTTTGCTAAGGCATCTTCAATAGACGTTACTTTAAAAGTTGTCATTTGTTCTTCATTATAATTGAGGGTATGTCTGTACCTTGGATCATAATAGTAGTCTAACAAGTCTCTAATAGCTTCACGGTAGTTATGGTTTTTTAACGCCTCGTCAATACGATGAGCAACAGGTGTATGGATGCGTCGTTTAATAATTGAAAAAGCTTCAATGAACTGATCGTGATGTATTTCAGGTTGATATTCCGCCAGAATAAGCTCAATCCTTTGTGCGATGGGTAACGCAATGACATATTGGTGACTTGCTTCTTTATGCTGGTAAAATCGATCTGGAATTTTAATTTTACCAATACGGGAACTTTCACCTTCAATAACAATATAGGGCGCATTTTTTAATGTTAATAAGGCTTCCCCTAAAACTAAATCAAACGTGCGTTGATTTAGTGGCTTTCGTCCAATGTGACCGAAAATAGATCCCCGATGACTAGCCATTCTCTCTAATTCAATGACAGGATAACCTTCTTTTTCTAAGGTATGGAGCATATGTGTTTTCCCACTACCGGTGCAGCCATTTAAGACAAAGAGTTCTGGAAGGGGAAGAGTATCTAATTGTTCTTTGATCCAATTACGATAAGCTTTAATACCGCCGGATAATTTTGTCACATGTATATTCATTAAATCAAGGACTGTTGCGACTGTTTTACTGCGCATCCCACCGCGCCAACAAAAGACAGTTAAAGGTTGGGGAAGTTGCTTAAACGCTTCGATGTATTCAGGTAACTTCTTTGCGCATATTTTTAAGCCTAAATCTTTCGCTGCTTCTTGTCCTTCTAACTTGTAGATTGTACCAATCACGGAACGCTCCTCATCAGAAAAGAGTGGCATGTTGATAGCACCAGGAATCGTTGCATCTTGAAACTCCTTTGGAGAGCGCACATCGACAATGGTCATTTTAGATTGTTTTAAATCGAATAACTGGTTAGGTGTTATGTCCTTAAACATAGTGATCCTCTTTCCTATTGTACATAGATATGTCCGGGATTTTCAGCTGTTACCTTTCCAATAACTTTAGCGTCAATGCCCTTTAATTTTAGTGATTCAAGAAGGGATAGCACGTCCCGTTCATGAACGCTCATCAGTAAACCACCTGAAGTCACTGCGTCAGCCAAAATTAGCTGGTCAATCGCATCGATTGCCTCAGAAAAATGCACGCTGCTTTTAACATGTTTTAAATTGTTTTTAGATCCGCCAGGAACCATGCCCGCTTCTGCAAGTTCACGTACACGTGGTAATACAGGCACCTGTTGTTTATTAATAGTCATTGTTTTATGACTTGCTGCTGCCATTTCTTTTAAATGTCCGAGTAATCCAAATCCAGTAATATCCGTGCAGGCGTGGATATTATAATTATTCATCACTTCAGCTGCTTGTTTGTTAAGTGTAGCCATTACCTCTGTCACATGTGAAGTTTCTAATTCTGTAAGGAGATTATTTTTAATAGCTGTTGTGCAAATACCGACGCCAATCGGTTTGGTTAGAACAAGTATATCCCCGTCTTTTGCGCCTGCATTTGTTTTAATGCGCTCAGGATGAATAGTGCCTGTTACCGCAAGCCCAAACTTTGGTTCTTGGTCGTCAATAGAGTGCCCCCCGACAAGGCTACAGTCAGCTTCACGTAATTTATCACTCGCTCCACGTAAAATCTCTGTCAATATCGCTTTGTCTAATGTAAAAATAGGGAATGCGACGATATTTAAAGCTGTAATAGGTGTTCCTCCCATCGCATAGACATCGCTGAGTGCATTTGCGGCAGCGATACGACCAAAATCATAAGGGTCATCAACAATAGGTGTAAAAAAATCAACCGTTTGAACAATCGCTAAATCTTTCGTTAATTGGTAAACACCTGCATCATCTCCAGTATCTAATCCCACAAGCACGTTAGAATCATTGTTCGATAGCGGTAGATGTTTTAGGACATCATGTAAATCGCTTGGACCAATTTTACATCCGCACCCGCCTTTAGTTGTTAAGGTTGTTAATTTTACCTTTTCCATTTTAGTAACCTTCCTTCTTTAAAGTCGTTATGTCTCTTCTGTTAGTTTAACACGCCTACGATCTGTCTGTCATAATTAAGCACATCATCATAATAGCAATTAGCTGTGTTGGGGTTGCCCAATATCAAGTAATGCCGATGATTTTTTATGTATCTATATACCTATAAAGGTTTGTGTTTAACATAATGGGAATAAGGGGACACATTGAGTAAGGACAAATTAATATGAAAGGTTATAATAGAAGGGGATATACTATGACAACACACGAAGATAAAAGACAACAGATATTAGATCGTTATTACTTTAGGCATGCGACAAAAGGATTTGATCCAAGCCGTAAAATATCGAAAGAAGATTTCCGTGTCATTCTTGAAACAGCAAGACTTTCACCTAGCTCGTTCGGTATGGAGCCGTGGCATTTTATCGTTGTAGAAAGTGATAAACTGCGTAAATTAATCAAAGAACATGCATGGGGAGCGAGAGGCAAAGTGATGGAGGCGAGTCACTTCGTTTTAATTTTAGCCCGTACACATGAAGATGTACGTTTTGATTCTCGCTATTTAAAAGAGCACTATACAAAAGAACTTAACTACCCTAAAGAGGTAGTAGCTAATATGCGTGATGTGATCGAGAACTTCCAAAAAAATGATTTTCAATTATTCGAAGATATGAGATATCTCGATGATTGGTCAATGAAGCAAACGTATATCCCGCTTTCAAACATGATGAGTGTGGCAGCCGAATTAGGTATCGATTCATGTCCAATTGAAGGGTTTAACCGGAGTACGTTTGATCAGCTCTTGGAGGAAGAACAACTATACGGGGATAATATGACTTTATCGGTTATGGTTGCTTTTGGTTATCGAAAAGAACCCCCGCGTGAAAAAAAACGGCGTCATTTAAATGATTTAATCACTTGGGCATAGCATTAATTTAAAAAACTTCTGCTTATCTTTTAATTACTAAAGGTAAAGCAGGAGTTTTTTTCAATGATGTCGAAATAGGTATCAAATGTACGAGGAGAAAGGATGTTCATTATTGGAGAAACCATACGCAATTGACGTTGAAGGCAATCAGATGCAAGGTGTGTTAACAATTGTTAAGGATCAAGCGCCTTTTGTGATTTTCAGTCATGGCTATAACGGAACAGAAAAAAACTTAGCGACCTATTGTTCATTTTTGGCTGAACAAGGTATTAATAGCTATCGATATGACTTTTTGGGGGGATCAGTAAATGAATCAAGTCAAGTACCAACCGAAGCGATGACTATTTTTACTGAGCGTCGAGATTTACTTTCAGTAATTAATCATTTTAAGGATCAAGCGTTCATTGATTCGAATCAGCTGTATTTATTCGGGGCATCAATGGGTGGCTTGGTATCAAGTTTAGCAGCAGAAATACATACCGCTATTCGCGGAGTGTTTCTTATGTTTCCAGCTTTTTCTGTTGCACATGATTGGCAACAGCGTTATCAAACAAAAGAAGAGATTCCGCGTAGCGTTAATTTTTGGGGGATGTCGCTAGGGTATGATTTTTTTGAGGTGCTGATAGACTTTAAGTTAGAAGAGCAACTAGGAAACTATACGGGCCCTATTTATATTATTCATGGTGACAAGGACGATGTTGTGAGTCACACTGTCACAGATTGGGTTAAACCACTTTACGACGATATAACAATCAATATCTTGACTAATGAAGGTCATGGTTTTTCTAAATCAGGTGAAGAGCAAACAAAACAAGCACTGTTGGCATTTATTCGTCAACATAGTTAATAGAAAGATAAGAGCGAGCCATAAGGCTCGCTCTTGATCATTACACTTATTGTATTGTTCATCACTCGTATTTAATTTGCTTCTTCTTCAAAATATTGATCAATAAATGATGCGACTTTATCATCATCTTTTTCAAGGACGAGTCCCGTATCTACAAGTGGACTCACAGTTGATACAGCTTTTAACTTATTTCCTTGATAAAAGGAGATAAATTCATCTTGGTCAATGGAATATAGAACAGCCTGACGCAAAGCTTTACTTGTCAAAGGTCCGCTCGTTGTGTTCATTGCCAAATATGTGACGCCGTTACTTTGATTCGTCTGAAGATGGAGTAACTCGTCTTCTTCAACCGTATCATAACGATTTTCTTGAATACCGTTTAGAATGTGAATTTCACCATTTCTTAAAGCGGATAAGGCACTGTCTGCTTCTTGAATGAATTTTACTAAGACTTCGTTTATTTTCGGTTCATAGTCAGTACCAGGCATGTAGCCAGGGTTTTTAATGAAGCGTGCTTCATAATCATTTTTACTCACCATAAGGTAAGGACCGCTAGCGTAAAGGGTGTTATCAATCCCGTTTCCTTCAATAACCGTTCGTTGATCACCATACGCGATATCAGTATTGACGTCGTAATCTTCAACTGAAAACGTATTGATCGCTTCTACTTGATTCTTAGAGACAATACCAGCTGATTGGTGTGCTAAATAGTTCAATACTTGCGGGAAGGGATTGGTTGTTGTAATTTTAACTACTTGATAATTCCCATCGAGATTATTGACTTCACTTTCGGCATCGACCAGTTGAGTGATTGGTGCGGGTAGATTAGCTTCTAACATGTCTTTAACGGTACTACCGTCTTCTGTTAATTGATCTAATGCGTCTAAATCTGTCACAATATCAACTGTTTCCATGCTTTCATGGAGGCTGTATGTGCGATGGTCAGGCACAGAGTTTTGATCTTTAGCACGGTTCAGTGAAAAAATCACATCTTCTGCAGATACACGTTCACCAGTGTCTACAGCTGTCTCACCATCTACCTTCGCAAAGTTTATATCATCACGCAAGATAAAGTAGTAGTCCATGTTGCCCTCAGCAATCGCGTAATTATAAGATAAAGAGCCGTCAGACACAACGTCATCATCATCGGTAAGGTTAACTAAACGCACATAAAGATTTGTATTTAGTGTATTGATTGAGCCATCATTACCTTTAATAGGATCAAGTGATGTTAATGTACTGATAGATTGGTGTGCGAGTAAAGGTTCTGAGTCGCGTAATGATGGATCATTAAAATCAATTGCTTCCCAAACGGCCGCACGGGAACGAGGGAGACGTACGGTTTCAACAGCCAATATATCTTCATTAACCCCTTGTGCTTTATATGAGATATATAACGGGGCGATATACGCTTCTTCAAAGACAATGCGTTCTTCTAAAGCTGTATAGGTCGCTTGATAATCTTCAGGTAACTCAGTACTTGCCTGATTGATTAACTCATCAGCAACATTATCACTAAAGAGGCTGTTATCCCCATCAGAAGTGAAAAGTGACCTTACGGCATAATCTGGGTTACCAGTAACGGTTGTCCAGCTTGTGAGCGCTAAATCATAGTTTCTAGCATCACGCTGAGTCGCGAAACTACCAAAGTCGGGTTGGATGTTTAACTCGACGTTAAAACCGTTCTTTGTTAATTGATCGCGTAAGATATTTAAATCATCTTCGACTGTGGCCATACCTAAAATACTAATCGTTGGTAATTCGCCGCGGTCGGTATCAGCATCTGATACGTCAGATTCTGTACTTAGGCAACCGGTAAGCCCCAGTGTTAGCGCTAAAAATAATGTGAAAAATAGTTTCTTCATTTTCTTTCCCCCTATAATTTTTTTATTAAGTAAGCGAGTCTCCTAATCCATTTTTGGGTCAAGAGCATCGCGAATACCATCACCTAAAAAATTAAACGATAATACAAGTAAAATAATGGCGAGACCTGGGAAAATAGCTAAATACGGTTCGGTTTCTAAGTAGCTACTTCCAACACGTAAGACATTGCCCCATTCAGGTACATGAGGCTCAACCCCTATGCCAAGAAAACTTAGACTGCTTGTCGCAATGACGGCTGTACCGATGGCTAAGGTTCCGCGTACAATCATTGGTGCTAATGCATTTGGGACGATGTGTTTAAAAAGTATCTTCCAATCAGATTCTCCTATCGCAACAGAAGCCTTGATGTAATCGAGTTGTTTAATCGTTAATACGCTGGCGCGCATGGTTCTGGCGAACATAGGTATGGCGCCAATACTCAAAGCAATGATGAGATTGGTTGTATTCGAACCAAACGCAGCGATAATCGCAATGGCTAATAAGATGCCAGGAATAGCATAGAGTGCATCAAGTACACGCATGATCGTTTGGTCAACTAGAGGATGGAAGTAGCCACTAATTGCCCCGAGCGTACCACCAATAAGCATAGGAATAATGGTGGTTAAAAGTCCAATGGATAAAGAAATGACGCCGCCTTTAACCACTCGTGAGTAGACATCACGACCAAAGTTATCCGTTCCAAATGGATGAACAAGGCTCGGTTCAAGCAATAATGCTTGGTAGTTATTTTCAACGGCAAAGCGTTCCACAAATGTGAGTGTACTCGTCCAAGAGAGTGAAAAAATAACAACAATAAAAAGTAGCCCCAGCATAGAGGTAAAACTTCGGGTGATCTTTTGCCAAAACACTCCAGAGCGGTTGCGGCGAGAAGCGTCACTTTGGATGTAGTGAATGTACAAATGATAACTTAGCAACAGTCTTAACACGTTTCCTGTTGCGGCTGTTAAGATAAAAAAGATCGCTAGCCCTTGTGCTTTTCGCGTCGCATGTGCTCGTGTTGATAAATCACGTCTTAAGTAGTGGATAAGCCACATATCTATAATCGTCAGAATGATTTGGCCTATGAGGACAATCAAAAACGTATTTGTCACAAATGGCTTGAAAATATTAAGAGCTGTTAAGCTGACCAATAATAAATCAGCGACAAAGATATACGTTATGAATGTATAGCTCATCGTCTCTTCAGCTTGTCTCAATCGAAAAGCGCATGTAGCAGTAAAGATATTGCCAGTGAGCAAACTAAACATTTGTATCGTAATGAGAGCCCGAGTAAACATTGTGTAATCGTCATAACGAAGCCCTTCAACAGTCAGTCTTTTTAATAACAGTCCTTGGATAGCGCTGTGTATTGAAAAGGCAATGAACAAAATCATGTAAGTCATAGCACCATTTGACGCGGTTAGATATAGGAAAAATAAACTAAACAGTGTGGATAAGGTAAAAGCAAACTGACTATGTTTATAACGATCGTGGCCTTTTATTTTTTCAGTAGACATAAATAGCCTCCTTCCTCGTATAAGTTGCTGCGTGGTCACCTGAGCGTTTTATCCATCGTTTAATTCTGCCCGTAAGCGTGGGTTTAGTAAGGCATAAAGTAAATCCACAACTAAATTAACAACAGAAATCATGATGGCCATATAAACGACACCTGCAAGAATGGCAGGAATATCCGGTATAAATTGTTTATCGACAATGTAACTGCCTAATCCCTTAATATTAAAAACCTTCTCCGTTACCGATGCTCCACCGAGCATAGCCCCGAATTGTAAGCCAATGACAGTTAGTATTGGAATCCATGCATTAGGTAAGGCATGACGTGTGAACATGCGTTGTTTGGATAATCCTTTGGCTTTTGCGGTCATCATGTAATCTTCGTGCATCACTTCTAATATCTCTGATCGAGTCATGCGTGCAATTGTTGCTGAGAGCCCTGTACCTAAGACAACAACAGGCATAATTAATGAAGCTATATTACCTGGTGTGTAGGTGGATGGTAACCAATCGAGTTCAATCGCAAAGGTTAAAATAAAAATCAATCCTTGCCAAAAGCTAGGGATGGATAGTCCAATCAGTGCAAGGAACATAAAACTATAATCCCAAAAACTACGAACATAAATAGCAGAAATCATCCCGATAGGTATGGCAATCATTACAGCTAAAGCAAGCGATGAAAAAGCGATGGCTAATGTCACGGGAAAACGGTTTTCAATATTCTGTAAGACATCCTCATTTCCAGCAAATGTGGAACCGAGGTCAAAGGTGATAAATCCATGTAGACGATCGGTTAACTGGGCGATGTAACTTTGATCAAGTCCATGTGTCCTGTTAAAGTTATCACGTTGTAATTGAGTCGCTTGTTCTCCTAATATATTCTGGGCTGGGTCTTGTGGTGAAAAGTATAAAAGGCTAAAAACAATGATAATGACAGACACAATGACAAAGCCTGTTGCTACTAAACGTTCAACAACAAAGCGAACCAATCCTTGGTGATAAATAAAAAATAATAAGTAAAGTAA
Source organism: Halolactibacillus alkaliphilus (assembly GCF_900115465.1). GTDB lineage: Bacteria > Bacillota > Bacilli > Bacillales > Amphibacillaceae > Halolactibacillus > Halolactibacillus alkaliphilus. The sequence continues at coordinate 249,320 of NZ_FOWN01000001.1, forward strand.
AATACCAGGGATAAACGTTAAAAATAGAAACGAGCGTTTACTAAGTTGGTTTTCAAAAAATAATGAATAACGTGTCATCACGTCTGGTACATGTATGTCGCTTACCGCTTTTTTATATTCCTTATTAATAAAGGTTTGCTTCTTTCTTTCATTTATTTCTTGACCAAAATAGCGGGCGCGCGCATCATAATCTCTTGCTAACTTTTGTATGAATATAGGATTAGCGGTTAATGTTTGCTTTTTGAAATCTCGGAACTTGATGCGGTAGTAGAAAAAGGTCGGGACATGCACGAAGATGCCAAACAACCAATTTAGAACAGTTAAACCAGGACTAGAAGACATAATCCGATACCCTTTGATTAATCGATGAGTCAATGTTTGACCTCCTTCGCTAAAATACTTGATAATTCCTACCTGTTTAGTATACAATAACTTAAACAAGATTATAGATAGTTCCGAGCTACTTGTCAAACAAAAGTTTTTGAAAAAATGAAATATATATGCGCTATGTTGGCTAATGTCTAACAGAAGAGAAAATTTAATCATGAGGGGAATATCAAATGAAATCATTATTAGAGGTAAAAGATCTATCGGTGAATTTTAAGCAACTCAATCACATGCATACAGTCGTTAAACGTGTGCATTTTAATGTAGCGCCAGGTGAAACGTTAGGTATTGTTGGTGAGTCTGGCTCTGGGAAAAGTGTGACAGCCAAGGCCGTTATGCACTTGTTAGATGAGCATCAAACGGACGTCACGGTTCAGTCTATGCACTACCGCAACGAAAAAATCTCATCATTTAGCCAGAAGCAAATGGAAAAGATACGTGGAAAAGAAATGAGTATGATATTTCAAGATCCAATGAGTGCGTTTAACCCTACCATGAAGATCGGCAAGCAATTAATTGAGACGGCACGTGCGCATTTAAAACTCTCCAAAAAAGAAGCAAAAACCTATGCTCTCGACATGTTAACACGTGTCGGTATTGACCAAGTAGAGACGCGCTTCGATCAGTACCCACATGAGTTTTCAGGTGGAATGTTACAGCGGGCGATGATTGCGATGGCACTGATTTGCCGACCTAAACTATTGATTGCTGATGAGCCAACAACGGCACTAGATGTAAGAATTCAAGCGCAAATTTTAAAATTAATGAAAGAACTTCAACAAGAGTTTCACATGAGTATTATTTTAATCACGCATGATTTTGGCGTGGTAGCGGGTATGTGTGACAGGGTTGTTGTTATGAAAGATGGTGAGATTGTGGAAGAAAATGATGTGACAGCCATCTTTGATTCACCACAACACCCTTATACGAAGCGGTTGTTAGAAGCTTTGCCACGCATGGATGAGCCGAAACAAAAAGACCGAACGCATCTTGAACAAGAGACATTAATAAAAGCAGAAAACCTTCATAAAGTCTTTCATTTGAAAAATGGTAAAAAAGTTCATGCGGTGAATGATGTGTCATTTGATATAAGAAAGGGAGAAACGCTCGGTCTCGTTGGTGAGTCTGGTTCAGGTAAATCGACAACGGGACGCTTGTTACTGCAACTAGAATCACTTACGAGCGGGAGTGTGACGTATAAAGGTATGCGGATTCATCGTTTTAATAAAAAGGAGCGATTGGCCTTACGTCGTGATATACAAATCATCTTCCAAGACCCGAAATCATCGCTTAATCCACGAATGAAAGTCATAGATATTATTGCGCAACCGATGCACGTACATGGTCTTTATCCTGATAAAGAAAAAAGAACGGCACGCATAGAAGAGTTGTTGATGCTTGTTGGACTAGATAAGGAACATATGTATCGTTATCCACATGAGTTTAGTGGGGGGCAACAACAAAGGATTGGAATTGCTAGAGCACTTGCAGTAGAACCGGAATTTATTGTTTGTGATGAAATTCTCTCAGCGCTTGATGTCTCTATTCAAGCTCAAATGGTAGAGTTGCTTAAAAATCTCCAAGAGAAATTAGGCCTAACTTACTTATTTATCGCCCATGACTTAGCCATGGTTAAACATCTGTGTGATAGAGTTGCCGTTATGTATCAAGGGAAGTTAATCGAATTGGGTCAGTCAGAAACAGTCTATCGTCAACCACTACACCCTTATACGCGTGCACTCATTGATGCTGTTCCACTGCCGCATCCTAAAAAAGAAAAAGAGAAATTGTTGGCTTATCAACCAGGTACACTGACCTATCAGTTTAAAGAGACGTGGTTAGAAAAAAGCGCAGATCATTGGGTAAGAGAGTAGTATAACCCCTTTGATTTATTAAAAATAATAAGCACAGTCAACACGTAGTTGTCTGTGTTTTATTAATGAATTAAAATTGTTAACGCTTACTTTATTGGTATAGACAACTATATTATTGTGTGATAGTATGACAGTATAAATAATGAAATGGAGGTTATGCTTTATGATGAGTTATTTACAGAGGCTCGGTCGTTCATTGATGCTTCCGGTAGCAGTTTTACCAGCGGCAGCAATCCTAATGGGGATCGGGTATTGGATTGACCCATCTGGTTGGGGTGCAGGTAATGCACTTGCCGCTTTCTTCATAAAAGCTGGTGAGTCGATTATTGGTAATATTCCAATCTTATTCGCCATCGGTGTCGCGCTTGGTATGTCGAAAGAAAAAGATGGTTCAGCAGCATTGAGTGGTCTCGTTGGTTTTCTTGTTGTCACAACACTATTATCTACAGAAACCGTGCAATTATTACAGGGTACAGAAGATGTTTCCATTGCTTTTGGAAACATTGAAAATGCATTTATTGGTATTATATCTGGTTTAGTGGCAGCAAAAATGTATGACAAGTTTAGCAAAGTGAAGTTGCCGGATGCTTTGGCATTCTTCAGTGGAAAACGAGCCGTGCCAATTATGACAGCGGTATCGATGCTTGTTGTATCAGCGATTCTGTTTTTCATCTGGCCAGTCGTCTTTGAAGGCTTGGTTAGTTTTGGTGAATTTATCAGTGGTTTAGGCGCCGTAGGTGCTGGATTGTACGGTTTCTTTAACCGTCTTCTTATTCCAACAGGACTTCACCATGCGCTTAATCAAGTGTTTTGGTTTGATTTAGCCGGTATAAATGATATCGGTAACTTCTGGAGTGGTGAGGGTGTCAAAGGTGTGACGGGTATGTATCAAGCTGGTTTCTTCCCAGTAATGATGTTTGGCTTACCTGCAGCGGCGCTTGCGATGTATCATACTGCAAAAGATAGTAAGAAAAAGAATGTTGCAGCACTTATGTTTGCGGCTGGATTTGCGGCATTCTTTACAGGTGTAACAGAACCGATTGAATTTGCTTTTATGTTTGTCGCACCTGGACTTTACTTTGTACACGCGGTGCTTACAGGTATCTCCCTCACAATCGCGGCCTTATTTAACTGGACCGCTGGTTTTGGTTTTAGTGCGGGCTTTGTTGATTTTGTTTTAAGCTCTCGCTTACCGTTAGCGAATCAACCGTATATGTTGATTGTCCAAGGATTAGTTTTTGCGGTCATTTACTATGTAGTCTTCCGCGTCTTAATTCAGTCGCTAAAACTTAAAACGCCAGGGCGTGAAGATGAAGATGAGGAAGATGGTATCGTTGAAACGCAAGCAGGTGATGATAAATACCGTCAAATGGCTGAGACAATTTACAGCGGCTTAGGTGGCCATGAAAACGTTATTTCAGTAGATAACTGTATTACGCGCCTGCGCTTAGAAGTGAAAGATATGAGTAAAGTAGATCAAAAGAAAATTAAATCGACAGGGATTCCAGGAATTAATGTCATCAACGATCATAATATTCAAGTAGTTGTTGGAACACAAGTGGAGTCTGTTGCAAATGAAATTCATAAAATGAGAAAGTAGTTATCAAGCAATGAAACATGATAAGATCAAGTAGCATTTTGCTGCTTGATCTTTCTTCATAGTGCGCCCGGCATGGGTGTCTTCTGTGAGAGAGAATCTGAAGGAACCCGGTCGTAAACACTCGCACTGACGAACAGAAACTTCATATGAAAGCTCGGTGGAATGGCTAAACCTACTATACAAGGCAAAGTCCAATACTGTACGGAATTTCGTTGAGTAAATAAGGCAGTGACATGAGTCGAAAGCGAGCTGGAAAATTTAAAGACATCATCGCAAATATGAAAACGTTGGAGACGTGTGAAAACGAGATAAAGAAAACTCCGTGGATATGGGATATCTCATGATGAAGTAATTCAATGAGTTGCGAGTAGGAAAGGGTATTGGAATAGTTCAACGTCTCCAGTGCTCCATCAAGTTATATCAAATGAGCGACTAACAAAGTGGGGACTCGAGAAGTTAAACCTTCGCTTGAAAGCAAGTCAATTTAGGTTTGACTATAAATTAAAACGATACTTAAATTATTGAACCGCCGTATACGGGTCCGTACATATGGTGGTGTGAGAGAGCGGTAGGTTGGTAACGTGTTTAAATTAACTTAAATTATAGAGGGAGAGACACTAAATGAAACGCTTGTTAGATTGCTATGCTTCAGACTTTCTCGAGATGACAAAAACGGATAAGTTAAGGTCTATTCAACTAAGTGAAGGGCGTGCGATGGTTGCGGAGACAGTAGTAACTGCACCACCTATGTATCCTGGCGTAACGAATCAAGAAATTGTTGCCCGATTTGGCGCTGATTTGGTACTATTAAATATGTTAGATGTTTTTGGAGAGACATTACTTGACCAAAAACCCTTAGATAGTCAAACGTATATCCAGGCGATAAAGCGTTTAACTGGACGTATGATTGGGCTTAATCTCGAACCCGTAGATGAGAACAGATTAACGGACGATCATCTAGAGGATATTCCGATAGGACGAAAAGCAGTTGTTAAAACATTGGAGAAAGTGAAAAGTTTAGATCTTGATTTTATCTGTCTAACGGGCAATCCTAAAACAGGCGTAACGCATGATGAAATGATAAAATCTGTTCATAAAGTCAGGGAGATTGTGGGTGAGAAGTTATTTATTGTTGCTGGTAAGATGCACCATGCGGGTGTTACAGATGATCCTTTAACGAAAAATGTCATTACGCGCTTAATTGAAGCGGGAACGGATGTATTACTCTTACCATCACCTGGGACAGTGCCTGGATTCTCGGTAGAAGAAGCAGCAAGATTCGTCCGATATGTTCATGATGAAAACAGGTTAGCAATGAGTACGATTGGCACAAGTCAAGAAGGGAGTAGTCAACACGTCATTGAGACATTGGCACTCCAAAATAAACAAATCGGTTTTGACCTCCATCATATTGGAGATGCAGGGTACACGGGACTAGCGATACCAGAAAATGTAACAGCGTATTCTGTAGCTATACGAGGAAAGCGCCATACGATGGTGAGAATGACACAGGCGGTGAATAGATGATAAGAGAGTTTTGCGCAGAAAATTATACGGATTTAGAAGTAGCTATTGAAAAAGGTATTGATAGAATAGAGTTATGTGATGCTTTAGCGGTAGGTGGAACGACGCCAAGTTATGGTGTAATTAAAGCATCTGTTCAATTAGCAAAGAAACACAACGTAAACGTCGTCGTGATGATTCGGCCACGACAAGGCGATTTTTGTTATACAGCAGTAGAACAAAAGATTATGGAACAAGATATTGATGTGGCATTTGATTTAGGAGCGGATGGTGTCGTGTTTGGTTGTTTGAATCAAGAGAATGAATTAGACCTCACCATGATGAAAGAGCTCATGGAGCGAGTTGGAAAGCGTGGAGAAGTCGTGTTTCATATGGCATTTGATAGCGTTCGTCCTGATAAAAAATATGACACTCTTGACCAACTTATTTCTTTAGGCGTCACAAGGATCCTTTTACATGGTCATAACAAGGAACAATCTGCTATAGAAAATAAAGACGAAATTAATGAGTATATTCGCTATGCAAATAATCGGATAGAATTTATTGTTGGTGGTGGTGTGACATATGAAAATGTCGCGTCATTATCAAACATAGTTGAAACAAATCAGTTCCACGGGACAAAAATTGTTTAACGTAGAGGTGATAGGATGTATGAGTATGTACAAGAGATAAAGCAGCTGCTAGACAAAGTCGAGGCGAATCATCAAAAGATAGATCAGGTCGTTGATTTGTTAATTGATGCAGGCATCAACCAACAGAGTATCTTTTGTTTTGGGGCAGGGCATGCAGGCATCATTGCACAAGAAATGTATTACCGTGCAGGTGGATTAATGATTGCTAACCCGATTTTTTCAAAAGAGCTCATGCTTGACATAGAACCCGTCACACACACAACGGCAATAGAGCGACTGCACGGTTATGGCAATATTTTAGCTAATGAAACACCATTTGAAAAAGGTGACGTGCTCATTGTTCATTCCGTCTCTGGTCGTAATCCTGCACCAATAGAGTTGGCTATCGGTGCTAAAGAAAAAGGGGTTACTGTTGTTGCGATAACGAGTGTTACTTACACTAATCATGTGACGTCTCGACATCAATCAGGAAAAAAATTGAAGGATGTCGCTGATGTCGTTCTTGATAATTTCGGTTCAATTGGGGATGGGGCGATTAAAGTTGAAGGGACGGATCAATATGTTGCCCCTACATCCACGGTTATCGGTGCGACAATTGTTAATATTTTAGTGAGTGAGATGGTGAAGAAATGGCCGAAGGATCAAATTTTACCGGTCTTTTATAGCGCTAACCTTGATGGTGGTATGGCCCATAATAAAGCAGCAATTCAGGTGTATCAGGATCAAATCCATTACCGATTTGATTAGTAAATACAAAAGATGATCTTCATGTGAAGATCATCTTTTGTATTTGTGCTAAATCATAAACATGTGAATAGGACAGAATATGCGAGGGGTGTTATGATCGATTCATTTCAATGTTAAATTTATATCGGTCGGCCCGGTAAATACTTTTGACAAACTCAATGGGCGTTCCTAAATGATCATCTAAAAAACTGGTTCGTTGCATGACGAGAACGGGATCATTTTTTTTGATTTGTAAATACGTCATTTCTTCACTCGTCGCAAGTGAAGCCTCGATCGATTGAAACCCTCGTTTGATAGATAAGCCGAGATCGTTTTCTAAGTACTGATAAAAGGATGTTTCTACCTGTTTCTCAGTTATTGCGCCTAATAATTTTTTAGGTGTGAAGATGGTCTCAAGTGCAATGGGTTGATCATTAGCAAGGCGTAACCGGACGATTTCATAAACAGTATCATTTATCTTCAAATTCAGCTTATCGTGTGCCGCAGAAGGACCGATGAGTTCATCCATTTTGATGATTTTTGTTGAAGGTGTTAAGTTACGTTCGCGCATGTCTTCACTGAAACTTGATAGTTGTGAAATATCTTGTTCGAATTTTTGTTCGCTAATAAAAGTGCCGCGTCCTCGTGCGCGATAGAGAATCCCTTGACTAACTAAGTTGTTGATGGCTTGTCTAACCGTCATGCGACTGATGCCGTGTTTTTCCGCATATTCTCTTTCTGAAGGAATTGGGCTATGAGGCGCTAAGCCTTTTTGTGAAATTTCTTGCTTTATAGCTTCTTCTAATTGGTAATAAATAGGCAGTTTTGACTGTTTGTTTATCAATGGTCCCCCCCCTAACGTCGGTAATCAATAGTTTTATGCGGTATGTTATCTATTATTATTTTAGCAGAATAAAGTAATAAAGTATATCAAATATAACTAGATAACTAGACCAATTTTTCCTAAAGGTTGTGAAGTTTTTCCGGTTTGAAAGGTTTTAGCTCATTCTCATCGGGAAGTCTTTTTTAGGGAGTAGTTTAGAACCCTCGTGACGTCAGTCATGGGTTGTTGACTGACATAAAGAAAACTTAACGAGTGTTCGCTAAGTTTTCTAAATCAATCAATCAATTATCATCCATTTGAACGTTATGATAGACGTTTTGAACGTCTTCTAAATCTTCTAGCGCATCAATCATTTTTTCGAATGTTTCTAAATCTTCACCAGACAAAATGATATCGTTTTGTGGCAACATCGCAAGTTCTGCTACAGTAAAGTCCTCAATCCCAGCTTGTTTAAGTGCTTCTTGAACTGCATGAAATTGGTCGGGTTCAGCATAAATGATGACGGCGCCATCTTCATCTATAACGTCACGCACGTCAAGGTCTTGTTCCAACATGAGTTCGAAAATATCATCGACAGACTTGCCTTCCACCCCTAAGACAGCTGTATGGTCAAACATATAGCTAGCAGAGCCGTTGGTCCCCATATTCCCACCATTTTTTCCAAACGTCATACGTACATCAGCTGCGGTGCGATTGACGTTATTTGTAAGTGTATCAACGATAACCATTGAACCACTTGGTCCAAAGCCTTCGTAGCGTAGCTCGTCATAATTTTCTTCGCCGCCACCTTTAGCTTTGTCAATGGCACGATCAATAATATGCTTAGGTACACTATATGTTTTCGCACGTTCTAATACGAATTTTAACGCTTGGTTAGATTCTGGTGAAGGTTCACCCTGTTTTGCGGCTACATAAATTTCACGACCGAATTTTGCGTAAATACGACTCGTGTTTTTATCTTTACTTGCTTTCTTTTCTTTGATATTGTTCCATTTACGTCCCATAATTACACACTCTTTTCTTATAAACTAATTTTATTTGTCTGTTTTTATTATACACGAAACACAAAAGGGATAAAGTAAAAATCATCGGTGAAGAGTTCCAAAGATATAAATGAAGTCTGCGTCTGATTAAAAAGCGTTATTACCATTTATCATGACTATATTTATATAGCAAAAGGAGAAAAATATGTTATAATTAGCTAGCTAACGAAAAAGACAAGGAGTGATATTGATGGTTTTATATGGACATCAAGTGGGGCAATTAAGTCGCACATTCAAAAAAGTATTAAATGAACAATTGCAGGACTCACATTTATACGCAGCGCAGTGGGGACTTGTCATGTTTCTTTATACCGAAGGACCTCATACACAAAAAGCGATTGCTGATTACTTGAAAGTAGAAGCACCAACATTAACGCGGATGGTTAATCGCTTGAATCAAGAGGGATGGATTCAAAAAGAAGAGGGACTTGACCGTAGGAAGCGAATTATTGGCTTGACGGATGAAGCGAAAGAACATTACCAAGCATGGAAAGAGATCAGTGATAAGATTGAAAAGAAAGCAATAAAAGGTATTGCTGAAGAAGAGCTCGCTGTGTTTCGTCAAGTAGCAGAAAAGATGATTGTTAATTTAGATGGTGATAAACGCTATGGCTTCTAATCTATTAACGAATAAGCAACAGACGCCATATGTTGTGAAGCATTATCTAATTCGAATGATAGTGTTTATAGCGGGGCTTTATTTACTTGCTTTTGGTGTGTCAATTATTATTAAGGCTAATCTTGGAACAGCAACTTGGGACGTATTACATATCGGTTTATCGCAAAACTTTGGCTTATCCATTGGGCGGTGGGTACAGATTGTCGGCGTGTTGATGGTGATGATTACATCCGTTCTCGAAAAGAAGTGGGTTCAGATAGGAAGTGTACTGAATATTATTTTTGTTGGTTTCTTTTTGAATCAAATTTTAGCTGCTGATATAATTCCAACAGCGCCAACACTTTTATTGCGTGTCATCATGTTATTACTAGGTGTTGTCATTATGGGGGTCGGTTCAGGTATGTACGTTGCTTCTCAAATTGGTGCAGGACCACGTGACGGGATGACGTTGTATATTTCGAAGCGTTTTAAACTGTCTGTTGGTACATCGCGGACGATCTTAGAGTCGGTTGCATTAACCTCCGGATGGCTACTCGGGGGACCGGTAGCGATCGGAACATTTGTAACGGTACCGTTAATTGGACCAATTATGCAGAGGTCCTTAGGTGTTTGGACAAAGTTGTTAGTGAAAGTAGCCTAATTTAGAGTAAAAAGCATGAATTAAAGGATAATCCCTCTAATTCATGCTTTATTATATTTAAGAACAAGTACATTCCTTACGCAATGTTTTTGATTGTTGATAGACGGTTTTAGAACCGAGGGACAACATAAGGTCACGTTTTGTTGGCTCTTTTTCTAGGATTTTCAATGTATAGTACACAGATAAGACGAGCGGAACGGTTGCCGCAAACCACGCAAGTGGGTTAGACATCACCGCACCACTAAAGCCAAAGTAGTCACTTAAGACAAGTGCACCAATAACACGTGCAACGAGTTCTAACACGCCAGCAACTGTGGGCACAAAGCTATTACCAAGGCCTTGAATAGACGGACGTAAGACGAGTACAAGCGCTAGTAACATGTAAAATGGCCACTGAATCGTGAAGAAACGATCTGCCAAATCGAGAACTTCTGCATTACTTCCTTCAACGAAGAAGCCAGCTAAGAAGCGGCCGAAGAATAGTAAAATCACACCAATTGCTGCGGCATAAACAAGTGTGATGGACATACCACTTTTAATCCCTTGTTTGATTCTGTTAAACTCCCCAGCGCCGAAATTTTGTGCAACAAAAGTAGACATTGCCACGCCCATGGTTTGAAGAGGCATTGTGAGTAATTGTTCAATCTTAATCGATGCCGTATATGCCGCGACAGATAAAGCGCCTAATTGATTCAGTGTAATCTGAATAGCGACTGAACCAATCGCAATAATAGAGTACTGGAAGCCATAAGGTAAACCAATTCTTAAATGTTCTTTATATTCAAGCCAATCCGTTGTCCAATCAGATTTTTTAATACGTAAAATACGCACCCGTTTTTTAATGTAAATAAGACAGAGAATCGAGGCAATCAACTGAGAAATAACGGTTGCATACCCAGCTCCAGCTACGTTCATATTAAGGCCTAAAATAAAGGCGTAATCAAGAATAACATTTAATACCGATGTAACAATTAAAAACAGTAACGGTGTACGTGAATCACCAATGGCACGTAAGACATTTGATAAGTAGTTAAACATAACAGTAGCGCCAATACCAGCAAAAATAATAACTAAATAATCATAAGCATCGTCAATGATTTCTGGTGGTGTTTGCATCAATTCTAAAATATTACGTGTATTTAGTGTGGCAGCAATCGTTAAAATCACACTTATAATCGTAACAATAATTAAGCTTACGCCTAAGCTACGTCGTAAAGCTTTTTCATCTTTCTTACCGAAGCGCTGTGCTGTGATTACAGCAAGTCCAGCGGTTAAACCAATCGCAAGTCCAAGGATTAAAAACATAATACTGCCGACAGAACCAACGGCAGCTAAAGCGTCCATACCTAATGTTTGCGAGACGATAAATGTATCAGCCATAGAGTAAAACTGCTGAAAAACATTACCTAACAACATTGGTAGGCTAAATAACACAATCAGTTTCAGTGGGTTACCTGATGTCATATCTCTTCCCATAAAGTCACCTAAACCTTTCTTTCTAATCTTACTTTATCATTTTATATCACGCCTAAAAGACGGATTTTAGCCATATTATTATAAGGTCTTTGAATAGTATAGTCCTATTAATAAAAAATGCAAGAAAGAAGAATCGATTTAATAAAATTATTTTAAAAAGGGTATAAAGTCCTTTAGAAAAAAATAGTGTTTCCTAAATAAATAATCGTGTGAGGGGACTAACAAAGGGCGTTATGTCTGATATAATAAAGAAGATAAAATAATAGAGAGGGTGTTTTAAATGGTTGGTTGGATTATTTTGGCCGTCATTTTATTTTTAGGTTTCATTTTAGTTATGTGGGGGATTTCTACCTATAATAAGCTTGTCTCAACACGCGAACTTGTCGAGAATGCGATGGGGCAAATAGCAACGCAAATTGAATCCCGCTGGGATGCATTAAAATCTATGATCGATGGCACGAAACGTTATGAATCACATGAAGCTAAGGTCTTAGAAGGTATTGCAGAAAAACGTTCGCAAATTGGTAAAGCTGCTGATGTTGGTGAGGTAAATAAAGATGACCAACTATTTAATCAAGCACTCGGCCGTCTGATTGCCGTCGCAGAAAATTATCCGGATTTAAAAGCATCAGCTGTGTATCAAGATACGCTCGCACAAATTGATAAATATGAAAATCAAGTAAGACAATCACGCATGATTTTTAATGATACAGTCACACGCTATAATCGCCTTATTCAAATGGTGCCATCAAATATTATCGCGGGTATGTTCAACTTTAGTAAGCGAGATTACTTTGAAAGTACAGAAACTAAACAAGCGATGCCAAGTTGGGATTGATGAAAATGAAAAAGCTATTGTTGTCAGTTGTTATTTTATTTTCGATGTTTGTCAGCGCTGACCAAACGCTATGGGCAAATTCTATGTCAAAAATGGCGTTACATGTAGAACTTCATCAAGATGGATCGGGAACGATTACCCAAACGCGCCAGATGTATTTAGATGAAGGAACAGAAATGTACATTATTTTAAATAACATAAATGGTATGGTCTTATCTAACTACTCAGTGACGGATTTTGGCGAACCGTTAGCTTTTCAAGATGGCTGGGACATCAACTGGAGTAGGGAAGAAAAAGCAGGTAAATACGGGATTATTGAAACAGCGGATGGATACGAACTTACGTGGGGTATTGGTGAATACGGCCCACATGAATATGTTGTCACATATACGCTGTCGGATCTTGTACGCCAATTAGATGATGGGCAAAGTATGTTTATGAACTTTTTTGATGGCGAAGGCAGCATCAACCCAGATGAGGTAACGATGACAGTATCGGGACCGGTTCCTTTTACTTTAGAGAATACGAGGATTTGGGGGTTTGGCTTTAATGGTGAGGTAAATCTTGAAGCAGGTAAATTAGTAGGTGAGTCGAATGAACCAATTCAAGATAATGGCCATATTACCTTGCTTATGCAGTTTCAAGAGCCGCTTTTTTCTGATTTAAAAACAACACCTAAGACACTGGAAGCACAGTTAGATGAGGCGTTGAGCGGCAGTAGTTATACGAATGCGCCAATGACTGTCAGTGAGAAAGTCCTGATTGCTGCGTTGGTTTTAGCGGGAATCCTTCTATTAGGTGGCATAATATTTGTTGTTACTGTTCGCGCTCGCGCGATTAAAAGAGCGCAGCCACTAATAACAGGTAAAGCAAGAGAGGCTTTAAATGAAGAGCAGTACTATCGTGAAATCCCTTATACAAAAGGCCCGATGCGCGATGTGCACTACTTGCTCGAAACGGTTGGTGTTGGCAGCTTTGAAAACTATTTTAGTGCCTACGTATTAAAGTGGGTAAAAGAAGGTCATATTAAACACACGACAGAAACAAAAGGACTGGTTTTTAAAAAAGATCGCGATCAGTTTGTGTTAAATACATTTAAACTCGATAAGTCTATCGATAAACTAGAACGGAGATTTTTTAATATTATTGTCGAAGCAGCTGGTGCAGACGGGGTGCTTGATGAGAATGAAATCAAAGCATGGTCGAAGAAAAACCATAAAACATTAGAGAAGCTAAAAAGTGATTTGAATAAGGATTCAAAAGATCATTTGCATAAGCAAGGATATTTATATTATGAACAAGTCCCGTTCCTTGGTATGCATGCGACAATCACTAAAGCCAGTACTGATGGCGAGCTGCTGTTTGATCACTTAGTACAATTTAAAAACTACTTAAAAGATTTTTCTCTTCTGGATGAACGTCGGATCACAGAAGTGAGCTTGTGGGAAGATCTCATTATTTGGGCGAGCTTATATGGCATCGCTGAAGAAGTTGCCAAGCAACTAGCAGACTTTTATCCGCAGTTTGTGCAACAGTCAGAAGTACGTATATCAGATATTTATATTGCCTCTGTTTTCTCAAGAAGTATGTCCGCTGGCTATAGTAGTGGTGTTTCGGCTGCTAGTGGTGGCGGTGGCTCAACGAGCTTTGGCGGAGGCGGCGGTTCGTTTGGCGGCGGTGGAAGTGGTGCAAGATAATTGCTACTACGGGTTGGCAAGCGAATGAGGATCTCCCCTTTACAAAAAAGTAATTAGGCGGAAAATAATCAATGTAACCGAAAGATAGAACTATATACAGGGGGCAACAACAATGAATAACTATGTTTTATTTGTTTTAGCACTCATACCTATTGTGTTTTTAATTTTAGCTTTAGGTGTATTTAATCGGCCGGCCTATAAAGCAGGTCTATGGAGTGTGTTAATTGCAAGTGGTCTTGCGTTCTTCTTCTTTGACATGACACCGATAGGCATTGTGACAGCTATTTTGGAAGGGGCAGCTTTAGGGATTTGGCCGATTATGATCGTTATTATTGCGGCAATCTTTACTTATAATTTGGCTCAACATACAAAAAGTATGGATACAATTAATAAGATGCTTTCAAGTATCACGACAGACAAACGTATTCAAGTACTAATTCTCGCTTGGGGTTTTGGTGGGTTTTTAGAGGCCGTAGCAGGGTACGGAACAGCTGTTGCTTTACCGGCAAGCATTTTAGCTGCACTCGGATTTAATCCGTTATTTGCGGCGATTATTTCTTTAGTGGCCAATACAGTTCCAACCGCTTTTGGGGCTGTAGGTATTCCGGTTTCCACTCTAGCGCAAGTAACAGGATTAGATGTGACAACGTTAAGTTACATGATCGTGTTGCAGTTAACACCATTTATTATTATCATTCCATTTCTATTGGTCGTGATGACTGGTCGAAGTTTTAAAGCTTTAAAAGGGGTTGTTGGTATTACGTTAGCCTCAGGTATCGCTTTTGCCGTGCCGCAAATTTTTGTCGCACAGTATTTGGGGGCGGAACTGCCGGCATTAGTCGGGAGTTTGTTTAGTATGGCAGTAACAATAAGCATGGCACTTATTTTCCATAAAGATAAAAAAGCAAAAGAACCTGATGTTGTTTCACTTACAGAGGGAGTAAAAGCTTGGTTACCTTATATTCTTATCTTGGTGTTTATCTTACTTACTAGTCCACTGTTCCCAGCTATTTATGACTTTGTGTCACAAATACAAACGACGATGACAATCTATCAAGGCCCAGGTGCCACAGCATCAACCTTTAAATGGATAGGAACACCAGGTGTGCTTATTATTTTTGCGGCAGTGATCGGTAGTCTTATTCAAGGAGCAACAGTTAAAGACATTGTGAAAGTCTTTATTCAAACGGTTAAACAACTATCAAAATCAGCTTTGACAGTTGTGGCTATCGTCGCCCTAGCAAAAATAATGGGGTATAGCGGTATGATTACAGCTATTGCGACTGTCTTTGTCCTTGCGACAGGTTCATTCTATCCATTCTTTGCGCCAATGTTAGGTACACTTGGGACCTTTGTGACAGGGAGCGATACATCATCTAATATTCTCTTTGGTCCACTTCAAATAGAGGTTGCCAATTCCATTGGTGTCAACGATTATTGGTTAGCTGCAGCTAATACGTCCGGAGCGACAGGAGGAAAAATGATTTCGCCACAAAGTATTGCAGTGGCTACATCCGCAACTGGTCTTATTGGGCAAGAGGGTAAAATTTTCACGAGTACATTAAAGTTTTGTTTAGGTTATGTCGTCTTTTTAGGTATTCTAGTCTATGTGGGTAGCCTGTTTATTTGACCCATAACAGTAAGCACAAAATATCAGAAGTTAACTATAGAATGCTAAAGCTTAAACGAACTAACGCGCAACGCCATCGATTATTTCATCGTGATGGCGTCGCGCGTTTTATATTTTAATGATACTAAAGGATAAGAATATATAATCAACCTATTTTGTATAGTTATCAAAGTAACCTTGAATATAAACAATCGGTGTTCCTTTATCCCCGCTACCAGATGTTAAGTCAGCAAGTGAGCCAATAAGGTCAGTTAGACGTCGTGGTGTCGTACCTTGAGCTTCCATTTGGCCAACAAGGTCATCCTGTTTGTTTATAATATAATTAGAAATGGCACTTTTTAGTTCGTCACCTTTTAAATCACTAAAGTTATTGTCAGCTAAATATTTCAATTTCACTTCATTTGGTGTGCCGTCTAGCCCTTCAGTAAAAGCTGGGGACACAACAGGGTCAGCAAGCTCCCAAATCTTACCTGCAGGATCTTTGAACGCACCATCGCCATAGACCATCACTTCAATTTGTTTACCGGTTTTTTCTATTAATGCTTTTTGGATGTTATCTACAACGGGCTGTGGGTTATGCGGGAAGAGTTTCACACGGTCTTCTGTTGATTTATTTGAACCGAGTAAACCGTATTCTCCGTTAAAGCCACTACCATCAACTGATTGATTTAAAATATCATCAAGCGTATAGACTGCTTTTGCACCTTCTGCTTTTAAAATGCGTTTTGTTCTAACGCGCGTATGGATGTCGCACGCCAGTACGTGGTCTGTATAATCTAGAATAGCTTTCGCATTGTTAGCGAAAATAACCTCGCATAAAGCACCAGCGCTTTCAACGACTTCTTTATAATAGTCGATGTAGTCCACACCAGTAAATGTATGTTTTTGATAACCGAAATGATCACGGAATGTTTTTTCATCTAAAACATCTGTCCAAGGATTAATCCCTTTTTCGTCTAAGCGGTCAAGTTCAACTAAATGATTGCCAACTTCATCAGATGGGTAGCTAAACATAATAATAACCTTTTTTGCGCCCATGCTAATTCCACGGAGTAATGTTGCAAAACGATTCCGACTTAGAATAGGAAAAATAACACCGATTGTTTCATCTTTAAATTTTGCTTTTATATCAGTAGCAATCTGTTCTGTCGTTGCATAATTTCCTTGAGCACGAGCAACGATTGATTCAGTTACGGCAACAATATCTTTATCTTGAGGAATGAATTCTCCTTGAAGAACGGCTTTCATTACACTATCAACAACAAACGTTTCGATGTTGTCACCTTCATTAATAATGGGACAACGTAGTCCTCTTGTTACAGTACCTATCACACGTTCCATATTTATTCGCTCCTTAAAAATCGATTATTTAATAGGTAAACAACGAATAACGTTCGTGTTTACTATCTAACTATACGCTCTTGTTTAATATAAGTAAAGTTGATATATTGAATAATAGATATAAGTTTTTCTAATACCATTATGAATAAGACGATGAACAATAGCTAATGAGCTAAAAAGAAGAAGAGGTGCAAAGATGAAAGCAAAACTTGATCATTATCGAATTTTTGTGGAAGTCGCCGAAAGAAAGAGTTTGTCAAAAGCAAAAGAACGATTATTTATGAGTCAACCTGCGATTAGTCAGGCAATCAAACAACTTGAAGAAAGTTTAAATCAGCGCTTGTTTCATCGGGCTTCACGTGGTGTAGAATTAACGACAGAGGGAAAAGTACTTTACCATTATTTAAAAGAGGCGCTGCAATTGATTGACCAAGGAGAAATGCAGCTGATTGCTTATCAAGAACTTGAAGAAGGCGAGTTAAGTATTGGCGTTGGTGATACGGTGAGTAAATATTATTTGTTACCTTATCTTAAAGCTTTTCACGAAAAGTATCCTAACGTACATTTTAAAATTGTGAATGGGACAACGCTTGAATTACTTCCGCTCGTAAAAAGTGGGGATGTTGATTTTGCTGTATGCAACTTGCCTGTAATAGACCCGGCAATAGAGACCGAGCCTTGTTTAGAAGTGAGAGATGTTTTTGTTTGTGGAGATAAATATAAGGCCGATTTTAATGAAACTGTTCTAATAGAGACATTGCTGACGTATCCGATTATTTCGTTAGAAGAAAAATCAAATTCCCGTCGGTTTGTTGAGAGGCATATTAGGTCACTTGGGTTAAGTTACCATCCGACATTCGAGTTAGGTTCTTATGATTTATTGGTAGAGTTCGCCAAAATAAATGTCGGAATAGCTGCTGTCGTGCGCCCGTTTTCTGATGAAGCGATAAAAGCAGGAGATGTATTTGAGATACCATTAAAAGATCCCCTTCCTTCAAGGCATATTGGTCTTTGTTTAAAGAAAAATGTTCCCCAATCAAATGCGGCACATGCATTTATGGCTCTGATGAGGAAAACGGCACACGAGTAGCTAATTCTTTCACTTTCTTTGGTGTAATGTGCCGTTGTTTTCTTATCGATAGATAAAGATAAATGAAATGATAAATCTGGACACAGCCTCGCGTAGCAAGGACACCAATAAAGGCGAGTGTGCCAAGTTTTCCACCGGCATTCTCTAAAAAAGGCTGACTGAAAATCATCGTTACAGCACTAATCGCACTCGCTAAATAGAATAGTAAGACGTGCGGTAAGACGACGCGGTTGGCCATACCGGTAAAAGTCCCCATCATAAAGGCGGCAAGCAATATAGGGGGAAAGCCGTTAGGAATTAACAAGTTAATACCCACAACAAGTAATGTTGCTAAACTCGAAGCGAAAATGGGGTCATGTCGGTAAAAACGTTTAATAACTAAAGTAAGACCAGTACCAAAAAGCGAAAACATTACTATCCAAAGGCGCAAGTCACTATTTGGTATCGGTAAGCTAACAGGTGAGTGTCCTAAGAAAAAGCCAGATGTAAGTGTTCCAATGAGACTTAATGCCCCTAGTTTTCCACCGAAGCCAATAAAGCTGTGTCTACTAAATACATAAACAATGCCGGTGATGATACTTGCTAAGATAATACACCCAATATCGGGTAAAAAGGCTGTATGTGTCATACCAATAAAAGATCCTGTGTAAATGACCGTTTTTTCGCGCCTGAAGAAGATTGAGCCGATTAAGCCAACGAGAGCTGAAGCTAAAAAGGCACCAAATGAAAAAGTGTGACCGAGGCTAAATGTCATAAGTGCTGAAATAATCATGACTAAAACGGTAGTTGTATCAGTTTTTTTCCAGTGGTAAGGTGTTTTAAAATGCCTTTCGAAAAATTGTAGACTATGCGCATGTACACTCAGTGAGATGACAAACAAGATGAAAATATAGAAAAGACTGTAATGCCATGCGGCTTTAGATACAATCATATCAACAAAACTCACGGAGAAAAGTAACAACCCGATCAGCGCAAGAGGTATAAAGCCAAGGAGTAAAATGACGAGTGACATGATGTTCACCTCTTTCAAAAGAAAAGTTATATCTATATATCTTTTCCTTGTATACAGGAGGGATAAAAGGGAAATACACCGGATTTTTTGACGGTTTTGTGACAAACGTAATAATAAGAGCTGTCTTTCTATAGGATTAAATCATTTCGATAATGTTCTAATATAGGTATTAAATCAATCATTTAAGGGTATAAGTTAAATGAGGATATATGATAAAACAATGTATTCTCTTTTTTTGCATGTTATTTTCATTAAAAAAAGCATGTTATACTGTAGTTATGATACATATTTCACAAATAATATAGGAGGTTTTTGTATGCGTATTGGTATACCAAGGGAAATTAAAAACAATGAATTTAGAGTCGCAATGACACCTGTAGGTGTAGAACTTTTAATCAAACAAGGACACGAGGTTATTATTGAAACAAATGCTGGTGAGAGTGCGGGCTTTTTAGATGAAGATTATCAATCTAAAGGTGCAGTCATTGTATCAGAAGCAAAAGATGTATGGGCAAGTGAGATGGTTATTAAGGTAAAAGAGCCTTTAGAGAGTGAGTATGTGTACTTTAGAGAGGATTTGATTCTGTTTACTTATCTTCACTTAGCTAATGAGCCGGAACTAACAGAAGCATTAAAAGAAGCGAAAACAACGGCTATTGCTTATGAAACAATGGTTGGAGAAGATGGTGGATTACCGATGCTTCATCCAATGAGTGTTATTGCAGGGCGCTTGTCTGTCCAAGTTGCAGCACATTATTTGCAAAAACCAATGGGTGGAAGCGGCGCTTTAATTGGTGGAGTTCCGGGTGTGAGAAACGGAAAAGTCACGATTATTGGTGGTGGGGTATCTGGTCAAAATGCGCTACAAATTGCTAAGGGGCTTGGAGCACATGTGACACTCCTCGATATTCGTGCAGAAGTGCTTACTCAAGTAGAAGCAGATTATGGTCATGAGGTTGTTACTCAAATTTCTAATGAAGTGAACATTCGTGAGGCTATTAAAGATGCAGACATTGTCGTCGGTGCCGTTTTAATTCCGGGGCGAAAAGCACCAAAGCTAGTCTCAGAGGATATGGTTAAGCAAATGAAGCCAGGAAGTGTGATTGTGGATATTGCCATTGACCAAGGTGGTATATTTGAAACAGCTGATCGTGTAACAACGCATGACGATCCGGTTTATGTGCGCCACGGCGTGCTGCACTATGCTGTCGCAAATATGCCAGGAGCTGTTCCTAGAACTTCAACGATTGCTCTTACAAATGTGACGTTACCCCATGCAGCTCAACTTGCAAAATTAGGTGTTGAAAAGGCAGCGGAACGTGATCATACACTGTATTCTGGTATTAATTTGTATGATGGTAAGTTAACAAATGAAGCTGTTGCTGAAACGTTTGGCTATGAATATCATGAATTTAGTGAATTAGTGAAGGCTTAACTGAAATGCCTAGGACAACGATCGTAAGAATGATCTATTTGCCCTTGTTTAATAAAACAAGGGCTTTTTTATGGAGTAAAATGATCATTTAGAGCGAGTAGACGTCTTTCGTGAAAATTCGTTAGAGTTTTAGGTGGGGCAGTTCAAGTAGGAAGGATGGTGACGTGATTTAAATAACTTATATAATAAGTGTTTCTTCGCATGTCGATACTTAGACAGCAGCCTTTGTTAAAGTCGAGTAAGTAACGCACTTACCAATTCCAAAGAAATGAGGGTTTACTATGACAACATTTTATATGCGTCAAAAGGTATTTAGCCTAGGTGAAAAGTTCACGGTTTTTGATCATAATGAACAACCGAAATATACAGTTCAAGGAAGCTTTATGCAGATACCAAAACAATTTACGATTTATAATGAAACCAATCAAGCCGTGGGAACCATCACAAAGAAAATGCTCAGTTTACTGCCCACTTTTTATGTATCAGTGGATGATTTTGAAGAGATTTTGATTCAAAAAGCTTTTACTTTTTTCAAAACCCGTTTTGATATTCATGCGGAGAATATTCATATTGTCGGAGATATTTTAGATAAATATTTTGAAGTGCACGGTCCAAGCGGTGTCATCGCCTATGTCGAAGAAAAATGGTTCACATGGGGAGATACATATGCCATTGACGTGGCTGATGAACGATATGAAGCGCTTGTCATTAGTCTCATTGTCGCGATTGATTTTGCGAAAGCACAGCAGAACTGATATGTTATAAATATCACTAAAAAGCAGACGTTGGAAAATATTCCTGTTTGCTTTTTTATCGCTTTAGGGCGAGAAGACACCTTCCTCAAGTGCGTCAGCACTAGGTGGGTGATGAATCACTTGTTTTGAATATTTTTGAAGTGACAAACATATATTCCGCATGGTATAATTAAAGCACTAACAGTGACCGTCACAAAACCAAGGGAGGGTGGGTATCATGGGCATGAAGGCCATTTTTTCAAATCGCTTATATAAGCATAAAATCGATCCTGATTTTGTGATGTCCATGGATCACACCCTCCGGGTGTTTAATCAAGCCAAACATTTTCG
>NZ_FOWN01000015.1 GCF_900115465.1 Halolactibacillus alkaliphilus
TAGGCGCAGTAAAATAAGCGTGTGTAGCACTTATATGTCACAACAAAAAAGGCCCCTTTTTGTTGTTCAGGTGACGTCTTATTAAACGTCGGTGTTCCTTTGACAAAAGAGCCTTTTATTTTTTGAAGGGTCGTCAAGCGCGCCTTCGTCGCTTTTATTTTTTTAACGGCGCTGATTTGTTCTTTTTTATTACGCATGTGCATGTTCTTCAATTCATTTTGCGCGGATAAAAGGGCGCGTCCTTGTTGAACCGCACTGTTCGCATAATAATCATTTAATCCGTAACGTTGCTTTAACCGTTGATGGATGGAGACGGAGCTTAGCCCCTAAGCTCCCGGACCTCCGCTTGATAGCGAAAATGTTTGGCTTGATTAAACACCCGGAGGGTGTGATCCATGGACATAACAAAATCAGGATCAATTTTATGATTATATAAGCGATTTGAAAAAATAGCCTTCATGCCCATGATACCCACCCTCCATTTGTTTTCTGGCGGTCACTGTTGTTGCTTTAATTATAACGTGCAGAATATACGTTTTCCACTTCAAAAATATTCAAAATAAGCGATTCGTCACCCACCTAGTGCTAACGCACTTGAGGAAGGTGTCTTCTCGCTCTAAAACGGTAAAAACAAGTTTTTATTTCAAATATATTACAATTAGGGTATAGTCATAATATGTTCGAAAAATAGGAGGCGTTCTATCAATGAAAAAAGCAAGTTTAATTCCAACAAAAGCCACTATGTTACCTAATTTACGACTTGAAATAACATTTAACAATGGCGAAAAAAAATCCCTTTCAATTTATGACGAAAATATGGTTGCTGGCCCAATTGCCAACACTTGGATTGGTTCAAAGGTAGAGATAAATAAAGATGGCTCCATTCAAGTAAACGATACGCTATTTTCTCTTGAATACGTCCTAGAAAATACAACGACTGAAATCTAAAAATTAAAAACTAAACAAATTTAATTTATTAATAAATAACCTTACATACAACAAAAAACTCTAAATTAGAGTTTTTTGTTGTATGTAAGGTTATTGTCACTGCCAAATACTTTTGAACAATTTGCACTTATTAATTTTGAACAGTTTTTTAGTCACATAGGGGATCACGGTATTTCAAACGATGGCTCTTACCTTGGAATTGAATGGCCTCTGAACGACGGAAGAGTCGATCAAGGATTGCCATTGTAAAGCTTTGGTCACCTAATAAACGTACCTTTTCAAATAATTTATATTAATCGGGTAGGAAGTGGTGATTGGTTCACCTACCGACGCCTCACACCGCTTCTCCCTCACGGAAGACACCCTTGCCATTCGCAAACAGTTTCTATTACCAAGCCTGTAGTGGACCTTCACCACCAAGTTACTAATCATGCCGGGCGCACAAAAAAAGAACCTCTTCGAAAAGAGATTCTTTTGATATTCGCAAAATATTAACGTTTTGAGAATTGTGGTGCACGACGAGCGCCTTTAAGACCTGGCTTCTTACGCTCTTTCATACGAGCGTCACGTGTTAGGAATCCAGCACGCTTAAGCGTTGCACGGTATTCTGGATCTGCTTCTAATAATGCACGAGCTACACCATGACGGATTGCTCCAGCTTGACCTGTGAATCCACCACCATGTACGTTAACTAATACATCGTAAGTACCTTCTGTTTCAGTTGAAACTAAAGGTTGTTTAATGATTGTACGTAATGTCTCATATGGGAAATAGCTTTCCGCATCACGTTTATTTACTGTAATTTGACCAGTCCCAGGTACTAAACGTACGCGAGCTGTTGAACTTTTACGGCGTCCGGTACCGTAGTATTGTACTTGTGCCACTATTCGTTACCTCCTTTAAATTATCCGCGAAGTTCGTAAACTTCTGGTTTTTGTGCTGCATGATTGTGTTCTGCTCCACGGAATACGTGTAGCTTTTTAGCCATTTTACGACCTAATTTACCTTTAGGAAGCATACCTTTGATTGTTAATTCTAACATTTTCTCAGGTTTCTTCTCACGCATTTCACCTGCAGGTACACTTGTTAGACCACCTGGGTGATTTGAGTGACGGTGATACATTTTGTCTTGAAGTTTGTTACCAGTTAATTCGATTTTTTCTGCGTTGATGATAATTACGTGATCACCAGTGTCAACGTGTGGTGTGTAAGTTACTTTATGCTTACCACGTAGTAGTGCAGCTACTTCACTCGCTAAACGACCAAGTGTTTTGCCTTCAGCATCAACTACAAGCCATTTGCGTTCAATGTTAGTTTCATTTGCCATGAAAGTTGTGCGCATATTCATTACCCTCCTGTATATCATGTCTTTCGATGTTTTTGGTCCAATTATATTGGTTTGATCTTATATTCTACACAATTAACTTTCCGGGGCTAATCGTGGTATAGAAATAAAATGCCATAGACCATCTTATCTCAAATAACTTAGATTGTCAATAGCTGTTCGCCCGGTTCCGTTGTTTTTTTCAAAACTTTTTTTAGTTTTTATTGTAAACCACTTTTTTAAGGTATAAACCTTTAGCTGGCGCGGTTTTCCCGAGGGTATTTCTGTCAAGCGTTACAAGTGCTTCCTTTATCACAGTTGGCGATTTACGCCCGTAACCAATGTCAATTAAAGTGCCCACAATGATTCGAACCATATTATATAAAAAACCGTTACCACTCACGCTAAAAACAATCATATTATCTGCTGTTTTTTTACACGTCGCTTGATATATCGTCCGCACTTTAGAATCGGTCACATTGCTATTGGTCGCACAAAAAGCTGTAAAATCATGTGTGCCTACAAGGTATTCGCACGCTTTCTGCATCGCACCTATATTTAGAGGGTGTGATACATGGGCGCTATAATGCCGTTTAAACGGATCCGCTATAGCACTATTGTATATGTGATAGTCATACCATTTCTCCGCTACATCAAATCTGGCATGGAAGTCACCTGATACGCCTATGACACTTAAGACAACGATATCTTCCGGCAACTGCGCATTCAGTGCGCGCACCCAACGTATTTCCGGAATATCTAAATCACTATCAAAATGGAAGGCTTGTCCTAGCGCATGTACGCCCGCATCTGTCCGACCTGATGCGACTATTTTTATTGTTTGACCCTTATGCATCCGTTTAAGTACCGCTTCAACCTCTTGCTGAATCGTTCTCTGATCAGGTTGTATTTGATAACCATGATAATTTGTCCCATCATAACTCATTAGAGCCAAATAGCGCATCTTTCTCACCCTTTATACCTCAATGATTTTCCGTTTTTTTATACCAAGAAACAGGTATTGGTTCAAAATCATCCAACACATGGATGTCATTTTCTAAAAATCCTAACGTTAAATCGGCCATTTTAACAGCATCACCTACATAACAGTGCGCATCACCAAATTGACCTGTCTTCATACAACCAGTGTACAAAAAAGGATCCGTCATTTTAACGTACTTATCAGATATACCGCCTTTTAAATGACGGTAGGTAGCTGCATGTTGCTGAGCGCCGTTAGGTAATTTCACTTTAAACCGAACTGGCCTATCCGTTAGACGATCCGGAATATCCATCCATTCTTCAACGCTATGAAGAAAAGTATTCTTATCCATTCCAACACCGATAAAAAGAAGCTTCGCTTGATAATCATAAAGTTTGCCAAAACACCCATGACGATGACAAGGCGTTCCGTGTGTGTCATCTTTAAGGTACTTCACACTGTTCTCTCCAATAGCTGCGACCGAGTGCGTTGGATGAAGTGAACGACTAACGCCCTCCCGTTTTAAAAACAGATTAGGTAAAATACCCACACACGCTGGCTCATGAAGTGGATCAAAAATAAGTTTCTTCTCACCCATTTGTTCCCACGTATGGGTCGGAAAAATTAATAACCCTTCACTAAAGTAGTCTATAAGGACATCCAAGACCCCTTCAGCACCTGCTTCGACTTCACCTATACTCTTCATAGATGAATGCACTAACACCGTGTCAGACGGCTTAAAACCCATATCAGTTAATTGATTGCTAAGCATATCTTTCGTATACATAACATAGCTCCTTTTGAGTGACATTAAAATAGAAGGCGTCTCGATCTTTAAGTGCTCATAAAATCTAGCATTATCACATATGAGCATGCAATTCGCGTACTTAAAGTCATATTAAGTGTGTAGCTTTTAGCCTCTTAAAACAAACAATCCTGCAATAACAATGAAAAATAAGCAGAAAGCGATATAATCTCGGGAAACAATCGCAAGTTCTCTTAAACGCGTACGGCCCTCTCCACCACGGTAACCTCTCGCTTCCATGGCCATAGCTAACTCTTCCGCCCGTTTAAATGCACTCACAAACAACGGGACAAGTAGTGGAACAACTGCCTGAATCCGTTCTTTTAAAGGCCCCGTTTTAAAATCAACACCTCTAGAAGCTTGCGCTTTAGATATTTTTTCTGTTTCTTGCATTAAGGTTGGAATAAACCTTAAAGAAATAGACATCATTAAAGCTAATTCATGCACAGGAAATTTTATTTTTTTTAACGGATGAAGCAACGTTTCAATCGCATCCGTAATTTCTATTGGTGTTGTAGTCAGTGTTAATAATGACGTTACCAAAATCAATAGAAAGAAACGCAGCGATATTTGAAAGCCTTGAATAAGCGCGCCAGTATATACCGGGAAACCAAGTAAAGTTGTCAATACGTCTCCTTCACGTGTCACAAATAAATGCAATAAAAATGTAAAGACGATCAAGAACCACACCGGTTTTAAGCCCTTTAATAAAAAACGCGGTTTAATTTTTGTAAGCGTCGCTGCTCCTAGGCTAAATACAGTGAGCCATAAGTAACTGGGAGCATTATTCGCAAAAAAGACAATGATGACAAACGTAAATATCATCATAATTTTCGTCCGCGGATCTAATCGATGAACAACTGAGTCAGCCGGAACATACTGACCAATGATGAGTGAACTCGCCATTATTGTCCACCTCCTAATCGATGTTTAATAGTGTCTGCCAGATCATCGACAGATTGCTTCTCATAGTGAATAGTCATCCCTAAACGCTTTTCTAAATCCATTAAAAATTGAATTTCTTCAGGCACATCCAACTGCACCTGCTTTAAGCGTGCTTGTTGAACAAAAATATCTTCTGGTTTACCCTCTAAGTATTTCTTTCCTTGCTCTAATATAATGACATGGTCAGCATATTTTAAGGCATCCTCCATACTGTGGGTAACTAAAATAGTCGTTAAACCTTTTTCATGATGTAATTTATAAAACATATCCATAATTTCTTGTTGACCTCTAGGATCTAGTCCTGCTGTTGGCTCATCAAGTACAAGTACATCTGGTTCCATTGCTAACACACCCGCAATGGCTACCCGGCGCATCTGGCCACCACTCAAGTCAAATGGTGATCGATTAAGTAAAGCAACATCTAAATTAACTGCCTCAAGAATCTTCGGTATACGGGCCTGGATTGTTTCATCCGATGCCCCAAAGTTTTTCGGGCCAAAGGCAATATCTTTTTCAATGGTTTCTTCAAAGAGTTGATGCTCTGGATATTGAAATACAACACCAACTTTTTCACGTAATCCTTTAATATTCGCTGTTTTCTCATCAGCTTTTAAACGGTAATCACCAATGACAACTTCTCCCGATGTCGGTTTAAGTAGACCATTTAAATGCTGAATTAGCGTTGATTTTCCAGAACCTGTATGACCTACAATCGCGACAAATTGACCTGACTTAATATCAAAATCTAATGATTTTAATGCATGGTATTCAAAAGGGCTATTCACTTGATACGTATGACTTACTTGTTTGAATGAAATGTCCATAGTTGATCTAATAGCTCCTTTTGTGTTAATGGTTGTTGAGAAAACTCAAAATCAGTTTGTAAGCGATTCGCTAACTTGGCTGTAAAAGGGACATCTAACCCAATTTGACGTAAAGCCGTTTCTTGCTTAAACAGTTCCCGAGGTACCGTTTCGAGCCAAACCTCACCATCATTCATGACAATCACCCGGTCTGCGCCAGTAATTTCATTTAAATCATGCGTAATGCTCACAAGATTTACTTTCGTTTCACGTCTTAAATCATTGACGGTCGTCATAATTTCTTTTCTACCACGTGGGTCAAGCATTGCCGTAGCCTCATCTAAAATAATCAAGTTAGGCTGTATTGCTAGAACCCCCGCAATAGCGACCCGTTGCTTTTGCCCACCCGAAAGACGATGGGGTTCATGTAATAAGTAGTCGGTCATCCTCACACTTAATAAGCTTTCTTCGATCCGTTTAATCATGATGTTTCGATCAATACCTCTATTTTCTAATCCAAAAGCAACATCGTCTCTTACTGTGGTACCTACAAATTGATTATCAGGATTCTGAAAAACCATCCCCACTTTCTCACGTACATCCCATACTGTGTCTGGCGTTACTTTAATGCCGTGCACATATATTTCGCCCTCATCCGGGAAGAGTAAACCATTCATTAATTTAGCAATTGTTGATTTACCAGAACCGTTATGACCTAAAATAGCCACCCACTCATCTTGTTTAATCGAAAAATTAACATTTTTCAAGACCCATGGCTGATCTTCTGCGTATCGAAACGAGACATTATTGAATATTACTTGTTCTGTTGTCATCCTCATTCCCCCAATATCGACAAATTATTTCCTAGGAAATGATTTATCTTTCTCTATGGTTTAGACGTTCATTTTTTACTTCTTCAAGTGCTTATTTTATCACACTCTCTAAACAATTGCTTAAACAATAGCTAAATTAATCCATGGTTAACGCTCACTTAGGACACCAATAAATCGAAGCTTACTTAACTTATCCGGCTACAAAAAAAGGGCCTGGAGTCACCTCGTAAGAGGTCATCCTGCCCTTCATTCATCTTATTAAGTTAGACTAACTCAATAATCGCCATTTTAGCTCCGTCACCACGACGCTCTCCAAGTTTTAATACGCGAGTATATCCACCTTGGCGGTCTTCGTAACGTTTTGCGACATCATTAAATAACTTCTGTACAGCATCTTCAGTTTCACTTGCATCTTTACGATAAAGGAATGAAGCTGCTTGACGGCGAGCATGAAGGTCACCACGTTTACCTAATGTAATCATTTTCTCAACTACTGAACGTAGATCTTTAGCTTTCGCTTCAGTTGTTTCAATGCGTTCATGAATAATCAAGTCAGTTGCAAGGTTACGAAGTAATGCCATACGTGCATCAGTCGTTCTCCCTAGTTTTCTAGCCATCGATTATCCCTCCTTTTGTTTAAATCTCGATCAAGTTTAAGACTATTCTTCTTTACGAAGGCCAAGTCCTAAGTCTGTTAACTTATTCTTCACTTCTTCAAGTGATTTACGACCTAAGTTACGAACTTTCATCATATCGTCTTCAGATTTATCAGCAAGTTCTTGAACACTATTAATTCCTGCACGTTTTAAGCAGTTATAAGAGCGTACAGATAAATCTAATTCTTCGATTGTCATTTCTAGTACTTTTTCTTTTTGGTCTTCTTCTTTTTCGATCATGATTTCCGCATTTTGTGCTTCATCAGTTAAACCAACAAAAATGTTTAAGTGTTCTGTTAGAATCTTTGCCCCTAAAGACGTTGCTTCTTCAGGACGGATACTTCCATC
Source organism: Halolactibacillus alkaliphilus (assembly GCF_900115465.1). Classification (GTDB taxonomy): domain Bacteria; phylum Bacillota; class Bacilli; order Bacillales; family Amphibacillaceae; genus Halolactibacillus; species Halolactibacillus alkaliphilus. The sequence continues at coordinate 7,645 of NZ_FOWN01000015.1, forward strand.
AGTCCACACATCTAATGTTAATTTATCGAAATTAGTCATCTGACCTACACGTGTATTTTCAACTTGGAAAGTACAGCGTGTGACTGGAGTGAAGATCGAATCCACTGGAATAACTCCAATTGGCTGATCATCATGATTGTTGGCGTCTGCCGGACGGTAGCCACGGCCACGCTCTGCAGTCATTTTCATGCGTAAGTGCGCATTAGCACCTAAAGTGGCGATGTGCAATTCCGGATTAAGAATTTCCACATCACTATCATAAGTAATGTCTGCCGCTGTTACAACACCCTCACCTGATACATCAATTTCAAGCGTCTTCGTCTCTTCTGAGTAGATCTTAAGCGCAAGTTTTTTTAGGTTCAGAATGATAGCTGTAACATCTTCAACAACCCCATCGATTGTTGAGAATTCATGAAGGACGCCATCGACTTGGATAGATGTCACTGCAGCACCTGGTAGTGAGGATAATAGAATACGACGCAAGGAGTTTCCTAGTGTAGTCCCATATCCACGCTCTAGTGGTTCTACGACAAATTTTCCAAAAGTAGCATCATCACTGATTTCTACAATTTCTATTTTCGGTTTTTCGATCTCAATCATTTATAAAACCCTCCTTTGAACGTCGAAACCCCGGTTAGACGACGTCTAACCGAAATTCCTCAGGTAGGCAGTTCCCGTATCTGCACTATCTTTTATTCGTATTTTTCTGTCAGAACTTTTCTGCTTAATTAAAACTATTAAAGTTTTAAGTCTTTAATCTGTTTTACCGAAAGCATTTATCATCCATTATAGACAAGCTGACAAATCCTATACGGATAAAATTATACACGGCGACGTTTTGGTGGGCGACAACCATTGTGAGGAACTGGTGTTACGTCAACAATGGCAGTAACTTCGATACCTACAGCTTGAAGTGAACGAATTGCAGCTTCACGACCAGCACCAGGACCTTTTACAGTTACTTCTAATGATTTAATGCCATGCTCTTGAGCTGTTTTTGCTGCTGATTCTGCTGCCATTTGCGCTGCAAACGGCGTAGATTTACGTGAACCTTTGAAACCTAATGCACCAGCACTGCTCCAAGCAATCGCATTACCTTGAACATCAGTAATTGTGACAATAGTGTTGTTAAATGTTGAACGGATATGTGCAATACCCGTGTCAATATTCTTTTTCACACGCTTCTTACGTGTATTAGTTTTACGAGCCATTAGAATCATTAACCTCCTTTAGAGCTTATTTCTTTTTATTAGCGATTGTTCTACTTGGTCCTTTACGTGTACGTGCGTTGTTCTTAGTCTTTTGACCACGAACTGGCAACCCACGACGGTGGCGTAAACCACGGTATGAACCGATTTCGATTAGACGTTTAATGTTAAGTGAAACTTCACGACGAAGATCCCCTTCAGTATTAAACTTGTCTACTTCTGTACGAATACGTGTTAACTCATCTTCAGTTAAATCACGTACACGTGTATCTTCCGATACGTCAGCAGCTTTAAGGATTTCTTGAGCTGTTGTTTTTCCGATACCATAAATGTAAGTTAAAGAAATTACTACACGTTTCTCACGTGGAACATCAATACCTGCAATACGTGCCATACTATCATTGCACCTCCTTATTGATTAGCCTTGTTTTTGTTTATGCTTAGGGTTTTCGCAAATTACCATAACTTTGCCGTTACGACGAATAACCTTACATTTTTCGCATATTGGTTTTACAGATGGTCTTACCTTCATCACCCATACCTCCTCTATATTCGGAGCTTATCATTATTTATAACGGTACGTAATACGCCCTCTTGTTAAATCGTATGGAGAAAGTTCAACCGTTACTTTGTCACCAGGTAAAATTCGGATAAAGTGCATACGAATTTTACCTGAAACATGAGCTAGAACGGTGTGACCATTCTCTAATTCAACTTTGAACATTGCATTAGGTAGCGTGTCAACCACGGTACCTTCTACTTCAATTGCATCGTCTTTGGCCATTGAGTTGATCTCCCTTCTTCAAATCAGTCACTACTTCTTTGAGAAATTTTGATATAGCAAACCGTAGCTTACCATTCGTAACGCGACCTGTTTCTAGAAGGCTATTTTGAACCTCAGGAGAAATAAAATCCATCGGTACGATATGACTAAAGTTCTTCTTCTTTGGTCGATCATACTTCCGTTTCTCTCCGTCTGCAAGCAGCACAAAATGATCATCAACAATCTCGATGACGATGGCAAATTGACCTGCTTCTCGTCCTTTGAAGATTTGAACTACTTGACCGATCTTGGGACGCGACTCCGTATCATTCAAACATGATCACCTTCACTTAAGTTTTAGTTATAAAAGATAACGAACTTATTCATTGAAAACATGTTGATTCTCAAGCTTATATTCTACCATGTTTTTGTGCACACGTCCAACGATTAGAAAAATATCCGAACCAAGAACGGTGCTAAGTGTATCTTAATTTCATGAAGTACATCTGTGCTTCATGACCATCAGTTGATGGTTGCTATATCATTGGTGCAAATCGTACCACGAAATGGCGTGCATGTTCGTGGCAAATTTCGCACGATAACAGTTTATGCTAACGTTTGAAGTTTTTTATCTAAATCTTCAAACACAACATTAATGTCTTGATCACCGTTTATATTCATTAGGTAATTTTTGTCTTCATAAAAATCTAGTAATGGTTGCTGCTGTGCAATGTTCACTTCTAGACGTTTAGAAACTGTTTCTGGACGATCATCTTCCCGTTGAATAAGATCAGCTCCATCATGATCACATTTCCCCTCAACCTTAGGTGGGTTATAGAGAACATGATATGTTGCACCACATTCAGGACAGACGCGACGACCGGTTAAACGGTCAACAAGTTTCTCCTGTGGTACATCAACATGTAAAACAAAATCTAACGGTGAGTTAAGATCTTTTAATAAAGTTTCGAGCGCTTCTGCTTGTGCAATTGTGCGCGGAAAACCATCTAATAAATAACCTTTCTCACAGTCCGGTTTCTCTAATCGTTCTTTTACAATCCCAATTGTAACTTCATCAGGAACAAGTTCACCTTTATCCATAAACGACTTTGCTTTTTTACCAAGGTCAGTTCCTTCTTTAATTGCTGAACGGAACATATCTCCAGTCGAAATATGAGGGATCTGATATTTATCTACTATCTTTTCAGCTTGTGTGCCCTTACCGGCACCTGGAAGACCCATTAGAATTAAATTCACTGCAATTCCCCTCGCTCTCATTCATTAACATAGTAGTAGCGACTATTTATTTAATAAAGCCTTTATAATGGCGTTTTACTAATTGACTTTCTAGTTGTTTCATTGTTTGCAGTGCTACACCAACAACGATCAGCATACTTGTACCACCAATTTGGACAGACTGTGGAAGACCCGCAAGTCCACCTAAAATGATTGGTAACACAGCAACTGATGCTAAGAAAATCGCCCCTACAAAGGTTAAACGATATAAAACACGAGTAAGATACGTTTCTGTTTTCTTACCAGGACGGATTCCAGGAATGTAACCACCTTGTTTTTTCAAGTTCTCTGCCATTTGCTCAGGGTTAGACTGAACAAATGTGTAGAAATATGAAAAGGCAATGATAAGAACAACATAAATGACCATCCCAATAGGTTGAGTGTAATCAAAAATGCGTTCGATGGTACCAGCAAAACCGCCATCGAAGAAACTTGCAATCGTTCTTGGTGCCATAATAAATGACACAGCGAAGATAACAGGGATAACACCCGCTGTATTCACCTTAAGTGGCAAGTGTGTTGAATGACCACCAACTGGTGAACGATTGACTAAACGCTTTGCATATTGAATGGGAATTTTCCGTGTTGCTTGTTGGATGAAGATAACACCAACTGTAACACCTAATACAACTAACGCAATCAAGGCAACGATCACAACGTTAATGAATAACTCATCATCATTAGCACCTGCAAAATATTGCGTAAAGACTTGATTGATTGTATTCGGAATAGCAGCAACAATACCTGCAAAGATAATAATTGAAATGCCGTTCCCAACACCATATGCAGTAATTTGCTCGCCTAACCACATTAAGAAAGCTGTACCTGCTGTTAATACAAGCGCAATGACTAAGAATTTATCAATGCCTGGATCAGTAATTAAACCGCCACCAGCCATTGCATTAAATCCAACTGACATAGCAATTGCTTGAATGAATGCAAGTACAATCGTTGCATAACGTGTAACTTGAGCTAATTTACGTCGACCAACTTCACCTTGTTTTTTCCACTCAGCAAATTTTGGTACGACATCCATTTGTAATAACTGCATAATAATTGAAGCAGTGATATAAGGCATAATCCCCATAGCTAAGATGGAGAAGTTTTGTAATGCGCCGCCCCCAAATGTGTTTAGGAAACCAAACACATTTTGTTGGTCATTCATGAAACCAATCGCCGTGCGATCAGTGAAAGGTACCGGTATAAAGGTACCTAACCGAAACACAACCAACATCAACAATGTAAACAGAATCTTGTCTCTGATATCCTTCACCCGAAAGAAATTGGAGATAGTTTGGAACATTAGATCACCTCAGTTTGACCGCCCGCTGCCTCAATTGCTTCTTTTGCTGAAGCAGAGAACTTGTGAGCTTTTACAGTAAGTTTCTTTTCAATCGAACCGTTTCCAAGAACTTTAATGCCAGCTTTTAACTTGCTTACAAGACCTGTCTCAAGTAAAAGCTCAGGTGTTACTTCTGTACCTTCTTCAAATGTATTTAGTGCTGATAAGTTGATTACAGCATATTCTTTGCGATTGATATTTGTAAAACCGCGTTTTGGTAAACGTTGGAATAAAGGCATTTGGCCCCCTTCAAATCCTGGGCGAGTACCTCCGCCAGAACGAGAGTTTTGACCGCCATGTCCGCGACCTGAAGTCTTTCCGTTACCAGAGGACATTCCACGACCTACACGATTTCTACTCTTACGAGTTTGTGATGGCTTCAATTCATGAAGTTTCATGCGAGCACCTCCTCTTTGCGCTAAATTAATTTACTTCTTTCACCGTTACTAAGTGTGATACTTTATTGATGATACCTCTTACCGCAGGTGTATCTTCACGTACAACGGATTGATTGATTTTGTTTAAGCCTAAAGCTTTAACAGTTTGCTTTTGTGTTTCAGTTCTACCGATAACACTGCGCGTGAGGGTAATTTCTAACTTATTAGCCATTTATTTTCCCTCCTTATCCTAACAGTTCTTCTACTGATTTACCGCGTAATTTGGCGATTTGCTCTGCAGGTCTAAGTTCAGATAAACCTTTAACAGTCGCACGTACCATGTTAATTGGTGTGTTTGATCCTAATGACTTAGAAACGATATCACCAATACCAGCTAATTCAAGCACGGCACGAACAGGTCCACCAGCGATAACTCCAGTACCTTCTGGAGCTGGTTTAATTAAAATGCTTCCAGCACCAAAGCGTCCAGTAATCTCGTGAGGTGTTGTTGTACCTACACGTGGAACTTCGATTAAGTTTTTCTTAGCGTCATCAATTGCCTTTTTAATAGCATCTGGAACTTCTTGTGCTTTACCAGTACCAAAGCCAACGTGACCATTTTTATCTCCTACAACCACTAAAGCCGCAAAACGGAAACGACGTCCACCTTTTACTACTTTAGCTACACGGTTGATTGTAACAACGCGTTCTTCTAAATCTAAATTGTTTGGGTCGATATAGTTACGCAATGTATGTCCCTCCTTTTACTATTAAAATTCAAGACCTGCCTCACGGGCAGCATCTGCTAATGCTTGTACACGTCCGTGATAGAGGTAGCCTCCACGGTCAAATACCACGTTCTTGTGGCCTTTATCTAATGCGCGTGTCGCGATTAATGTTCCTACTTGTTTAGCTGCTTCAATGTTGCCAGTCGCTTCACCTTCGAATGCTTTGTCAACAGTTGATGCACTTGCTAATGTTACACCATTTACGTCATCAATTAATTGTGCGTAAATATTTTTGTTTGAACGATATACGTTTAAACGTGGGCGTTCAGGCGTTCCAAAAAGGTTTTTACGTACACGTAAATGTCTTTTCTTACGCACCATGTTTTTATCTGGCTTTGTGATCATCTAGGTCACTCCTTTCTGTTCCCTAACTAACCTAACGTGACATTAAGTTATCAGATTAAGCTGCCTTATTTAGCAGTTTTACCTTCTTTACGACGAACATATTCATCCACATAACGAATACCTTTACCTTTGTAAGGTTCTGGTTTACGTACGGCACGAATGTCAGCAGCTATAGCACCAACTAATTGCTTGTCAATACCTTTAACGATGACTTTTGTGTTCGCAGGTACTTCGATTTCAATACCTTCTGGTTGATCAATCTCAACTGGGTGAGAATAACCAGCGTTTAATACAAGTTTGTTACCTTGCTTAGCAGCACGGTAACCAACACCTTGGATTTCTAATGCTTTTTCAAATCCTTTGTGTACACCTTCAACCATATTTGCGATCAGGCTGCGAGTTGTACCGTGTAAAGATTTGTGTAATTTATTATCTGACGGTCTTGCAACCGTTAATTCATTACCATCGATGTTAATTGTCATATCTTCGTGAAGTTGACGAGTTAAAGTACCTTTAGGACCCTTAACTGTCACAAGGTTGTTTTCATTTTTGATCTCAACACCTTCAGGAATTTCGATAACTTTAAGACCTATACGTGACATCTACATGGCACCTCCTATCTTAATTAAAAACTACTTACCAAACGTATGCGAGAACCTCGCCACCAATAGCTTGCTCACGCGCTTCTTTATCTGTAAGAATACCTTTTGAAGTTGAAACGACTGCGATACCAAGTCCGTTAAGTACACGTGGAAGCTCATCAGCTTTAGCGTATACACGTAGACCAGGTTTAGAAATACGTTTCAATCCAGTAATTACACGTTCATCAGCTGCACCGTATTTCAAGAACATACGAAGTACACCTTGTTTATCATCTTTAATCACTTCGTAATCGCGAATAAAGCCCTCACGTTTTAAAATATCTGCAATCTGAGTTTTGATGTTTGATGCAGGAAGCTCAAGCTTCTCATGGCGGACCATATTAGCATTACGAATACGTGTTAACATATCTGCAATTGGATCTGACATTGTCATAAAATTTACCTCCTTCCCTAAATCGGGTTTTACCAGCTTGCTTTTTTGACACCAGGAATTTGACCTTTATAGGCAAGTTCTCGGAAACAAATACGGCAAAGTTTGAATTTACGATAAACTGAGTGTGGACGTCCACAACGCTCACAGCGGGTATATTCTTGTACTTTGTACTTAGGTGTCCGCTTTTGCTTTGCAACCATAGATTTTTTAGCCACTGTTTTCCCTCCTTGTTTTAGCCTGTTAGCTTATTTTTGGAAAGGCATGCCAAGTGAAGTTAATAGTTCACGTGCTTCTTCGTCAGTGTTAGCAGTTGTAACGATGACGATATCCATACCACGAACCTTGCTTACTTGATCATAATCTATTTCCGGGAAAATCAATTGTTCTTTAACACCTAGTGTGTAGTTCCCACGACCATCGAATGATTTGCTAGAAATACCTCGGAAGTCACGTACACGTGGAAGAGATACATCGATAAGTTTTTGTAGAAACTCATACATACGCTCACCACGAAGGGTTACTTTAGCCCCGATTGGCATACCCTCACGTAAACGGAATCCTGCAATTGATTTTTTAGCTTTAGTGATTAACGGTTGTTGACCTGAAAGCAGCTTTAACTCTTCTACAGCAGCATCAAGTGCTTTTGAGTTCTGTACTGCATCACCAACACCCATGTTGATTACGATTTTTTCTACTTTCGGTACTTGCATAACCGAATCATAGTTAAATTTTTCTGTTAGAGATGATACGATATCTTTTTGATATTTTGCTTTTAATGCGTTCATCTGAGTAGCCCTCCTTTCGTCGCTAATTATTTATCTAACGATTCACCAGATTTTTTAGCGATTCGAACTTTCTTTCCATCACGTACTTCATATCCGACACGAGTTGGCTCGCCTGATTTTGGATCGATTGGTAATACATTAGAAACATGGATCGGCGCTTCTTTTTCAAGAATACCGCCCTGTGGATTATCTTGTGAAGGTTTTTGGTGTTTCTTTACGATGTTCACACCTTCAACAAGTACACGTTCTTTTTTAGGGTAAGCTTCAAGGATTACACCTTGTTTACCTTTATCTTTACCAGATAACACTTGTACTTTATCACCTTTTTTTACATGCATGCTAGACGCACCTCCTTACAAGGCTTTTCATTAAAACGAGTATAGTTTACTTTTAAGTTGAACTTACAGTACCTCTGGAGCTAATGAAACGATTTTCATGAACTTCGCATCACGTAATTCACGTGCTACAGGACCAAAGATACGCGTTCCTCTTGGACTTTTATCATCACGGATGATAACCGCTGCATTTTCGTCAAACTTGATATAAGAACCGTCTTTACGACGCACACCAGACTTAGTGCGGACGATAACAGCTTTTACAACTTCACCTTTTTTGACAACGCCACCAGGTGTTGCTTGTTTCACCGTACAAACGATTACGTCACCGATATTAGCAGTTTTACGACCAGATCCGCCTAAAACTTTAATCGTTAAGACTTCACGTGCGCCAGAGTTGTCTGCTACTTTCAAACGAGATTCTTGTTGAATCATACTGTTGTTACCTCCCTTCGGAATCAATCCGAGCGATTCTTTTCAATTAAATAATTACGGCTTCTTCTACTACTTCTACTAGACGGAAACGTTTAGTTTTAGATAGTGGACGAGTTTCCATAATTGTTACGATATCATTCATTTTTGCTTGGTTGTTTTCATCATGTGCTTTGTACTTTTTAGAGTACTTTACACGCTTACCATATAATTTATGGAATTTATAAGTTTCTACTAATACTGTAATTGTTTTATCTGTTTTATCAGAAACAACACGGCCAGTATACACTTTACGATTATTACGTTCTGTCATTTGAGGCTAACCTCCTCTCAAGTTTACTAGTTATTTACGCTAAGCTCTCTTTCACGAACGACAGTTTTCATACGAGCAATTGACTTACGAACTTCACGAAGACGTGCAGTGTTTTCCAATTGACCTGTAGCTAACTGAAAGCGTAGGTTGAAGAGCTCTTCTTTTAATGACTTGATTTTTTGTTCAATTTCGGCAGTGGTTAGTTCTCTGATTTCATTAGCCTTCATTGATTTCACCACCAATTTCTTCACGTTTTACGAACTTAGTTTTAATTGGAAGTTTGTGTGCTGCTAGACGAAGTGCCTCTCTCGCAACTTCCTCTGAAACTCCCGCGATTTCAAACATAATCTTACCTGGTTTTACTACTGCTACCCATCCTTCAGGAGCACCTTTACCAGAACCCATACGAACTTCTAAAGGTTTTTTAGTGTAAGGCTTGTCTGGGAAAATCTTGATCCAAACTTTACCACCACGTTTCATGTAACGAGTCATCGCGATACGAGCAGACTCGATTTGACGACTTGTAATCCATGCAGCATCAACTGCTTGTAATCCGTATTCACCAAATGCTACTTCCGTACCACCTTTGGCTTTACCTTTTAAACTTGTACGATGTTGTCTACGATATTTAACACGTTTAGGCATTAACATAAGTTGTGCCCCCTTCCTTACTTATTATTTTTAGTTGGAAGGACTTCACCACGGTAGATCCACACTTTAACACCTAATTTACCATAAGTAGTGTCTGCTTCTGCAGTACCATAATCGATATCAGCACGAAGTGTGTGTAGTGGAACAGTTCCTTCACTGTAACTTTCCGCACGAGCCATATCTGCGCCACCAAGACGACCAGATACTTGAGTACGAATACCTTTAGCTCCCATACGCATAGCACGTTGAATAACTTGCTTTTGCGCACGACGGAATGATACACGGTTTTCTAATTGACGTGCAATGTTGTCAGCTACTAATTTAGCATCCATATCAGGTTTTTTGATTTCTACGATGTTGATGTGTACTCTCTTACCTGTTAATTCATTTAATGTTTTACGAAGTGCTTCAACTTCAGAACCACCCTTACCAATTACCATACCAGGCTTAGCAGTTGAAATTGAAATATTAACGCGATTCGCCGCACGCTCGATTTCTACTTTAGATACTGATGCATCTTGTAGACGAGTCTCTACGTAATCACGGATCTTAATATCTTCGTGTAATAAGTCTGCATAATCTTTGTCAGCATACCATTTTGAATCCCAGTCACGGATAATGCCAACACGAAGTCCTATCGGATTAACTTTTTGACCCACTGATTAGCCCTCCTTCTTTTCTGATACAACCACTGTAATGTGGCTTGTTCTCTTATTGATTGCACTTGCACGGCCTTGTGCACGTGGACGGAAACGTTTAAGGGTTACCCCTTCGTTTACGAATGCTTCAGAAACGTAAAGGTTTTCTACGTTCATATCATAATTATGTTCTGCATTTGCGATCGCAGAGTTTAATACTTTTTCTACAACTGGGCTTGCGCCACGTTGTGTGTTTTTTAATATTGCAATTGCTTCTCCAACATTTTTGCCTCGAATTAAATCAATGACTAAACGAACCTTGCGAGGAGCAATTCTAACAGTTTTTGCAACAGCTTTTGCTTGCATCAAGAGCGCCTCCTCTCCAATTAGCGTTTTGTTTTCTTGTCATCGCCCGCATGTCCTTTGAACGTGCGTGTTGGTGCGAATTCACCTAATTTATGTCCAACCATATCTTCTGTTACGTAAACCGGTACGTGTTTGCGACCGTCATAAACAGCGATAGTATGTCCTACAAAGTTAGGGAAAATAGTAGAACGACGAGACCAAGATTTTACAACTTGCTTCTTGTTGTCTTCGTTCAATTTTTCAATCTTTTTCATCAAATGGTCATCTACGAAAGGTCCCTTTTTTAAGCTACGACCCATACATAAACCTCCCTTCGTGATTGTCGGACGGGTGTAAATGCCCGCCTTTCAACCCCGTTATTTTTTGCGTTTACGAACGATAAATTTATCTGATTGCTTATTACGCTTACGCGTTTTCTTACCAAGAGTTGGTTTACCCCATGGTGACATTGGTGATTTACGACCGATTGGTGCGCGTCCTTCACCACCACCGTGCGGGTGATCGTTAGGGTTCATTACAGAACCACGAACTGTTGGGCGGATACCTTTCCAACGTGAACGACCTGCTTTACCGATACGGATAAGTTCGTGTTCAACATTACCTACTTGACCTACAGTAGCGCGGCAAGTACCTAATACTAAACGAACCTCACCTGAAGCTAAACGTACAAGTACGTATTTTTCTTCACGACCTAGGATTTGTGCTTCAGCACCAGCTGAACGCGCCAATTGTCCTCCACGGCCTGGTTTTAATTCGATATTATGGATAACCGTACCCACTGGAATACTCATAAGTGGTAGAGCATTACCTACTTTAATATCTGCATCTTCTCCTGAGAAGATTTGTTGTCCTACTTCAATACCTTTCGGAGCTAAGATATAACGTTTTTCACCATCTGCATAGTTAATTAACGCAATGTTAGCTGAACGGTTTGGATCGTACTCGATAGTAGCAACGCGACCTGGTATACCATCTTTGTCACGTTTAAAATCGATGACACGGTATTGACGCTTATGGCCACCACCTTGATGACGAACCGTTAATTTACCTTGGTTGTTACGACCACCACGTTTTGAAAGTGGTTGTAATAGTGATTTTTCCGGCTTATCAGTCGTGATTTCTGCGAAATCAGACGTTGACATGTTACGTCTACCGTTAGAAGTTGCTTTATACTTCTTAATCGCCATCTTTTTTCCCTCCTTCTCTAACTAATTGAAATTATTCTACTGATTCAAAGAAATCTAGTTCTTTGCTGTCCTCAGATAATTGAACAACAGCTTTTTTACGATTTGGACGGTAACCTCCGTGGCGACCCATGCGCTTGAATTTACCTTTAATGTTAGAAGTATTAACTTTAACAACCTTCACACCAAAGATTTCTTCAACAGCATCTTTGATTTGATTTTTGTTAGCTTTTGTACTTACTTCAAAAGTATATTTCTTATCAACCATTTGGTCGGCAGAGTGTTCCGTAATAATCGGGCGCTTAATGATATCTCGTGCATCTCTCATTATGCAAGCACCTCCCCTGCTTTTTCCGCTGCATCTTTAGTAATGATCAGCTTGTCATGTGTAAGTAAATCAAGAACGTTTAGTCCACTTACAGTTAATACTTTCGCATTTGGTAAGTTATTTGCACTTTTAGCTACAACATCATCTTTATCAGCTGTAACGATTAATACTTTTTCACTTACTTTTAGTGCGTCTAGTACCTTCACAACTTCTTTTGTTTTAGGTGCATCAAATGCTAATCCTTCTAAAACAACTAGGCTGTCTTCTTTCACTTTAGATGAAAGTGCTGATTGAAGTGCTAATCGGCGAACTTTCTTCGGTAATTTATAGCTATAGCTGCGTGGTGTTGGGCCAAATACGACGCCACCGCCAACCCATTGTGGTGAACGGATTGAACCTTGACGGGCACGACCTGTACCTTTTTGACGCCATGGTTTACGACCTCCGCCTGCTACTGCTGAACGATTTTTAACAGCGTGTGTCCCTTGGCGACGTGATGCTTGTTGCATAACGACCGCATCGTGTAACACATGCTCGTTTGGTTCAATACCAAACACGCTATCGTTTAATTCTACATCCCCTACTTGCGAACCGCTTTGGTTATATAGTGCTACTTTAGGCATGACATATCCTCCCTTCGGTTATTATTTGCTAGCCTTTATTGCACTCGTAATTTTCACGAATGATTTTTTAGGTCCAGGAACGTTACCTTTAATTAATAGAAGATTACGTTCTGCATCTACTTTTACTACTTCAAGATTTTGAAGAGTTGTTACAACGCTACCCATGTGTCCAGGTAATTTTTTACCCTTCATAACACGTGCTGGCTCTGCTGCCGCTCCCATTGAACCTGGTCCTCTATGATAATGCGAACCGTGACTCATCGGACCACGTTGTTGATTGTGGCGCTTAATCGCACCTTGGAAACCTTTACCTTTTGATGTACCTGTTACATCGATAATATCTCCAGCCTGGAATGCCTCTACGCTAATTTCTTGACCAATTTCATATGCATCAAGACTAACGTTACGGAATTCACGAATGAAGCGCTTAGGATTAGTGCTCGCTTTTGCAGCATGTCCTGTAGCTGGTTTGTTTGCATTAACCGGTTTTTGGTCTGCAAAACCAACTTGAATCGCTTCATAGCCGTCGTTTTCTAAAGTTCTTTTTTGCAATACCACGTTAGGTTCTGCTTGAACTACTGTTACTGGAATTAATTCGCCATCTTCACTAAAGATCTGTGTCATGCCGACTTTACGACCTAAGATTCCTTTCGTCATCCGTTACACCTCCTATAAATTGTATAAATTATAATTTGATTTCGATATCCACACCAGACGGTAAGTCTAAACGCATAAGCGCATCAACTGTCTGTGGCGTTGGATTAACAATATCAATTAAACGCTTGTGAGTACGCATCTCAAATTGCTCACGAGAATCTTTGTACTTGTGTACCGCACGAATAATTGTATAAAGTGATTTTTCAGTTGGCAACGGGATTGGACCCGATACACCAGCACCCGAACGCTTTGCAGTGCTTACGATTTTTTCAGCTGACTGATCAAGAATACGGTGATCATAAGCTTTTAAACGAATTCTGATTTTTTCATTTGCCATTATTTTCCCTCCTTTTCGCCCATTTTAATAATAGACATTCTCCGCGGAAATTTCTTGGCACCCTTCCCATGGCAAAGGGGCCGGGCGTGCCGACAACCTTCCGCATCATCGCCTTTAATGACCAACATTGTTCATTATATAGAATAACAACATAGATTGCAAGAGAAAATAATAAATATCCGAAATTTTTTTCACCAATATTTGAGGGGGGCGCTTTTATTGCTATATCAACGTTTTTTTATCCTATTTATGCAATGCGAGGTTAAATATAGGGGGTATTTTCAGTCGAATTTAATCTATTAAAAAGGAAAACACGCACCACGAATGTTGAAAGTAACACATAGATATCACTGCATCAAAAAACGTAGGGATTCATTCCGGAGTATGTATAGAAGAAATTATACAACGCCCGATGAGTTAGCGACGAATCTTGCTAACAATCAAGCTATCGATACGATCCGCTAGTAACAATGAAAAACGCGCTATTTCTAAGACTTAAGCCGATTGCAGTTCATCTATTAAATATTGAGGCTACAATTATTAAAGATAGGTATATAACATAAGCGGAACTTAACTTCAATTATTTTTGCGCGTGTGTATAATATTCGGTGTTGGTGAATGAAATTTTCTGAAAATGATAAAAATACTAAGTGCTCACGGTAGCCCTTTTACCAAAATCAATACCACTATTACTACCTCCATCATTTGCTGAATTTTGAGAGACTTCTATATTGAAATTGAACTACCCATCTCAATCTCGCAACCGATAGCAGGCTTTTTGTAATGATGATGGATGCACTTTTAAATGAATCCAAAGACTTTAAACCTCTTGTTCTTCTATCCCTTATCCCATTGAGTTTAGAGAGCTCATCACTAATCTTAGTGGCATCATTACCATAAGTAACAGAAAAAGGTCTGTTAATATCTCGTTCTATCTCTTTATAAATTATTTTGTTACTAATGACTGTCGTTTCCAAAAGAGCATGAGATGGCTCTTTATAATGAGAAGAGCTAAAATCACTGCCCTATGCAGATGAAATCAACGAAAAAAGAGTAATACAGCAAAAATAAGGGGCCGACAAGACTAACATCTTGATCTTTATACCATATGTGAGATTACTATCTAAGATGCAAACAACCTCCACTTCATTAAAAACTTTTCTTCAACACCAAATATTATGCAACCAAAAAAAGGGTAGCACCGAAGCGCTACCCTTTTCTTTATTAAAGTAAGTTTAACTTACTTAGTGATTGTTGCTACAACACCAGCGCCTACAGTACGGCCACCCTCACGGATAGAGAACTTAGTACCTTCTTCAATAGCGATTGGTGAAATTAAGTCTACTGTCATTTCTACGTTGTCACCAGGCATAACCATTTCAACGCCTTCTGGAAGACGGATGATACCAGTTACGTCAGTTGTACGGAAGTAGAACTGTGGACGGTAGTTATCGAAGAATGGCGTATGACGGCCACCTTCTTCTTTTGATAATACATAAACTTCCGCTTGGAAAGTTGTATGTGGAGTGATTGTACCTGGTTTAGCAAGTACTTGACCACGGCTGATATCTTCACGAGACACACCACGTAGCAACGCACCGATGTTGTCACCAGCTTCAGCGTAATCTAGAAGCTTACGGAACATTTCAACACCTGTTACAGTTGTTTTAGATGGCTCTTCAGCAAGACCGATAATCTCGATTTCATCACCAACTTTAACTACACCACGCTCAACACGTCCTGTAGCTACAGTACCACGACCAGTGATTGAGAATACATCCTCAACTGGCATCATGAATGGCTTTTCAATGTCACGGTCTGGACGAGGGATATACTCATCAACTGCATCCATTAATTCGTAAATTGCATTTACATATTGCTCTTCGCCTTCAAGCGCTTTAAGAGCTGAACCTTTGATTACTGGTACATCATCACCAGGGAAGTCATACTCAGATAATAGGTCACGAACTTCCATTTCTACTAATTCAAGAAGTTCTTCATCGTCTACCATGTCACATTTGTTTAGGAATACAACAATTGCAGGTACACCTACTTGACGTGAAAGTAAGATGTGCTCACGAGTTTGTGGCATTGGACCATCAGCAGCAGATACTACTAAGATCGCACCATCCATTTGTGCAGCACCAGTGATCATGTTTTTAACATAGTCAGCGTGACCTGGGCAGTCTACGTGTGCATAGTGACGTGTATCAGTTTCGTACTCAACGTGTGCAGTTGAGATTGTGATACCACGCTCACGCTCTTCAGGCGCACCATCGATTTGATCGTAAGCCATTGCTGTACCAAAACCAGATTTGTTGTGTAGTACAGTAGAGATTGCTGCAGTTAAAGTTGTTTTACCATGGTCAACGTGTCCAATTGTACCAACGTTAACGTGGTCTTTTGAACGGTCAAATTTTTCTTTACCCATTATATAATTCCTCCTAAAAATAAATTGTTTTATTATTTACTTGCTTGTCCACTTCATTACCTAGAGGTAATGAAGTCTACAATACAAGTTATACTTTAAATTGATAAAAAAATCAATTATTGTCCAGTGTTTTTCTTGATAATTTCTTCAGAAATACTCTTTGGTACTTCTTCGTAATGATCAAATGACATCGTGTAAGTACCACGACCTTGTGTGTTTGAACGTAATGCTGTTGCATATCCGAACATTTCTGATAATGGAACAAACGCTTTAACAACTTGTGCTGTACCACGTGCTTCCATACCATCCACACGACCACGACGTGATGTAACATCACCCATGATATCACCCATGTACTCCTCAGGAATCACAATTTCAACACGCATTAATGGTTCAAGAATGACAGGGTTACATTTGTTTTTCGCATTTTTAAGCGCCATAGAAGCCGCTACTCTAAATGCTGTTTCGTTAGAGTCGACATCGTGGTAAGAACCATCGTATAATGTCGCTTTAACATCAATCAATGGATAGCCAGCTAATACACCGTTTTCCAGTGATTCTTTAATACCCGCCTCAACTGAAGGAATGTATTCACGAGGAACAACACCACCAACAATGTTATTAACGAATTCAAATCCAGCACCTTCTTCGTTTGGCTCGAATTTAACCCAAACGTGACCGTACTGTCCACGACCACCTGATTGGCGGACGAACTTACCTTCAACTTCCGCAGATCCACGGAATGTTTCACGGTAAGATACTTGAGGAGCACCAACATTAGCTTCAACTTTGAATTCACGTCTCATACGATCAACGATGATATCAAGGTGTAATTCACCCATACCAGAAATGATTGTTTGACCCGTTTCAACATTTGTTTCAGTTCTAAATGTAGGATCTTCTTCAGCTAACTTACCTAAAGCAACAGACATTTTGTCTTGGTCAGCTTTAGATTTTGGTTCAATCGCAACAGAGATAACAGGCTCTGGGAATTCCATTGATTCTAGAATAACAAGATTCTTTTCATCACATAAAGTATCCCCTGTACTTGTATCTTTTAAACCTACCGCACCAGCGATATCCCCTGCGTATACTTCTGAAATCTCTTCACGAGAGTTCGCGTGCATTTGTAGGATACGTCCTACACGCTCACGCTTACCTTTAGATGAGTTTTGTACATAAGAACCAGCCTTTAATGTACCAGAGTAAACACGGAAGAAAGTAAGTTTACCAACGAATGGATCCGTCGCTACTTTAAACGCAAGTGCTGAGAATGGTTCTGAGTCATCTGCATGACGCTGAATTTCTTCATTCGTCTCAGGCACAGTACCTTCAATTGCTTCAATGTCAAGTGGTGATGGTAAGTAATCTACAACACCATCAATCATTAATTGAACACCTTTATTTTTAAAGGCTGAACCTACGAACACTGGATAGAACTCAACTGAAAGCGTTGCTTTACGCACCGCAGCTTTGATTTCTTCTACAGTGAACTCTTCACCTTCTAAATAACGCATCATCATGTCTTCATCTAGTTCAGCTACCGCTTCGATTAGACCTTGGTGAAGTTCTTCAGCTTGATCTTTTAATTCTTCAGGAATTTCTGTCGCTTCAGCGCGCGTACCTAAGTCATCTTCATAGAAGTAAGCTTCCATTGTAACTAGATCAATAATTCCTTCAAATGCATCTTCAGCACCAATTGGATATTGAACTGGGTGAGCGTTAGCTCCTAAACGGTCTTTTAATGTACCCACTGAGTACAAGAAGTCCGCACCTGTTTTATCCATTTTGTTAATGAATACAATACGAGGTACCCCGTATGTAGTCGCTTGACGCCAAACTGTTTCTGTTTGTGGTTCTACACCTGATTGTGCATCAAGTACAGTTACCGCACCATCAAGTACACGAAGTGAACGTTCTACTTCTACAGTGAAGTCTACGTGTCCTGGTGTATCGATAATGTTGATACGGTGACCTTTCCACTGAGCAGTTGTTGCAGCTGAGGTAATTGTAATACCACGCTCTTGCTCTTGCTCCATCCAGTCCATTTGTGAAGCACCTTCGTGTGTTTCACCAATCTTATGGATACGACCTGTGTAGAATAAAATACGCTCAGTAGTTGTTGTTTTACCGGCATCGATATGGGCCATGATCCCGATATTACGCGTATTCTCCAAGGAGAATTCTCTAGGCATATGTGTTTCTCCTTCCTATATTTCAGTCTAGTTTTGTTAGAATGAACCTAAGCTGGTTTGTTCCAAGGAACAAACCAAATCAGATTACCAACGATAGTGAGCAAATGCTTTATTTGCTTCAGCCATTTTATGCATGTCTTCACGTTTCTTAACTGCTGCACCAGTATTGTTTGATGCATCAAGAATTTCGTTAGCTAGGCGTTCTTCCATTGTTTTTTCTCCGCGTAGGCGAGAGTAGTTCACAATATAACGAAGACCTAATGCTTGACGACGTTCCGGACGTACTTCAACTGGTACTTGGTAGTTAGAACCACCAACACGGCGAGCACGTACTTCAAGTACAGGCATAACATTTTTCATTGCTTGTTCGAATACTTCAATTGCAGGTTGACCACTACGTTCTTGTACAAGATCAAATGCTGCATAAAGAATTTTTTGTGACTTACCTCTTTTACCGTCAACCATCATTTGGTTGATTAAACGAGTAACAAGTTTCGAGTTATATAACGGATCAGGTAAGACATCACGTTTAGCTACAGGACCTTTACGTGGCATAGTCTAACCTCCTTTCATCTAATGTTTTATCATTAAGTTAAATTATTTTTTCTCTTTCGGACGCTTCGTTCCATATTTAGAACGACCTTGCATACGGCCATCAACACCAGCAGTATCTAACGCACCACGAACAATATGGTAACGCACACCAGGTAAATCCTTCACACGGCCCCCACGGATAAGAACAACACTGTGCTCTTGTAGGTTGTGACCAATACCAGGGATATACGCTGTAACTTCAATACCGTTAGTCAAACGAACACGTGCATACTTACGTAGGGCAGAGTTCGGTTTCTTAGGCGTTAATGTACCTACACGTGTACAAACACCACGCTTTTGTGGAGATGATTGGTTAGTCAGTGACTTTTTGAAACTGTTATAACCTTTATTTAAAGCTGGTGAGTCAGATTTTTTAGACTTAGACACACGACCTTTACGTACTAATTGATTAATAGTTGGCATAACTTTTTCCTCCTCTCATTACTTTTTGTAATACCACACATCCAGGTGGTTCATTTATAAGCAAAAAACAAAGTTTTCATGAATCAAACAAGTCAATTCACCAAAACCCTATTGCTTTATCGCTACGGCTGCTGTTCCCACTTCAATTCCACAGGCCTTTCCAAGTTTAACCTTAGAATCAACAACTGTATAAGGAATATCCATTTTCTTTACTAGCTGTAGAAGTTTATCCACCATGAACGGATCAATATCCGATGCAATGATAACCTCTTCTACGTTCCCGCTTTTGATTGCTTTAATTGTTTGTTTTGTACCAACAATTAAGCGATCTTTTGCTTGGGTAACTTTTTCATAAGACATTTACATATCCTCCAAAGTTTTAAAAGGTAACAGAAGCACCTTGAATATAGTACCACGTATGAAAAGTAAATGTCAACTCAAAATATAAAAGTTAGACAACTATTTTTCCATTAAACGCAGGACATCTTCAAGGAGCTTCTTTCATATACCTTTATGACATTTTATTCTGCTGTTTCTTCAGTTTTCGTTGAATCTTCTTCAACAACATTCACAACTGGCATTGCCGTTTGCGCTTCAATCTTGCGGTAACGTTGCATACCCGTACCTGCAGGTACAAGTTTACCAATAATAACATTCTCTTTAAGTCCGAGAAGTTCATCACGTTTACCTTTGATTGCCGCATCCGTTAATACACGTGTTGTTTCTTGGAATGATGCTGCAGATAAGAATGAGTCAGTTTCAAGTGACGCTTTTGTAATACCTAGTAATACTGGGCGCCCAACAGCTGGCTCTTCATTATTCATCAACGCTTTTTTATTAGCTGCTTTGAATTGATGGATTTCTAATAAGGCACCCGGTAAGACATCTGTGTTTCCAGATTCTGTTACGCGAACTTTACGTAACATTTGTCGTACCATTACTTCAACGTGCTTATCACCAATCTCTACCCCTTGCATGCGGTAAACTTTTTGTACCTCTTTAAGGAGATAAGATTGTACACCATCAACACCTTGATATTTAAGCAGTTCTTTCGGATCGATTGACCCTTCAGTCAAGGCCTCACCCGCAACAACTTCATCGCCAACTGCTACACGAACACGCGCGCCGTAAGGCACTGTATATGTGCGTGGTTCGATTGCTCCTTGGACAACAATTTCTTGTTTATCTTTGACTTCAGTAATGTCTGTGACTGTACCTACAATCTCGCTGATTAATGCTTGACCTTTCGGATTACGCGCTTCAAAGATCTCTTGGATACGCGGTAAACCTTGAGTGATATCACTACCTGCTACACCACCGGTGTGGAATGTACGCATCGTTAACTGCGTTCCAGGCTCACCAATTGATTGGGCCGCAATAATACCTACAGCTTCACCAACTTCAACTTCTTGACCAGTCGCAAGGTTACGACCATAACATTTCTTACATGCCCCGTGTTTCGTATTACATGTAAAGACCGTACGGATAAGCACTTCTTCAATGCCAGCTTCATCAATATGACGAGCCGTATCTTCGTTAATGACTTCATTCTTTTCAATCAAGACCGCGCCTGTTTCAGGGTGTTTGACTGTTTCAAATGCTGTACGACCGATTAAACGATCTATTAACGGTTCAATAATTTCCGTACCTTCCTTAATCGCATGTACTGCTAAACCACGATCAGTATGACAATCATCCTCACGAATGATAACATCTTGAGCTACATCAACAAGACGACGTGTTAAGTAACCTGAATCGGCCGTCTTAAGCGCGGTATCGGCAAGACCTTTACGCGCACCGTGCGTAGAAATAAAGTACTCTAAGACCGTTAAGCCTTCACGGAAACTTGACTTGATTGGTAACTCAATGATACGACCAGCCGGGTTGGCCATAAGACCACGCATACCCGCTAACTGCGTAAAGTTTGAGGCGTTACCACGCGCGCCAGAATCACTCATCATAAAGATTGGGTTACGGTGACTAAGTGACTGCATCAATTTATCTTGAATAACATCTTTTGCTTGAGACCAGATCGAAATAACGCGCTCATAACGCTCATCTTCTGTGATTAAACCACGTCGGAATTGCTTCATGACTTTATCTACTTTCGTCTGCGCTTCTTCTAGAATAACTTTCTTCTCTTCTAGTACAACGATGTCGGCAACACCAACTGTAATACCAGCTTTTGTCGAATGTTTAAATCCTAGATCTTTCATACGGTCAAGCATCTTAGATGTTTCACTAATCTTGAATTTCTTAAAGACTTCCGCAATGATGTCCCCTAAAATACCTTTTTTAAATGGTAAGATACGTTCGCGTTTTTGAATTTCTTCTTTTACATTTGTACCTTTTGATACAAAGTAATGCGCAGGCGTTTCTACCTCTAAGTTGTATGCTGTCGGTTCATTCATATATGGGAATGATGGTGGCAAGATTGAGTTAAAGATCAATTTACCAACAGTCGTTAATAATAACTGACTGTTTTGTTCTTCAGAGAACCTTGGGTTATTGAGCGATGATGCCTGAACAGCAATTCTAGTGTGCAAGTGCACATAGCCATTCTGATAGGCAGTCATAGCTTCATCAATGTCTTTAACAACTAATCCTTCACCAATTGCACCTTCACGCTCTAATGTTAAGTAGTAGTTTCCTAATACCATATCCTGTGATGGTGTAACAACTGGCTTACCGTCTTTCGGGTTAAGAATATTTTGTGCCGCCAGCATTAAAATACGAGCTTCTGCTTGTGCCTCTGCTGATAAAGGTACGTGAACAGCCATCTGGTCACCATCAAAGTCAGCGTTATAAGCTGTACATACCAATGGGTGGAGACGGATCGCACGACCTTCAACTAGTGTTGGTTCAAATGCTTGAATACCTAGACGGTGCAATGTTGGCGCACGGTTTAAAAGTACCGGGTGCTCTCTAATAACATCTTCTAGCACTTCCCAAATTTCATCGTGCAGTCGCTCGATTTTACGCTTAGCAGATTTAATGTTATGCGCTAATCCACGGCCAACTAGTTCTTTCATAATAAATGGCTTGAATAATTCAACGGCCATTTCTTTCGGCAAACCACATTGATACATCTTTAAGTTAGGTCCTACAACGATAACCGAACGGCCAGAGTAGTCAACACGTTTACCAAGTAAGTTCTGACGGAAACGACCTTGCTTACCTTTAAGCATATGCGAAAGGGATTTTAACGGGCGATTACCCGGTCCTGTTACAGGACGTCCACGACGTCCATTATCTATAAGCGCATCAACAGCTTCTTGAAGCATACGCTTTTCGTTTTGAACAATAATCGTTGGTGCACCTAAATCTAATAGCCGCTTGAGGCGATTATTACGATTAATCACACGACGATATAAATCATTTAAATCAGATGTAGCGAAACGACCACCATCAAGTTGGACCATCGGACGTAATTCCGGTGGAATGATTGGTAAGACATCTAGAATCATCCATGAAGGATCATTACCTGAATGTCTGAACGCTTCAATTACTTCCAGACGCTTAATCGCACGCGTACGACGCTGGCCTTGGGCTGACTTTAACTCTTCACGAAGCATTTCTGCTTCTTTTTCTAAGTCCAAGTCTTGTAAGATTTTTTTGATAGCTTCTGCACCCATTTGCGCTTGGAAGCTTTGACCATACTTGTCACGGTAGGCACGATATTCTCTTTCAGAGAGCAATTGTTTCTTTTCAAGTGCTGTATCCCCAGCATCTGTCACAATATAAGCAGCAAAGTAAATAACTTCTTCAAGTGCACGCGGTGACATATCGAGCGCAAGACCCATACGACTTGGAATACCTTTAAAGTACCAAATATGCGATACTGGTGCTGCAAGTTCAATATGCCCCATACGTTCGCGACGTACTTTCGCTTTTGTAACCTCTACGCCACATCGGTCACAAACAACGCCCTTATAACGCACACGCTTATACTTTCCACAGTGACATTCCCAGTCCTTAGTAGGACCAAAAATTCTTTCACAGAATAAACCATCTTTTTCTGGTTTTAATGTACGATAGTTAATCGTTTCTGGCTTTTTAACTTCCCCAAATGACCATGACCGAATTTTGTCTGGTGATGCCAAACCTATTTTCATAAATTCGAAATTATTTACATCTAGCAAGGGGTCTACCTCCCTTTTAGTATGTGGTAGGCCTAGTTTTCACTAGGCCCTTGAACAGTATCTAAACGACCTTACTTTTCTTCAAACTCTAAATTAAATTGATCTTGTGAGGTATCGTCCTCATCTTCCATATCACGCAGCTCAATTTCTTCTTCATCTGCCGATAACATTTTAACGTCCATACCTAAACTTTGTAACTCTTTAATCAATACTTTAAATGATTCTGGAATACCAGGTTCAGGAATGTTTTCACCTTTAACGATCGCTTCATATGTTTTCACACGACCAACAACATCATCCGATTTAACCGTTAAGATCTCTTGTAAAGTATACGCAGCACCATATGCTTCAAGTGCCCATACTTCCATCTCACCAAAACGCTGTCCACCAAACTGTGCTTTACCACCAAGTGGTTGTTGAGTAACAAGTGAATACGGACCTGTTGAACGGGCGTGTAGTTTATCGTCAACCATGTGAGCCAGTTTAATCATATACATGACACCCACAGACACACGGTTATCGAACGCTTCACCTGAACGTCCATCATAAAGAATCGTTTTCGCATCACGCGACATACCAGCTTCTTCAATTGTTTCCCAAACATCTTCCTCCGTTGCCCCATCAAATACTGGTGTAGCTACATGAATACCGAGCTTACGCGCAGCCATACCTAAGTGCAACTCAAGAACCTGTCCGATATTCATCCGAGAAGGTACCCCTAATGGGTTAAGCATGATATCAACTGGTGTACCATCAGGTAAGTAAGGCATGTCTTCCTCAGGTAAAATACGTGAAATAACACCCTTATTACCGTGACGACCTGCCATCTTATCACCTTCGTGAATCTTACGTTTTTGTACAATGTAAACACGTACTAATTGGTTGACACCAGGTGGCAACTCATCGCCATCTTCACGATTAAAGATTTTTACATCAAGAACAATACCACCAGCTCCGTGCGGAACACGAAGAGATGTATCACGTACTTCACGTGCTTTTTCACCGAAAATAGCGTGAAGTAAACGTTCTTCTGCTGAAAGTTCCGTTACACCTTTTGGCGTTACTTTACCTACTAATAAATCGCCATCTTCAACCTCAGCTCCGATACGAATAATTCCTCTTTCATCTAGGTCACGTAGCGCATCTTCACCAACGTTAGGAATATCACGAGTGATTTCTTCTGGACCTAATTTCGTATCACGCGCTTCTGATTCATACTCTTCGATATGAATTGACGTGTATACATCATCTTTCACGAGGCGCTCACTCATAATAATCGCATCCTCGTAGTTATAACCATCCCATGTCATGAAAGCAACAAGGACGTTTTGTCCTAAGGCAAGCTCGCCATCTTCCATTGATGGACCATCAGCTAAAATTTCACCCTTAGTCACACGGTCACCAACACGAACAATCGGACGTTGATTATAGCAAGTTCCTTGGTTAGAACGAATGAATTTTTGTAATTTATAGCGATCCACATCGCCTTTTACTTCTTTACCGTCAACAACAGAGATACGTCTTATGCGTACTTCTTTCGCTTCTACACGTTCGACAATGCCTTCATAGCTCGCCACAACAGCCGCACCGGAATCTTTACCCGATACATATTCCATACCTGTACCTACGATTGGGGAACGGGGTTGAATAAGTGGAACCGCTTGACGCTGCATGTTCGCACCCATTAGCGCACGGTTCGAGTCATCATTTTCCAAGAACGGAATACAAGCTGTCGCCGCAGATACAACCTGCTTTGGCGATACATCCATATAATCAATCTTATCACGAGCGACACTCTTGTTTTCCCCGCGGAAACGTGAAATAACTTCTTCATCTAAGAAACTTCCATCTTCACCGAGTCGGGCGTTCGCCTGAGCAACAACATAATTGTCTTCTTCATCAGCTGTTAAGTAATCATATTCTTCAGTGACTTTTCCTGTTTCGGTATCCACACGGCGATACGGTGTTTCAATAAAGCCAAATTTGTTTACTTTCGCAAAAGAGGACAGAGAGTTAATCAGTCCGATATTCGGGCCTTCTGGTGTTTCAATCGGACACATACGACCATAGTGAGAGTAGTGAACGTCACGCACTTCAAATCCTGCGCGCTCTCTCGTCAAACCACCTGGTCCAAGCGCTGATAGACGGCGCTTGTGCGTTAATTCAGCGAGTGGATTGGTTTGATCCATAAACTGAGATAACTGTGAGCTACCAAAGAACTCTTTAATTGATGCAATAACCGGGCGGATATTAATCAATTGTTGTGGCGTAATTGCCGATGTATCTTGAATCGACATTCTCTCACGTACAACACGCTCCATACGAGATAAACCAATTCGGAATTGGTTTTGTAGTAATTCCCCAACGTTACGTAGACGACGGTTTCCTAAATGGTCAATGTCATCTGTCGAGCCAACGGTGTGCAGGATATTAAAGAAGTAATTAATAGCTGCTAAAATATCCGCTGGAGCAATATGTTTAACATCATCTGATACAATCGCGTTGCCGATAACGTTTAACGTGCGCTCACCTTCAGCGTCTGTTGGATCAATAATTTTAATTTGTTGGAGACGAACATCTCCCTCAATCACGCCTTCTTCTGGCGTAACATACATATCACCTAAACGATCTTCATCTCGTTCAAGTAAAGGCATTAATTTATTTAATAAACGACGATCGATTGTCGCGCCCTTCTCAGCGATAATTTCGCCTGTTTCAGGATCGGCAACTGTCTCAGCTAACGTTTGATTAAAGAGACGGTTTTTAATATGCAATTTCTTGTTCATCTTGTAGCGACCCACATGCGCTAAGTCGTAGCGTTTTGGATCAAAGAAACGAGAAACAAGTAAACTTTTAGCGTTTTCTACTGTTGGCGGTTCACCAGGGCGAAGACGCTCATAAATTTCCAATAGCGCTTTTTCTGTTGTCTCTGTATTGTCTTTTTCTAATGTGTTACGTAAATACTCATTATCCCCGATCAAATCAATGATTTCTTGATCTGTGCCAAAACCTAATGCACGTAATAAAACAGTAATTGGGAGTTTACGTGTACGGTCGATACGAACATGCACAACATCTTTTGCGTCCGTTTCAAACTCAAGCCATGCCCCACGGTTAGGAATAACTGTTGCCCCATAGCCACGCTTACCATTCTTATCAATTTTAGCGTGGTAGTACACACTTGGCGAACGAACAAGCTGAGAAACAATAACGCGTTCCGCTCCGTTAACAATAAATGTACCAGTGTCTGTCATGAGCGGGAAATCACCCATAAAGACTTCTTGTTCTTTCACTTCACCTGTTTCGTTGTTTAACAATCGGACTTTCACACGAAGTGGCGCATTATACGTCACATCTCGCTCTTTTGATTCATCGACCGAATACTTTGGTTCACCCAAACTATAATCGACAAACTCTAATGATAGATTTCCTTGGAAATCCTCAATTGGAGAAATATCTTTAAACATTTCTCGTAAACCTTCGTCTAAGAACCATTGGTAAGAAGCTGTTTGAATCTCAATTAGATTCGGTAATTCAAGTACCTCATGAATTCGTGCGTAGCTTCTGCGCTGGCGGTGTCGTCCATACTGAACTAGTTGACCTGTCAACTGCTTCACCCCTCAAATCAAGAATAAAAAACAAAAAAGCTTAATCAAGAAAAATTTTGTTAAGCCCTATACCGCAAACTCATCTAGCTGTCAACTATTGACTTATAGAATGAAATCGGTATAATTTAAGTCAGATAATACGTTCGGAATCTTATCAGAACGTCTATCCGTTAAATATTTATAGTAAACATGATGAAACGACCCTAATAAGCGTCGAAACTTAGCATGTTTAGCGACTATACAACGATAGATTTCTGAGCATATAAAAATAAGGATTAGTTCTTGATTACGTTCATCAACGATTGTTAATCCTTGTTCCATCATTAGCCCCATATCTTCTCTATATCCCTGCCTTTATTAGCATTATTTCCGCATCTCCAGCTAAAAAAACTGCTTCTCCACAGAAAAAACGTGCTATTGGCATTTTTCTATATTATCACAATGGCAAGAGATAGTCAATTTATTTACACACTTTCCTCTAAAGCTTTACCGCGCGAATAATATAATACCCTTTATTTTTCAACACGACAGACACATCCTCAGATAGGCTCTCTAACAACTTTACTGCCGATGGCGCCCCTTGCTTTTTCTGAATCACAACCCATAGCTCCCCACCAGGCAATAGATGTTCAAAGCTTTCTTCAAGCATGAGATGGACAGTTTTTTTACCTGCGCGAATTGGCGGGTTTGTTAAAATGGCCGCAAAGGCTTGATTCACATTTTCAAAACGATCACTCGAATAAATCTCAACATTCTCAATCTGATTCACCCGGGCATTTTCTTTCGCTAAAGCAATCGCTCTTTCATTGACATCAACCAAGTGACAGCGACGCCCTCGATCAGCTTTAGCCAAACTCAACCCAATCGGTCCATAACCGCAACCTAAATCCAAGTAGTCCCCTTCAATATCAGGCGCACAAAACGCCTCTATTAACGTTCTCGAACCAAAGTCCACTTCATTTTTTGAAAACACACCAATATCACTTGTAAACTTGAACCGATGACCTTTCAGCATAAATTCCCATTTTTTCGGATCACTTTTGGCTTGAGGCTTATGTGTAAAGTATTGTTCTGACATTTAATCACCTGCTTTTACAGTTCACTATTTTCATCCTATAACCCTTAAGACTTTTTTGTCATTCTAGCCATAATTAACGAAAAATAAAAGCCCGCCTATAAAGACGAGCCTTCATTATTCAGATAGTCAATTGACTATTTTAAATTTACGCTTGCGCCTGCTTCTTCAAGCTTAGCTTTCATTTCTTCAGCTTCTTCTTTAGAAACGCCTTCTTTAATAGCGCCAGGAGCGTTATCTACTAAATCTTTAGCATCTTTAAGACCAAGACCAGTGATTTCGCGTACCGCTTTAACAACTTTAATCTTAGAAGCGCCAGCGCTTTCTAATACTACGTCAAATTCAGTTTGCTCTTCAGCAGCTTCGCCACCTGCAGCACCCGCTACTGCTACTGGAGCAGCTGCAGTTACACCAAATTCTTCTTCAATTGCTTTTACTAAATCGTTTAATTCAAGAACAGTCATTGCTTTGATTGCTTCGATAATTTGTTCGTGTGACATGTTTATTTCCTCCTAGAATTGTTTTATTTTTTAAGCCATATTTAGGCTACGATGCTCATTAAGCACCTTGTTCTTCTTTTTGCTCTGCAACAGCTTTTGCTGCATAAGCGAAGTTGCGCATTGGCGCTTGTAGTACGCTGAGT
Source organism: Halolactibacillus alkaliphilus (assembly GCF_900115465.1). GTDB lineage: Bacteria > Bacillota > Bacilli > Bacillales > Amphibacillaceae > Halolactibacillus > Halolactibacillus alkaliphilus. The sequence goes on from NZ_FOWN01000015.1 coordinate 36,559, forward strand.
ACCATTGAAAGTAAACCTTCGTAACTTGGTAAGTCTGCAAGTTCTTTAATTTGCTCAACTGATGCAACGTTACCTTGGATGACGCCACCTTTGATTTCCAATGCTTCATGCTTTTTCGCAAAATCATTTAACACTTTAGCTGGCGCTACGACATCTTCATTACTGAAGGCGATCGCAGTAGGTCCTACTAACACTTCATTTAATTCTGAAAGTTCAGCTTCTTCAGCAGCGCGACGAGACATTGTGTTTTTGTACACTTTGAATTCTACGCCAGCTTCACGAAGTTGCTTACGTAATTCAGTAACTTCCGCTACATCAAGACCACGATAGTCAACTAAGATCGTTGATTCACTTTCACGAAGTTTTGTTGCGATTTCAGAAACAACCTGTTTCTTTTTCTCGATAACTTTTGACATTGTTCCACCTCCTACCAGAATTAAACATCATACCGATCCGCGTTCTTTTATTGAAATCAATAAAAAACCTCACGCCGATAGTAGACGTGAGGGGAAATTGCGTGAATAGATAAGAGAACGACGTTCTCTTTATTCAACACCTCGGCAGGCTGATTAAGCATAAAGCCCCTGCTGTCTACGGTATAACGTATTATTTTAACCTTGTCGATTATAGCTAAACAATCGATTAAAGTCAAGTATTATTTTGCGAAGTTTGCTGGGTCAACTTTGACACCAGGGCCCATTGTTGATGTTACTGACACATTCTTCATGTAGATACCTTTAGAAGATTGCGGCTTAGCTTTTACGATTGTGTTAGCAAGCGCATTAAAGTTTTCAACCAGTTTCTCTAAATCAAATGAAGCTTTACCAATTGGTACATGCACGTTTGATTGACGATCAACACGGTATTCAACTTTACCTGCTTTAATTTCGTTAACAGCTTTTTCAACATCGAATGTTACTGTACCTGTTTTAGGGTTCGGCATAAGACCTTTAGGTCCTAATACACGTCCAAGTTTACCAACTTCAGCCATCATGTCTGGCGTTGCAACGATAACGTCGAATTCAAACCATCCTTGGTTGATTTTATTGATAAGATCTTGATCACCTACGTAATCTGCTCCAGCTGCTTCAGCTTCTTTAGCTTTATCACCTTTTGCAAATACTAAAACAGTTTGTGTTTTACCAGTACCGTGTGGAAGAACCATCGCGCTACGGATTTGTTGGTCAGCTTTCTTAGGGTCAACCCCTAAGCGGAATGCAGCTTCAACTGTTTCGTCGAACTTAGCTGTTGCATTTTCTTTTACTAATTTAAGCGCCTCTTCAACACCATACAATTTTGTACGATCTACTGTTTCTAAAGCAGCTTGTTGCTTTTTAGTTTTTTTAGCCATTTTCATTTCCTCCTTGAATGTGGTTTTAACGGTTAAACCTCCCACTTAAAAAAGCGGATCTTGCGCACGAATGCGCAAGCACTAGTTGACTATGCCCCTAGCTTATCTGCCTACAAAAAGGTTGCGAAATGACGGACGTCATAAACGCAACCTTCTTCACAAATCTACACACGTATATTAGTCTTCGATAACGATACCCATACTACGTGCAGTACCTTCAACCATACGCATAGCTGCTTCAACATCAGCTGCGTTTAAATCAGGCATTTTTGTTTCAGCGATTTCTTTTACTTGATCGCGCTTCAACGTTGCAACTTTGTTGCGGTTTGGTTCACCTGATGCAGTTTCGATACCCGCTGCTTTCTTAAGCAATACAGCAGCCGGCGGAGTTTTTGTGATGAATGTAAATGAACGGTCTTCAAATACCGTAATTTCTACCGGAATAATCAATCCAGCTTGCTCTTGCGTACGAGCGTTAAATTCTTTACAGAATCCCATGATGTTAACACCTGCTTGACCTAATGCTGGTCCAACTGGTGGTGCCGGGTTTGCTTTGCCCGCTGGAATTTGAAGTTTTACTACTTTGATTACTTTTTTAGCCACGAGACACACCTCCTTAAGTCCGTGATGTGGTCACAGGGTTTTACCCCTCCCACTCAATTTCATATTCTATCTAACCTTATACTCGAGGCATATAAGAACATTAGAATTTTATCATGCTCTTTGAAATAATGCAAGGGTCGAGTACATAAAAAAATAAAAAACTTAATCCATATGCTTTATTTGTTTAAAATCTAACTCTACTGGTGTTTCACGTCCAAAGAGATCAATTAGCACTTTCGCTTTCTGGTGGTCAAGGTCTAATTCCTGAACAACTGCTTCACGACCTTCAAATGATCCATCAGTCACCGTTACTTGGTCACCGACATTAAAGTTAAAGTCGATAACCGTTTCCTTCATACCCATCCGTTTAAGAATAGTTTCAGCCTCTTCCGGTAATAACGGTGTCGGCTTTGAGCCTGATCCGGTTGAACCAACGAAACCTGTCACTCCCGGCGTATTTCTTACGACATACCATGAATCATCTGTCATAATCATCTCAGCCAGTACATAACCCGGAAAGACTTTCTTCATTGCTACTTTCTTTTTACCATCTTTTACTTCCGTCTCTTCATCTTCTGGCACGAGGATGCGGAAGATTTTATCCTCCATTCCCATTGATGCTAGACGTTTTTCTAAGTTGGTTTTTACTTTGTTCTCATAACCTGAATACGTATGCACAACAAACCACTGCTTCTCCATCGTTTTCCCTCCTTTTCAATTTTAAAATTAATATAATCTTTAAAGCACTCATGAACATTCTAACAGGTCAATCATTCATTAAAGATATGTTTTTCCCCAATTTAAAAAACCCGCAATAAGTGGACGGGTTTTCTGACAGGTCAACATAAATCTTACTTAGTTGATACTAGTATAACATAAAACTCTCTCTTCTACTCGAATAAAAGATTTAAAAGTTGTGTAATACCCAAATCAACAACGACAAAGAATAAAGCAACAAAAGCAACTGTCGCAACAACTGTAATTGTCGAATTCGTTAATTCTTTCCGTCGTGGCCAAGATACCTTTTTCATTTCACGTGAGACGTTTTTAAAAAATGATACAATCTTCACTAGTCGTTCCTCCAAACTCGATTGAATTGTTCTTCACAACGCGGTTATTTTGTTTCGCGATGTACGGTGTGTTTATTACACTTTTTACAGAACTTTTTCAATTCTAATCGTTCTGTTTGTTGTGTATGTTTATCTGAGTGATAATTTCGACTCAGGCATTCTGCACAAGCGAGTACAATCTTCTTTTTCATCTTGTTCACCCTCATAGATTACTATCTTACCTAATGTAGCACCTTCACCTATTTGTGTCAACGCTATCAGTAGAAAAAATCCAACTAAAGCAGGATAACAACTTCTTCTAAATAACGCTCGAATTTCTTTTTAATACGCTGAAGCGCGTTATCAATCGCTTTAACATGGCGATTAAGCAATTCTGAAATCTCTTGGTAACTACGTCCATCAAGATACAACATCAAGACTTCTCGTTCTAATTCACTAAGGACCGCGCCGAGCTTTTCTTCTACGACCTGATACCTTTCACGGCTAATTAAAAGCGCCTCCGGGTCAATAACATCTTGCTCATTCGCAATTATGTCAATTAACGTACGTTCGGAATCCTCATCAAAAACCGGTTTATCCAATGAAACATACGAATTCAACGGCCCGTGCTTCATTCTTGTAGCTGATTTAATCGCCGTAATAATTTGTCTTGTGACACACACCTCGGCAAATGCCTTAAACGACGCGTCTTTATCTTGTTTGAAATCTCTAATGGCTTTGTATAACCCAATCATTCCTTCTTGGATAAGATCATCATAATCTGCACCTACTAAAAAATATGTACTTGCTTTCGCTCGAACAAACCCGCGATATTTACGAATTAAGTAATCTAAGGCAGAAGAATCCCCATTTTGAACAGCATCAATTAACCGGACATCATCCATCTTCTTATACGCTTCCTGTTGACTGTTAATCGTGTAATGAGACTCGTTCAAAAGACTTCCCTCCTGCAGCAAACACATAATAGAAATATTATACAGTAAGCGCTTCACTTAAGTCAATGACTAGATTAACGTTTCCCGCGTCGCATTTTTTCAAGCACTTCCCACGTTGCCTGGTCAATAATCGGATGACGCGCTTGTTGTTTGTTTTGATAGTCTTGTAAATCTTGTAATATTTCCCCTTGAATATGATTAACTTCTAACTTCAATTCGCGGGCACTCTTACGGTAAGCCCCTTGTTGAAAGATTGTTCGTTGTTCAGCAAAATCAGAAGTTGCTACATAGACCTTTGTCTTCACATTTTTCAAAGACTTAACTAACCTCTCAATACATTCATCCGCTGTTTCTTTTTCCTTTGTATAAATAACTTCAACACCAAAGTTTTCTTCAAGTGACCCTAAGCCTTTGACTTCATAAGCATCAAATACAACAATGACACGGTAGCCTCGGTAAGCTTTGTATTCCGCCATCTTCTCAATCAACAGTTTCCGTGCTTGGTCAAGGTCTTTATCACGCAAGCGACTGAGTTCATCCCAGTCGCCAATGATATTATAGCCATCGACTAATAAAACATCCATTAGGCCTCACCTAGAGGATTTCTTTTCCTGAATATCTCATACATCAGTAAACTGCCGGCAACAGACGCGTTAAGCGATGACACGTTTCCTTTCATTCCAAGCTTGACCGTCCAGTCACATTTTTCTCTAACTAAACGACTCATGCCTTTTCCTTCATTACCAATAACAAGCGCAAGCGGTAAGTCGCCCTCTAGTTCGCGGTAGTCTTTATCAGCTTCCGCTTCAGTCCCTACCACCCAAACATGACGCTCTTTTAGTTCATCAATTGTTTTTGCAATGTTGGTTACTCGGACAACTGGCACGTACTCAATCGCACCGGCAGATGTTTTAGCTACCGTTGCAGTGAGCCCCACGGCCCGTCGCTTTGGAATAATGACACCGTGACACCCGCTAGCATCGGCTGTACGTAAAATAGAACCCAAATTATGCGGGTCTTCAATCTCATCAAGAATAATAAAGAACGGGTCTTCCTCGCGCTCTTTTGCACGATTAAATAAGTCATCCAACTCGAAATACTTATACGCTGCAACACTCGCAACAATCCCTTGATGCTGTGCACCATCCACTAGTTGATCCAGTTTCTGTTTAGGTACTTTTTTTACAATTACACCTGCTTCTTTAGCAAGACCCGCAAGTTGTTGTTGGGTTTTAGGATTTAATTGATCGTGAATAAATAACTTATTTATAGATCGGCCACTTCTTAGAGCTTCAGTGACAGGGTTCTTTCCAATAATCCACTCTTCATTCATGTGGTTTCACTTCCTTTTTCAATATAATTAATTGCTTGGTTAATAAGTTCCATAAGTCGATCATTATTTTCAATGAAATAATGATAACCCAATAATGCCTCAAAAGCGGTTGAATAACGGTACGTCATCACATCTGTGTTCTTTGGTACTGAGCCTGATTTCGCATTACGTCCTCGCTTTACGACACCCGCTTCTTCTTCATCTAACAAAGCTTCCTCTATCCAGTAACGCAACACTTTTGCCTGTTGCTTTGCCTGAACGAATCTAACAGCTGACTTGTGCAATTTGTTAACATTAACTTTTCCTTGGCGAATTAAGTAATCTCGCACATAGTACTCGTAAACAACATCCCCCATATAAGCAAGGGCTAAACTCTTCATCTGTAATACATGTATTTTTTCCATCGTTTAGCCCCGCCGCCAACGCGTACCATTGGCCGTATCTTCTAAAATAATATTTTCTGCTTTTAATTGATCACGAATCTCATCCGCTCGGTTGAAATCACGATTTTTGCGTGCTTCTTCTCGCTCAACTAACAGTTGATCAATCTCTACGTCAAGCAGTTCTTCCTCTGCTTCTATCTCTAACCCTAATACCTCAAAGAATCTTTTAAACATAACCGTATAAGCCTCTAAATCAGATAAGAGAACAACTTGCTTCCCTAAATACGTATTCACCACTTTAACCGCATCAAAAATCACCGCGATAGCGTTGGCTGTATTAAAGTCATCATCCATAGCCGTTTCAAAGCGTTCAATGAGAACGTCAATATCACCACGCACCGTCTCCGGACCCTCTTCAGCGTCAATAAGACGTTCATTTAAAGATTTTACGACATTTTCAATTCGCTTTAAACCTTGCTCCGATTGTTTAATTAAGTCATGGCTAAAGTTAATCGGACTACGATAATGGACGCTCAACATAAAAAATCGCAGCAATAAACCTGAATACTGATCAAGTAAATCTCTCGCTAATACGGTATTACCAATCGATTTCGACATTTTTTCATTATCAATATTAATATAACCATTATGCAACCAATAGTTGCTAAAGGTATGGCCGTTGCATGCTTCTGACTGAGCGATTTCATTTTCATGGTGCGGAAACGTCAAGTCTTGACCGCCCGCATGAATATCAATCGTCTCGCCTAAATGCTCTTTGGCCATTGCAGAGCATTCAATATGCCAGCCTGGCCGCCCTTGGCCCCACGGGCTTTCCCAATACATTTCATTAGGCTTGGCCTTTTTCCATAAGGCAAAGTCAATCGGATCTTCTTTCCTACCATCCACTTCAACACGCGCTCCACTCTGTAAATCGTCAAGTGACTGGTGGCTAAGCTTACCGTACTCTTTAAACTTACGGGCTCGAAAATACACATCACCATCCGATTGGTAAGCGAATTTTTTGTCAATGAGGGTGTTAATAAACGTAATGATTTCAGTCATAGACTCTGTCACGCGTGGATATACGGTCGCTTCTTTAACACCTAGACGCGCGACATCTTCTCGATATGCAGCAATATACTTATCACTTAACTTTTTTAAATCAATACCTTCTTCTTGTGCAGCACGAATAATTTTATCATCCACATCCGTAAAATTTAAAACATATGTCACATCATAGCCACGGTACCCTAAGTATCGTCTCACCGTATCAAATACAATCGCCGGCCTCGCATTACCAATATGAATATAATTATAGACCGTTGGACCACAGACATACATCCGCACCTTATTTTCTTCAATAGGTTTAAACACCTCTTTTTGACGCGTTAACGTATTATACATTCGAATCGTCATTGGCATTCGCCTCCCTTATCTCTTCTAGCGCTTGTTTTAATGACCGAATCTCACCCTTTAATTGTTCTAAGCAATCATCGACTGGATCTGGTAATTTATTATGTTGTAAGTCACGTTTAATTTTCTTTCCATTTTGCATCACGACATGGCCAGGAATCCCAACTACAGTTGAATAGTCAGGGACATCTTTCAAAACAACCGAACCAGCACCAATTTTAGATTCTTCACCAATCGTAATAGCGCCTAATACCTTTGCCCCAGACGCTACAAGAACATTGTTTTTTAACGTTGGATGCCGTTTGCCTTTTTCTTTACCCGTACCACCCAACGTGACTCCTTGATAAATTGTCACATTATCACCAATTTCGCACGTTTCTCCTATAACGACACCCATACCATGGTCAATAAAAAAGCGCCGACCAATCTTAGCACCTGGGTGTATTTCAACACCCGTAAAGAAACGACTGATTTGTGAGATGACCCGCGCAATAAAGAAGAACTTCTTCCGGTAAAACACATGCGCTAAACGATGTGACCACACCGCATGCAAGCCAGCATATGTTAAAATAACCTCTACATAAGACCGTGCTGCAGGATCTTGATCAAAAATCACATCCACGTCTTCTTTTAATTGTTTAAAGAAACGCATCTATTCTCACCTCTTTTTCTTATCAGAAATTAAAAACGCCTCTGCGACAAAATAGGCACAGAGACGCTCTCGTGGCGTGGTTCCACTCTGTTTAGGTTAAAACCCCAAACTCTTTGGTTGATAACGGTCAACCTGACCGCTTTAGACTACTAGTATTTTCACCTAAAGACTCCGAGGGGCAACGTCAGACAAAAGCAAACCATCACTTCCAGCCTAGGTGATGTTCTCTAGTGATTGCTTCATTTACCTGATGATTCCTCATCTACGCTATTGCTCTATTCTTTATACGTTCTATTTTTCTACATCTTGATGCAAAACTTGACGTAAACGTGTTGACACAACATCTAGCCCTAACAGCTCAATTGCTTGTGGTAGTTCTGGCCCGTGCATTTGACCTGTCGTTGCGACACGAATTGGCATAAACAAGCCCTTGCCTTTCACACCAGTTGCCTTTTGAGTATGCTTGATAGCTTTTTTGATTTCAGCCGCTTCAAATGATTCTAATGCGACAAGTTCAGTTAAGAAGTGGCTTAGAACGATGGATACATCATCATTTGAAAGAATCTCTTCTTCTTTTTCACCATAAGCAATTTCTTCTTGGAAAAATAATTCTGTGAGTTCAACAATCTCTTGACCGTAGCTTAGTTGATCTTTATACAGTAAAATCACCGCTTCTGCCCAGCTTCTTTCATCAGCTGTCATATCTTCACTTAGTTTACCGGATTCTATTAAGTGCGGCATTGCTAAGTCAATCACTTCTTGTTCTGATAGTTGTTTAATGTATTGATTGTTCATCCACTTTAATTTGACTGGGTCAAAGATTGCAGGGGACGTTGATAACCGATTGGCATCAAACATCTCAATAAATTGTGCTTGAGTAAAGATTTCTTCTTCCCCAACCGGCGACCAGCCAAGTAGGGAGATAAAGTTAAACATCGCCTCAGGTAAATAACCTAAGTTTTTATACTGCTCGATAAATTGTAAAATATGTTGGTCTCGCTTTGATAATTTCTTACGCTCTTCGTTTAGAATTAATGTCATATGACCATAACGTGGCGCTGTCCATCCAAAAGCATCAAAAATCATCATCTGTTTTGGTGTATTTGAAATATGTTCTTCTCCGCGAAGAACATGAGAAATAGCCATTAAATGGTCATCAATAACAACCGCAAAATTATACGTTGGTACACCGTCTTTTTTCACGATAACCCAATCACCGAAGTCGCTTGACTGGAAGGTAATATCACCACGTACTAAGTCATTAAATATATACGTTGCATCTTTAGGTACACGGAATCGAATACTATATGAACGCCCTTCAGCTTCAAATGCTTTCACTTGCTCATCCGTTAAATTACTGTGCGCACCTGAATACTTCGGTACTTCACCGTTCGCTTTTTGCGCTTCTCGTTCTGCTTCTAATTCTTCTTCTGTCATATAACATTTATATGCTAGATTACGATCAAGTAGGTCCTCTACATATTTATTATATAAATCTAACCGTTCCATTTGACGATAAGGGCCGTATTCTCCGCCGATGTCTGCCCCTTCATCCCATGTAAGGCCTAACCATTTTAGGTAGTTTAACTGACTTTCTTCTCCACCTTCAACATTACGCTTTTGGTCAGTATCTTCGGTACGGATAATAAATTTCCCACCTTGATTTTTTGTGAATAAGTAATTAAATAGTGCCGTTCTTGCATTCCCAATGTGTAAATGCCCTGTTGGACTTGGAGCATAACGTACACGCACGTCGTTTGTCATTTTTGTATGTTCCCCTTTCGTCGTTTCCACATATCTTTTTTTATTTTATCACTTTTTCTTATCAATTGCCTTAAATATGCGTGATTTCTCTTAATTTATGGCCACAAAGAAAAAGTGATAACGCTCGTTATCACTTCACTCTTCTTTATTGTTATACCTCTTTTATTGAACTTTTTCAAGTGCTTTTGGCTTAGCAAAAATCATCCGACCTGCTGATGTTTGTAAGACGCTCGTAATTAAGACATCAATTGTTTGATGAATATAATTACGTCCTTCTTCCACAACAATCATCGTTCCGTCATCTAAGTACGCGACGCCTTGATTTTGCTCTTTTCCATCTTTAATTACTTGCACGACCAATTCTTCACCTGGTAACACGACCGGTTTGACCGCATTCGCTAAGTCATTAATATTTAAGACAGGCACATTTTGAAACTCACAAACTTTATTTAAATTAAAGTCATTCGTCACCACGATACCGTCCATAACTTTTGCTAGTTTGACGAGCTTACTATCGACTTCTTGAATCTCTTCAAAGTCCCCATCATACATCTCAACATCGACACCAATCTCTTTTTGAAGACGGTTTAAAACGTCTAATCCTCGACGACCACGGTTCCTTTTTAGCGCATCAGATGAATCTGCAATATGTTGAAGTTCTTCTAATACGAACATAGGAATAATAAGCGTACCTTCTAAAAAGGCTGTCTGACAAATGTCGGCAATCCTACCATCAATAATAACAGATGTATCCAACAACTTAGGTTTAACACTTGGTTTGTCGTTCGTTACATCATCTGTTACTTTTTGTTCTTTATCCTTTCTCTGAATCAAGAATAAAAATTCATCCCGGCGCTTAAATCCTACCTGGAATCCAAGATAACCGAGTAACGCTGTTACAAATAACGGCCCCACTTGTGAAATAACTAGGATATCAAACTCTTGAATAGGTCGGGAAATCATAAAAGCTACCACGAGACCGACAATCAAACCAAAACTTCCAAAAAACAAGTTCGTTAACGGTGCCTTCATCAGCACCTCCTCTAGCCATTGAATAAACTCTACAATGTGGTCAACAAACCAAAAAGATAATAAATATAAAATAAGTGCACCTAGCACAAGACCTACATAAGGAGCAATATACACCCGGTCAATAAAGCTACCACTTAAGAAACTCACCGCTTTCACTAACGCTGGAAAGTACAAAAATCCAATCGTTCCCCCAGTGACAAGTATAAACAATTGCACAAATCTTTTTAGCACCACATTCACCCCCTTATACATTTTCTCTGACAGTTACAGTGTTGTCAGCTTTTCACTATTTTAATCATATAGTTATGAGAAAAATCACTTTTTAGTATCGATACGAACACGCTCAGTCACTTAATGTCGCCTTTAGTGCTTGTTGAATAGACTCAACCCCAATGACTTCAATATCACCTTTAATAACTAAGTCATCCGCATTTCGTTTGGGAATAATCGCCCGCTTAAACCCTAACTTTGCCGCTTCTTGCACGCGTTGCTCCATTCGTGAAACGCGACGTATTTCACCCGTTAATCCAACTTCACCAATTAACACATCGTGCGCACGACACGGTTTGTTTTTGAAGCTGGAAGCGATACTGATTGCTACAGCTAAATCAATGGCTGGTTCATCAAGTTTGACGCCACCCGCCACTTTAACATACGCATCTTGATTTTGCATCATTAAACCGACCCGTTTTTCTAATACCGCCATTAACAATGGCACCCGGTTATGATCGATCCCTGTTGCCATCCGACGAGGATTACCAAAGCTCGTTGGCGAGATAAGTGATTGAATTTCAACGAGGACAGGACGAGTACCTTCCATCGAAGCGACAACACAAGACCCTGCCACACCTTCAGAACGTTCTTCTAAGAAGATTTCCGATGGATTCAGCACTTCTTTTAGTCCTTCTTCTTTCATTTCAAAAATACCCATTTCATTGGTGCTACCGAAACGATTTTTTACCCCGCGTAAAATTCGAAAACTATGATGCCGCTCACCCTCAAAATATAAAACGACATCAACCATATGTTCAAGCATACGCGGACCCGCAATTGCCCCTTCTTTTGTCACATGACCTACAATGAAAATTGGGACATGCTTTGTTTTAGCGATCCGCATCAATTCACTCGTACACTCTCTTACTTGAGAGACGCTACCAGGTGCACTCGTCACTTCATCTTTAAAAATCGTTTGAATCGAGTCAATCACGATAAAGTCTGGTGATAACTGTTCGATTTGTGCCTTAATTAAATTTAAATTCGTTTCAGATAGCACATATAGTTCATCACTCATCGCCCCGAGACGATCAGCTCTTAACTTCGTTTGGCGAGTGGATTCTTCACCTGAAATATATAGAACAGTAACCTTCTTATCTGCAAGTTGTTGCGAAATTTGCAAGAGCAAAGTTGATTTACCAATCCCAGGATCCCCACCAATTAAGACGAGTGAACCCGGCACTACACCCCCACCTAACACACGGTTAAACTCTGGCATTTGCGTTAAAATTCTTGTCTCTTCTTTCGTTTCTATCGAGGTGATTTTTTCAGGTTTTTGACTCGTATTCGAGCCAATTCCCGTATGTTTTGGTGATGAAGTCATCACCATTTCCTCAACTAATGTATTCCATTGTTGGCAACTTGGACATTTCCCCATCCATTTTGCACTTTCATATCCACATTCTTGACAGACAAATCGCGTCTTTGACTTTGCCATACACTCACCTCTTATTTGCTATTATACATGATTTCCAACTGCTCATGGTTACAAACGAATAAATTAATTGTGTAAAAAAGATGGAATTTTCGAGACTCTTCTTCAAAGAAACTAATTTAAACAGACAAAAAGACACCTTTAAGCAAAAGGTGCCTCTACCACATTTATAGGGTCATTAACCGTTCACGCTGTTTCAATTCCCGGCGAAGTATTTTTCCACTAATTTGTGTTTTTGGTAATTCTCTTAGTACTTCTATTTCCTTAGGTGCACTATGAAACGATAACTGATGCTTCACAAAGGTTTTAATATCGTCAATTAATGCTTCATTGTCTACTGCATGATCATTTAAAGTAATAAACGCTTTGACAATCTCACCACTGATAGGGTCTGGCTTGCCTATCACACCCGCTTCTTTAACAGCGGGGTGCTTTATTAAGGCGCTTTCCACCTCAAAAGGCCCAATTCTTTCCCCACGCGCATTAATCATATCATCCACACGACCTGAAAAGAAAACATAGTCCTCATCATCTTGATAACATAAATCACCAGATAAATAATACCCAGATGCATTAAAATAACTGTTATACTTCTCTTCATTCTGCCAAATTGTATGCATCAGTCCCGGCCATGGTGCTTTTACTGCAAGCTCACCAACTTCACCACGAGGCACTTCTTTGCCACTCTCGTCAAGAATTTTTACAGTAATCCCAGGAAACGGACGACCCATTGAACCGGGTTTGATTTTCGCAGACGGTAAGTTCACAACAATATGACCGCCGGTTTCTGTCATCCACCATGTGTCATGAATTCGCACATGTAAGGATTTATTCGCCCATTCAATTACCTCTGGATTAAGTGGTTCGCCAACACTTAAGATGTGTCTTAGTGAATCTAGTTGATACGACTCAAACAGTCTACCTTCTGCTTTTAATAATCGAAAAGCCGTCGGAGCACTATAAAGAATCGTCACTTTAAGTCGTTCGATAATCGCGTACCATTCATGCGCACTAAATCGGCCTTCTTGAACGACGACCGTCGCTGCATTGAGCCACGGGGCGAATAAGCCATAAACACTCCCAGTTACCCATCCTGGATGCGAGGTACACCAATAAACATCCTCCGACTTAATATCCAACACCCAACGACCAGATAATTGATGATGAATATACGCTCGATGTGCATGAATAACCCCTTTGGGTTGGCCAGTTGAACCGCTAGTGTAATGCATTAAAAATGGCGTCTCGGGAGTAGCCCAGTATACATACTCATCTGCTTGATTTAAATCGGCAAAGTCCTCTCCATAAAAAACGTGTTTTATTGATGGAATAGTTGGATAGTCAATCCGTTTTTCAAATGCTTTTGTCGTAATAAGTACCGCGCCAGCACTATCATTGATACGCTCGTGGATAGCATCCATCATAAATCCTTCAAACAGAGGTACTACAATGGCTCCAACTCTAATGGCGGCCAACATCGCAAAATAGTTTTCAGGATTTTTAGGTAAAAATACATACACCCGCTCACCAACTTTTACTTGATGCTTTCTCAACAGATAAACGATGCGGTCAATTTTTCCTTTCACCTCAGAAAATGTATATGAAACGACCTGTCCAGCCTCTACATGATGTAACGCTATCTTTTCTCCTAATCCTTGTGCGACATGTTGATCGACGCAGTAATAAGCTACATTCACTTTTTCTTTTTGATGTTTTTTTTGGTAGTCAGTAAAACTAAATGTACTGTAGGTCGTTTCGTAATGAGATAAATGATAATCTCCAGGTTTATTTAATAAGACCATTTCCATCCCCCCATTCATTGGTCGGTCATTCTACATGTAGTGTTTTTAAAATCTTTTCTTTAAGCCCCTTTAAACCATCACTGGTTCGCGTTCGAGGTCGCGGCTGAGTTACTTCCACTATTTGTTGAATCGTCCCTGGTTGACTTGATAGAACCACAATGCGATCAGCAAGATAGAGTGCTTCATCAATATCGTGTGTGACCATCACCATCGTGGTTTTATACTTCGCTTGAATCTTCAGTAATAAGTCTTGTAACTCGAGTTTAGTAAAGTGATCCAGTGCACTAAACGGTTCATCTAACAACAATACTTCTGGATCACAGACGAGCGCCCGTGCAATGGCCGCTCGCTGACTCATACCACCTGAGAGTGCTTTAGGATAAATATATTCTTTTCCTTTTAATCCAACATACTGGATAAAGCGATGTACCCGCTGCGACGTCTGTTCATCGTTTTGTTTCAAACCAAATTGAATATTGTCTATCACATTAAGCCAAGGCAACAACCGGGGTTCTTGAAAAATAAAACCAATTTCCTCTCGCACACCTGTCAGCGGGGTCCCCTCAAAGTAAATCTTTCCACTATATTCCTGGTCCAATCCAGATAATGTCCGCAGTAACGTACTTTTACCACAACCGCTTTTACCCAGCAGACAGATGACTTCACCCTTTTTAATCGTTAAATTAATCTGTTTAATGGCGGTAACTGTCTGAAACGACCTAGAAACATTTTCTAATGTTAGTGTCATTTACTTTGCCCCCTCTCTAATGTGTCCTGCCAATGAAGTAGTTTGGTTTCTAAGGATTTTAATGTGCCATCAGTAAATTTACCGATGACAGCAAACAAGATAATACTTACTAAAATCGTATCCGGCTGCAATGTATTTTGACCTAAGATAAGTAAATAACCGAGACCTTCACTCGCACCCATCAGTTCTGATGCAACAACGAACATAAAACCAAGACCAAGGCCTGTTCGTATCCCTGTGAAAAAAGCTGGCAAGATAGCTGGAAGAATTATTTTCGTTATTTGATACCGTTTGGATAATCCAAAGATTTGTCCCACTTCAAGCCACTTACGATCAACTGACACAATACCTGAAAGTAAATTTAAGTACACTGGGAAGAATACCCCTACCGCGATCATCGTTATCTTCGATGATTCACCAATACCCATCCATAAAATAAAGAGTGGCACCCACGCAAGTGATGGAATTTGTCTTAATGCTTGAATGGTTGGGTCAATTAGTTTTTCTAATAGTGGCCAAAAGCCAACGAGAATACTAATGAAAACAGCGACGGATGTCCCAAGTAAAAACCCCATAAATACTCGAAGAATTGTTGCCATAATATGCGGAACCAACATCCCACTTTGAAAAAGATCTATACCTTTTAAAGCTACTGCTGTTGGTGCTGGAAGCTGATAACTTTCAAACACGCCTATACGACTAAGACTCTCCCACAATATTAAAATACCTAATGGAAAAACTGCACCGATGACTAATTTCTTTAACATAATCACAAAGTTTACTTTTTCGACCTTAATAGTAGGATATAATGTGTGATGAATGTCTTTTTCCATAAAATCTCCTCTTTATTCAATAATATTTCTAGCAATTTCAGGGTTGATCAAACGGTTTACTACTTCTTCTAAATCATGGTCTTTTCCTATCACTTCGCCTTCTTGGAGTACTTTGCCCGCTTCAATAATATGATCGATGTGAATTAGGCTAGGCACTGGATTCGAAAAGTCATTACGCTCAAGCTGTTTTTCAGCAACGTCTTTTGATATTTCTGCCTTTTGACTAATAAGCGCCACTGCTTCTGTTGGATTATCAATAATCCATTGTCTTGCTTGCTCATACAAGCCGATGACCTCTTCTACATACTCTGGGTATTGTGCTAAAAAATCACTCCGAACATTTAAAAACCCATACGTATTATAATCCGGTTCTCTAAAGAATAACTCGGCTTGTTGATCAAGTTCTAATTTAGCCATGTGCGGGTCTAATCCAGCCCATGCATCCACTTGATTTTGAGTTAAACTGACCGCGCCATCACCATGTTGTAAATTAACAAGCTCTATATCATCTGCAGATAAACCATGAGCATCAAGAGCACGGAGTAAAAATATATAAGGATCCGTTCCAATCGTTGCAGCGACACGTTTGCCTTTTAAATCTTCTACCGACTGTATCTCACTGGACGCGTTGGTCACGAGGGCTGTCCATTCTGGTTTAGAAAAAATGTAGACTGTTTCAATAGGTGAACCATTCGTTTTTGATATGAGGGCAGCAGCTCCAGCAGTGGAACCAAAATCAACACTGTTAGAGTTTAAAAACTCTAAGGCTTTGTTGCTGCCTTGACTAAATGCCCACTCTACGTCAATACCTTTTTCTTTAAATAAAGCTTCTACCCAACCAAATTCATGCAACACAAGACTTGTCGGTGAATAATGAGCATAATCTAACCGAATCTTCTCTGGCTTTCCTTCCTCTGCTTCTGATTGGTTACAACCTGCTAGTAATATCGCGACCAAGATAATGGCTAATACAACTATTTTTTTCATGTGATTTAATCCCCTTTGTTTAGTTTTTATTCAGACAATGCACAGCTTGCGCCTTTAGATCTCACATTGATACGTCACAACACTTCCTCTTAGGCGCTGTGCTTCTTTAAATGTACAGCGATTATGGACAACATCTAGTCCCGCTTCTATTGCCAACCGACAGGCTTCATCATTGATCACACCTTCTTGTAACCAAAATACTTTAGGTTTTACCGGAATCGCTTCTTGCGCTACACTTACGGCAGCTTCTGGTGCACGAAATACTTGGACAATATCTATTGGCTCAGTCACACTTTCCAAGTCCGGATAAGATATTTCACCTAATATTTCAGTTTCTCTCGGGTTAACTGGAATGATTTTGTAACCGAGGCGCTGCATTTTTAACGCTAACCGATAACTAGGTCGCCCTTTTTTACCACTTAGCCCAACAACCGCAATCGTCTTAGGTTTTACTACACCATCTTCTGTCTTATGACTCGAGGCAAGCGACCACCGAATGACAGCTTCATCATTAATTTTAATTGAACGAGGCCCTTCTAACGCGATTCCTGTCGCAACCGTGAGTGCACGGTCTAAATCATGAATCAAATCATCAATATGTTCAAGCCCTACAGAGAGTCTAATAAGATCTTCTGTCACACCCGTTTCTTTTAACGCCTCTTTTGATAGTTGCTGGTGTGTCGTTGATGCCGGATGGATAATGAGTGATTTTGCATCCCCAACATTCGCAACGTGTGACCATAAGCTGACTGCATCAATTACCTTTTTCCCTTCATCTCTTCCACCTTTTATTCCAAAAGTAATAATTGAACCGAAACCATTATTTAAGCGTTGTTTCGCTTTTATATGGGATGGGTGTGAAGAGAGGCCCGGATAATTCACCCAACTAATTGCCGGGTGTTTGTCTAAATAGGTTGCTAGCCTTAACGCATTTTCATTATGGCGCTCCACACGTAAATGTAATGTTTCTAAACCTTGTAGTAAGCGAAAAGCTGAATCGGCACTTAAGCAGGCACCAAAATCACGTAACAGTTGAACACGTAACTTAACTGAAAAAGCAAGGCCACCAAATTCATTCGCATAACGAATATTGTTATAACTTGGGTCTGGTTCAGTAAACGCTGTAAAATTTCCTTTTTGCCAATTAAATCGGCCGCCATCAACGACGATTCCACCGATGGTTGTTCCGTGTCCTCCTATCCATTTTGTCGCCGAATGAATGACAATATCTGCACCTTTTTCGATTGGCCTAATTAAATAAGGTGTAGCGAATGTATTGTCAATAATCAGTGGAATATGATGACGCTTCGCAATCTCACTTACGCCCTCCACATCGAACACATCTAAGTTCGGGTTGCCAATAATTTCACCAAAGATGGCTTTAGTTTTATCGGTTATCGCTGATTCGAACGATGGTAAATCATTTGGGTCAACGAAGTGGACTGTGATGCCATAACGTTTTAATGTTGTTTTAAATAAGTTATACGTGCCGCCATATAAGTTAATGGCTGCCACAATCTCGTCACCTGTCTCACATAAGTTAAGGATAGACAGTGTAATAGCAGCCATACCTGAAGCTGTAGCAACTGCGGCAACGCCGCCTTCAAGTAAGGCGACTCTTTTCTCAAAAGCATCGACGGTTGGGTTACCAATACGAGAATAAATATTACCTGTTTCTTCTAAACTAAATAGTTTTTCAGCATGCGTCGTATCTTGAAAAACAAATGAAGTTGATTGATAAATAGGAATGGCTCGTGCGCCTGTTGTCGCATCAGGTGCTGTGCCCCCGTGTAGCGATAATGTGTCAAGTTGGTATGAGTCATGTGTCGTCATTGTCATTCTCCTTTTCCTCTTCTTTTTTCTGTTGAATTAGTCATTTTAAAAATAAAAATGTCCTTTAAGCACCTTGGATGCTTAAAGGACATAATGTCACAGTTTATCATCCAAAGTACATTGTACTTTGCTGGTAGGGGCACCTTAGCTAAAAGCCAGGTTGCCGTGAAGTCGTTGAGCCAGATCTCTCGTTCACTCTTGATAATTATTTATAAAATTTTGAATAAACTGATTATAGCATAAAATACCGACATGTCTAGTGTGTTTTAAAAAGTTTTTTTAGTTTTTAAATAAAATGAAGACCCTCTGACAAAAAAAGAACTTAACCCCTGCTTTAAGCAAATGGTTAAGCTCTAGTGTTAGTTATTTAATTTAAGATAATAAATTTACCTTTACTATTAAGGCCGATGCGCGTTGTCTCACCTTTTTTGATTTCATCACGAAGCAACGCTTCTGAGAGCAAATCTTCAATATTTTTTTGGATAGATCGACGAAGCGGTCTTGCCCCGTATTCTGGGTCAAAGCCTTCTTCAGCAATTTTTTCAACCGCTTTATCCGACATAGTAAAATCTAAATCTTGTTCGTTTAAGCGTTTCTTCAGCTGTTCTAACATTAATGTGACAATATCTTTCATATGTTGTTTCTCAAGTGAGTGGAAGACAATCGTTTCATCAATCCGATTTAAGAATTCTGGCCGGAAAGCTTTTTTCAATGCTTCGGTCACTTTTGATTTCATATCTCGATAATCACGCGTTTCATCTTCTAAGTTAAAACCAACATATTTATTTTGTTTTAACTCACTTGCCCCCACATTTGATGTCATAATGAGTACGGTATTTCTAAAATCAATCAGGCGTCCTTTAGAATCCGTTAATCGACCATCTTCTAATACTTGAAGTAAAATATTAAAGACTTCCGGGTGAGCCTTCTCAATCTCATCAAGTAACACAACCGAGTAGGGTTTACGACGAACTTTCTCCGTTAATTGACCGCCCTCTTCATAACCGACATACCCTGGAGGTGAACCTACCAGGCGTGATGTATTGTGTTTTTCCATATATTCACTCATATCAATGCGAATCATCGCATCTTCATCCCCAAACATCGCTTCTGCTAAAGCGCGGGCTAGTTCTGTTTTTCCAACACCAGTTGGTCCGAGGAAGATAAATGATCCAATAGGACGCTTAGGATCTTTTAATCCTGCTCGTGCGCGACGAATCGCTTTAGAGACCGCATCTACCGCTTCTGCTTGGCCAATAACGCGGCCGTGTAGTGTTTCTTCTAACTGTAATAAACGATTACTTTCATCTTTGGTTAAAGACTTAACAGGGACACCTGTCCAAGTTGAGACGACTGTTGCAATATCATCTGGGACAACTTCTGAATCAACTTGGCCCTGTTTTTCTTTCCACTTGCCTTTAGTTTCTTCTAATTCTTGGCGCAACTTTTGTTCCGCATCTCTAAATGATGCAGCTTTTTCAAATTCTTGGCTTTGAACAGCGGCATCTTTTTCTTTTTTAGCTTCTTCAAGGCGTTGTTCTAGCTCTTTTAAGTTAGGTGGTGCGGTATAAGAGCGTAAGCGCACCCGGGAACCCGCTTCATCAATTAAGTCAATCGCCTTATCTGGTAAGAATCTATCGGTAATATAGCGATTTGATAAGTTTACCGCAGCCTCAATGGATTCATCAGTAATGGTTACACGGTGGTGAGCTTCGTATCGATCACGCAAACCTTTTAAGATTTGAATGGATTCTTCTGGTGTCGGCTCATCTACTTGAATTGGTTGGAAACGACGTTCTAAGGCTGCATCTTTCTCAATATGTTTACGATACTCATCTAATGTTGTTGCACCAATACATTGTAGTTCTCCACGCGCGAGCGAAGGTTTAAGAATGTTTGATGCATCAATGGCACCTTCTGCACCTCCAGCACCGACTAAAGTGTGTAATTCATCGATAAATAAAAGTACATTCCCTGCTTGGCGAATCTCTTCCATCACTTTTTTAAGACGGTCCTCGAATTCCCCACGATACTTTGTCCCGGCAACAACTGTCCCCATGTCAAGCGTCATGACACGCTTGTCGCGCAATAATTCAGGTACATCATTGGCCACAATTTTTTGTGCCAATCCTTCTGCAATCGCTGTTTTTCCAACACCAGGTTCACCAATTAGTACGGGATTGTTTTTGGTCCGTCGACTAAGTACTTGAATGACGCGCTCAATTTCTTTCTCACGACCAATAACCGGGTCAATATTCCCCTCTTTGGCAATAACTGTTAAGTCTCGAGCTAATGAATCAAGCGTAGGTGTCTCAGCCGTGTTATTTTGTGACTGGCGACCGTTTCCTTTTCGGTTTGATTCTGATGCTCCTAGTAGTTGTAAGACTTGTTGACGCGCTCGATTTAAACTAACATCTAAATTGCGCAATACCCGAGAAGCAACGCCTTCATCTTCCCGAATTAGCCCAAGTAAAATATGTTCTGTTCCGACGTAGCTGTGGCCAAGCTTTCGTGCTTCATCCATAGACAATTCAATCACTTTTTTCGCACGGGGTGTATAATGAATGGTTTGTGACTGTTTTTGACCTGCTCCTATAAGTACTTCCACTTCCTCCTGGATGTCTTCAAACTTCAATCCAAGTGATGTTAGAGCTTTTGCCGCAATCCCATCCCCTTCTTTTATTAGTCCAAGTAAAATATGCTCTGTCCCTATATTCGTATGGCCCAAACGAATAGCTTCTTCTTGTGAAAGGGCTAGTACTTTTTGGGCGCGTTCTGTAAATCGTCCAAACATCATCGCTGTTTCCTCCTTTAGTCTTCTATCTCTAACGTCAATCGCTCACGTATCATTGCTGATCGCTTCTGATCACGCTCATGTTGATTTAAGTGACTTTTCGCATACTGCTGTAAGAACGCTGGTTGGGTTAATACCATTAATTCACTTAAAATCGTTTTAGATATATCAGTTATATACCCTACATCTATACCCAATCTAACATCGGATATACATTTTGCTGCTTCTTTTGATTCAATTAATCTACTGTGCTTTAAAACCCCATAAGATCGGTAGATTCTATCTTCCAATTCCAGAGCAGAGTTCTTCATCAACATCTTACGAACAGCACGTTCATGATCAATGAGTTTAATAATAACGCTTTGCAAATTATCGATAATGTCACGTTCAGTTCGACCTAGTGTCACTTGATTAGACACTTGATAAATATTACCCAGCGCTTCAGTGCCTTCACCATAAATTCCCCGGACAACTAAACCTAACTGATTAATAGCTGGGATCATTTTTGATAATTTATTTGTCATAGACAACGCCGGGAGATGCACCATGACTGAAGCTCTTAAGCCCGTACCAACATTTGTTGGACATGTTGTTAAATAGCCATATTTCTCATGAAAGGCAAAACTTAAACACGCTTCCACTTCATCATCTACCTGAAAGGCTTCTTCTAGCGCTTTTTCAAGTTGTAATCCTGGGAAGTACAATTGCATGCGTAAATGATCTTCTTCATTAATCATAATCGATAACTGCTCATTTGTAGAGAGTAACACACCGCTATGATGCGCATGTTCCACTAAGTATGGGCTGATCAAATGTTTTTCTACAAGTGCATGTGTATCAAGTGAACTGATGTCATCTAATGAGAGATACTGCAAGTTCTCATAGTGACCAATTGATTGACCACTGAGACTAGCCGTAATGGCATCATTTACTTTTTTCATCATCTCAGCTGGTGCCTTAAGAGGAAAAGGATAGTGACTTAAATTACGTGCCAATCGAATACGCGTGCTTAAGACTATATCATCTTGAGGCCCTCCACTTTGCATCCATGGGCTAATCGCCTGATCAATAAAGGATTGAAATGACATATTAATGGTCCTCCTTTGTCTCAGTACGATCATTTTCCAATGCTTTAATCGCATCACGGATATCAGCGGCTTCTTCAAAACGCTCATCATCAATAAGTGCTTTTAACTGTAATCGATAATCTTTAATTTGTTGACGCCTCGATTGATAAGCATATTCTTTTTTAGGTACTTTTCCTGTATGCGTCGTATTCCCGTTATGTACCCGTTTTAAAACGGGTTCAAGTTCTGAACTAAATATTTCATAACAATCTTTACAACCAAATTTATAATTCTTCACAAACTGTTGCTCTGTCATTTGACAAGTTGGACACACAAGCATTTCTTCAGCTAATTTATTCTGTTGGGTAGTGATCTTTTTATTAAAATTAAATAAGTCACTTAACAAATCATGAATAGGATAGTGATCATTTTGTTCAATCAATCCTTGTTCCAACGCACACGTATGACACAGGTGCTGAACATGTTTATTTCCATGAATATACCCTGTGAAGTGCAGTGTCGCTGGATGTTTATGACAGTGTTCACATTCCATCTCGCTTCCTCCAAACGTTAAAGATCTTCATGATACTTCAAGGTCGTTAACATGGCACTTAATATGCGTGCCCGTATCTCATCACGGTACGGTAATTTAAAACGTAACGTTTCACGATCAATTGCCGCTTTCATTAACTTTGCCTCACGCAGTGTAATAAAATCAGCTTCTACTAAGCGTGTAAGAACGGCTTCACTTACAGATTGAGATACATGTGGCTTTATTAAGCTAATCAACTCGTCTAATAAGATGTTTTGATCGTTCTCTACAGCGCGTTGAATTCTAATGTATCCACCTCCACCACGTTTACTTTCAACGAGGTAACCTAATTCTTTCGTGAAACGCGTGTTTATAACGTAATTAATTTGTGAGGGCACACAAGAAAATTGATCAGCTAATTCACTTCGTTTTATTTCTACATGATTATGCTTCGCTTCTTCTAGAATCATTTTTAAATGCGCTTCAATTATATCTGAAATGTTACGCATAATCCTCTTCCTTGTATATTATATTTAAGGTTTTAGTCTTCCGACTTTGAAAGGAAAACCTTATGAACCTGAGTTATTTCTTAGTTGGTATTTCCTCAATCTCTTTTCCTTCCTAGATGAAGCCGATTATTTCATCCATGTGATTAACCCCATTCAAACAGACGGGTGGAGAAAAGGTACTGAAATTCGAAAACGAAAGACTGACATCATTGATTCGATATTAATAGCCGACCTTATTCGTTACGGTTCATTTAAAGATACCGCTTTAGCGAATGAAGCCATATTCTCCTTACGTCAATTAACCCGTTATCGATCGTACTTAGTTGGAACAGCTGGTGATTTCAAACGCAAAATTATCGCCGTTTTAGACCAAGTTTTCCCTGAGTATGATACGGTCTTTTCAAAAGTTGGCCTGTTTTGGAAAGATTCAAAAGCGGTACTTCTTGAATACTCCACACCCGATGCATTTAACGAGATTACTGCTAATACTTTAGCCGAAACGCTTCGTTTAGCGAGCCGTAATCGCATAGGACTAGTCAAAGCTGAAACATTAAAAACAGCTGCTTCAAAGTCTTTTGGTATTCGATTTGCACAAGATGCATTCACTTTCCAACTACGCTCAATGATTGAACAGCTAAATTTTCTAGAGGAACAAATAAAACAAACAGAAGAAGAAATAAATCAATTGATGGCTTCCATTACTTCTGTAATTGAAACAATTACAGGTATCGGTCCAATTACTGGCGCAACGATATTAGGTGAAATTGGTGATATTCATAATCTAATCGCAATTGTTGCCGTTTCTAGAAAACTGTGTTACATCATCCATGCGGTTTTAACTAAAAATGAATCGTATGAAATTCGTCAGTAAATAAAAAATACCTTTTCTGATGTTTATTTGGTGTGCCTTTATTTCAGCATATTTATCAGAATTAATTTTGGTTTTTACTTGACTTTATATAGTTAGTCTTTCTTGACTTTGACTATCTTTGACTTTGTCTATATTTTATAACGCTCACATAAAAGATGCAACTGATATCAACCGTGATATACTTCTCTCACATCATCGAGTTTAGATAATACCACAACCAGTTCACTTTTATTAATGGCCTTGCTTAATATCACATCTGTTGTAACGATTGGATAGTCGCTCTCATCCGTATTCACATTAATGTTTTGAATAACTACACCGTTTTGATTATATTTTTTTAAAATTTCTTCAATTGCTTGTACTGAATTGACCGCTATACTCAGTTGCGCCGATTGTCCTCTTTTGGTGAGTCGTTGTTCAAAATTATTTAAAAAGATTAGACTAAGTAAGATAATGAGTGTCGTTAAAATCGCTACACCGTACATACCTATCCCAACAACCAACCCAAGACCAGCAACGGCCCAAATAGATGCTGCCGTCGTTAGTCCTTTCACAGTCATACCGTTAACAATAATTGTTCCAGCACCTAAGAAACCAATCCCACTCACAACATATGAGGGAATCCTTGCAGGGTCAAAATTAACAAATGCTTCATTTTCAACTAAATAATCTGTAAAACCATATAATGACATTAACATTAATAGTGTCGCACTAACACCAACCAGGATATGCGTTCTAAATCCCGCAGAATGTTTATTTATTTCTCGCTCAAAACCAATTAACCCCGAAAGAACTAATGCTAATACTAGACGAATACTCATTGTTAAAAAATGTTCTCCTAAAATAATCTCTAACATAGCTTTCTCCTCACATAATTCATTTAAAAAAATAGATCGCCGTCACGGTGATCTATTTCTTATATAATATTAGATTATACCTTTAATTTATCGCTATTTATTTTCCTTTAACCAGGAAATAGCCATCGTACCATGACCAGCATGAACGCCCGCAACAGGTACTAGTGGTTCAACTTGAATTTTTAAATTCTCATACATTTCTAGTAATTCTTTTTTCCATGCTTCCGCCTTTTCTTTTGCCCCAGCATGCATAATACCTAACTCTTTTAATTCACCCGTTTTATATGCTTGTTCGATGGCTTGAAAAAGATAACGAACGGCTTTTTTCTTACTTCTAATTTTATCATCAATGATAATTTTACCGTTTTCAAAACGCAACACGATATTAATACTCAGTAGATTAGCAAAAACAGATTGTGCTGTACTCACACGCCCACTTTTACGCATCTGTTCTAAGCTCTGTGGAAGAAGGTACATTTCTAAATGATCTGTATAATGACGAATGGTCTCCACAATCGTTTCACTAGCTTTTCCTTCTTGCGCCATAGCAACACCTTTTCTTATCATCTGCCCTAACGCAAATGAACCTACTTTTGAATCAATGACTTCAACATCTAAATCAACCATTTGTGAAGCACTGACAGAACTTTGATATGTACCCGTTAAAGCACTTGATGCATGAATAGCAATAACTTTATCGTAAGATCCTTCACTTGCCAACTGCTCATATAGCTCTACAAACTCACCATATGCGGGTTGGCTTGTTTTAGCACCTTCTCCGAATTGTTTTAACAGTTCATAAACTTCTTCTTTACTGATTTCAATATCCTCACGATAAGAAATGTTATTAATATTAACAATCATTGGCATAACATGAAGATTATTTTCTTTAATATATGCTTCTGGTAAGCCACATGTACTATCCGTCACCCATGCAATTTTTTCCATTAGAAATACTCCTTTTACACACAGCTACTGCCATGTTTTATTGTTCTGATTCCTTTACTATAGCATACTCTATGCTGTTCTCCAATATGAAGATACCGCTCTTTCTACATCAATAATAGTTCTTTAATTTCATTAACTACCGTTAACCAATCTCTGAACCCATGAAGATTTTACGTAAGTATTTGTGATAACTTAGCAATGACTTGTACTTATGTATGTATTCAGTTAAACGTAGCATCAGCAAAAAGTTTGATTGCATAGCTCACCTTCTTCTGACAATGTACACTATATATTATAACACAAAAACACCCTTTTAAGAAAAATCTTAAAAGGGTGTTTTAATTGCTTAGCGACGTCCTACTCTCGCGGGGCTTAAGCCCAACTACCATCGGCGCTGAAGAACTTAACTGCTGTGTTCGGCATGGGAACAGGTGTGACCTCTTCGCTATCGTCACTAAACCATATAGGGTTATACCCTGAAAACTAGATAAGAAGTAAACAATCATCAAACAAAAATTTAGTTAAGTCCTCGATCGATTAGTATTCGTCAGCTACACATGTCACCATGCTTCCACCTCGAACCTATCTACCTCATCGTCTCTGAGGGATCTTACTCTTTACAGATGGGA
>NZ_FOWN01000060.1 GCF_900115465.1 Halolactibacillus alkaliphilus
TAACTTATAATTTTTGCTTTCTTTTCTTTGAGTAATTTTCTTGCTTTTTGGTTTTTACAAGGGTCCAAATTGGACCCCCGCATTGATTTGACGAATACTCTCAAGATTCGCCCTCCTTTTAGAGTTAGTTTCCCTTCGCCAATGTTAGAAAAGCTTCGTGCAACAGGTTGACCACTCCTACCTCTCAGAGTTGTTACAGCGCCTGAACGACAAAATGTACTAGGGAATCATACAAAGTCGTATTCACTTTTCTAACGTAGTCCTCGAAAGACTTAGGCTAGACAATTAGGGCTTTTACAAGCCCCCACTTCAAAACGCATTAGCGTTTAAGTGGTGGGTAATTGACTAATTGCTCAAAACTCTTGTTTTTTTCGCGTTGTTTATTTACTTCCATCTTCGCTTGTTTTTCACGTTCCACTTTGATTTCTTCATCCTTTATTAACTGCGCTTTCATTTTTTTAGTAAATCCACTTCTTTTTTCCCAAAACGTTCTTCCGCTTCTTTGGCCTGTTTTTTCTCTTCACGTTTCCTCATGATAGTTTTTTCACCTCCTGACTCACTTTCTATTAAATGATCCCCGCATCAAAAACTCTAACACACGAGGACTCAAACCATGTAACTTACTACCGATATGCATCCAACCCGGTAAATTAAGTTCCCGTTTATTTTTGTAAATTAAACGCGCTATTTTTTCAGCAACCACTTCAGGCTTTAACATAATACGCTTTACTTCTTCTTGGTAATGGCCAGATTCATCTGCCGTTTCAAAAAACGACGTATCTACCGGTCCTAAATTAACAGTAGTGACGTTAATATTCGTTGTTTGAAGTTCTAAGCGCAAAGCATTAGAATACCCGACGACTGCATGTTTCGTTGCAGCATAACTTGAAGCTTTTGGTGTCGCTAACTTACCTGCCATTGAGCCAATATTGATAATGTGGGCAGCACCTTGTCGATCAATAAATTGAGGAATAAGTAACCGATTCATCTCAATCATGGCCAGCACGTTTAATTGAAACATATTTTCTGTTACTTCTCTTGGTGTACCAGCAGCATATTCGAACAGTCCAAATCCTGCATTATTAATAACAACGTTAACCCCGCCTGTCTTCAACTGAATATCAGCTACAAGGGCCGCTATTTCTTTTGTTTTAGTTAAATCAACCGGATAAATGAATACACGCGCACCCTTTTTTTCGAGATCACGCTTTAACTGTGTGAGTAAGTCTTCATTGCGACTGACAAGCACAAGGGTACGGTGAGTTCTAGCAAGTTTAAGACTCAACGCACGCCCTAATCCTCTTGTTGCGCCAGTAATAATAATCGTATCTTTTTTCATAATGGCCCCCTTTTTACTGTTTGTTCTCCTATTATTATGCTACGATTTAGATGAGACTGCAAATAAAAGTTGAGGTGATTAATGTGACATTGATTTATGCCCATCGAGGCGCAAGTAAACATGCGCCTGAGAATACATATGCAAGTTTTAAGTTAGCTCAAATAAAAAATGCGGACGGTATTGAAACAGATATTCAACTTACCAAAGATGGCGTTCCCGTCGTCATACATGACGCAACCTTAGATAGAACCACTACAAAACAAGGCGCTATTAAAGAGGTGACGTTTGCTGAACTTACTAACTTACAAAACGGGCAATGGTTTGATCCATCTTTTGAGAAAGAAACATTGATGTCTTTAGATGAGTTACTCGACTGGTGGCAAACAACAGAGCTTTATTTAAACATCGAGTTAAAGAGCCACTCTTTTCATCATAAGAAAATAGTAAAAGAAACAATGAGACGGATCGACCAAATAGATGATGTAAGTAGACTTACTATTTCCTCATTTAATCTAAACTATTTAGAAGAAGTCAAAGCGTGGAATCCAATAATGGTCACTGGCTATCTCACTAAAAAGAGACTAAGTAATCGCGTATTAAAACGGATGCAAGGTGTTGTTGACGGTATACATTTACATTATAAAGCTTATACAACAGTTTTTTATCGTTGCCTACAATCTCATGGGTTCTATCTTCATCTGTATACAGTCAATGAGGCGTACTTATTTAATCAATATGTATCTGAAAATGTTGATGGTATCATCACGGATGATGTCGACTTGATGGGATAAATCGAACGACTCCCACCTAAAATCCACATGGATTTTTTAAAAAAGGCGTCTTCTCGCTTAAAATGAAAAAAGCAGAATAAAGGACAACACGTCCCCCTTTTGCTATGATAATTTAGAAGGATAAAAAGAGGAGTGAGTACTTTGGCAAAATTATTTGAACCTTATACTATAAAAAATGTGACCTTGAAAAATCGTATCGTTATGTCACCGATGTGCATGTTTTCTGTTTTGAAAGAAGACGGCATCGTTACCCCCTTTCATGTCACACATTATGAATCTCGTGCTGTTGGAGGTGTCGGGCTAATTATGATTGAAGCAACGGCCATTGAAGCACGTGGTCGGATTAAAACGACTGATTTGGGTATCTGGTCGGATGTGCATATCGCTGGTTTAAAACATTTAACCGAGCGCATTCACGCCCATGGCGCCAAGGCAGCCATTCAACTTGGACATGCTGGAAAAAAAGCGCAAACAGATCAATCCCCCATAGCTCCGTCGCAATTGGATAACGAAGAAGTCGACGTCATGACCTCTTCAATGATTGATCATCTTATTGACCAATTTAAAGTAGCGGCCATTCGGGCTAGAAAAGCCAATTTCGACGTAATTGAACTCCATGCTGCACATGGTTACTTATTAAATCAATTTCTTTCCCCGATTACCAATCAGCGCACCGATGCGTTCGGTGGCAATAAAGAAAAACGTTATCACATCATTGAGGCGGTAATTGATGCAGTAAAAAGCGTGTTTCACGGACCTTTGTTCGTCCGCATATCAGCCGATGAATATCACGCGGCTGGCAATACGATGGCTGACTTTATATACTTTAGTCAACGGATGAAAGAACAAGGCATCCAACTCATCGACGTTTCAACAGGAGGCATTGTCAACACCCCGATCGATGTGTATCCTGGTTATCAAGTAAAACAAGCAGAAACAATAAAGCATGAGGCCGACATACCAACTGGCGCAGTAGGACTTATTACCGATCCACATCATGCGGAAGAAATATTAAAAAATAATCGCGCAGACCTCATCTTTATTGGACGTGAATTACTTCGCCATCCTTATTGGGCAAAATCAGCCAGTGATATCTTAAATGCCAAGATAAAGGCACCTACGCCTTATGAGCGAGGTTGGGCCTAATGCATCTTACTTTTCTCGGAACAGGATCTGGTTTACCTGCGATTGATCGAAATGTCTCGAGCTTAGCTTTTGACGTCACTGATTCAGGTGAAGGGGTGTGGTTATTTGATTGCGGTGAAGCGACTCAACATCAAATTTTAAAAACACCAATTAAACCAAGAAAGATTTCTAAAATTTTTATTACTCACTTACATGGAGACCATATATACGGTTTGCCTGGTCTTTTGTCTAGCCGCGCCTTTTTAAATGGCACAACGCCAGTAGATATCTATGCTCCCAAAGGATTACAAACATATATTGAAACGGCTTTTCGGATTAGTGGCACAAGACTTTCTTATCCTATTTATTATCACACACTAACTGATGGACAAGTCATAAAAACATCTCATTTTGATATAGATGTAAAAGAGCTTAGTCACGGTATAACCTCCTATGGATTCAAAATCATAGAGCATGATCAAATAGGCGAGCTTAATGTAAAGCGATTAAAAGAAATGAACATCGCTCCCTCACCTGTTTATCAGCAGATTAAAAATCAAGAGCTAACAATACTTTCTGACGGTCGTGTAATTCATCAAAAAGACGTTGTCGGACCTAATAAACCTGGACGTGTCGTAACGATTTTAGGGGATACAGGTCCCGTTTTAGGTCTTGAGGCATTTGTCGCAAACAGTGACGTTCTAATACATGAAGGCACATACGATAAAGGTCTAGCAACACTCGCTAGACAGCACAATCACAGTACGATGTTTGAAGCTTGCCTCGTTGCTAAAGCTGCAGATGTGCGCGCGCTGATTATTAATCATTTGTCACAACGGTATGACGCACAGATGCTTCATACTCTTGAACAAGACGCACGCCTCGTTTTTCCGGCAACTTATATGGCGTATGATTTTATGACTTACACGGTGGCGAAAAGAGCGATTAAATAATAACGACCACTAACGGCTGATCAATCTGTTCGGCCATTAGTGGTCTTTTGTATAATCATCAAGAAAATCTTTTTGAAAGCTTGTCGTTGGTTCTTCGGATGTAGGATGTGGCGTGGAAATTTGCGTCTTGTGTTCAAAAGGGTTATACCCATACTTTGAGGTTAAGTTGTCAATAACCGTTTGAATTTCTTCCTTTTTTAAGTGTTCTTTATAGTGGAATAAATCGAGCTGTTCTTGGTAGTTCTGTTTTTCTACGAGACCTTGGACTGTGATACCGAGTAAACGAATGGGGTCATAGTTCCAATGTGTTTCAAATAAATGAATCGCCAGGCCGTATATATCGTCAACTTCTGCAATGGGGCGATGAACCGTTATACTCCGAGTGATCGTTTTCCGGTCATGATAACGTATCATTAATTGTACCGTTTCTCCAACATAGCCTTTGCGTTTTAACCGCATAGCTACTTTTACTGATAGTTTGCGTAATAAAGAAAACAACACGGTATCGTCAATCGTATCTTGGCGCAACGTTTCCGAATTCCCTACACTTTTAAAATCAAAGACGCTATCAGGATCAACTAATCGCTCGTCCTCACCGTTGGCCCGCTGAATTAACCGCACACCGTTAATGCCTAAAACACGACGCAATTGTGAATCATCTGCTTTAGCTAAATCACCAATCGTAACAATACTTAATTGGTTAAGTTTTTCTTTTGTTTTTGCTCCTACACCGTGCATTTCCGCAACATCAAGTGGCCATAACACTTTGTTTAGCTCTCGCTTTCTAAGGACAGTAATACCTAACGGTTTCTTCATATCAGATGCCATCTTAGCTAAAAATTTATTAGGTGCAATACCAATGCTTGATGGTAAATCTAATTCATTTAATAAGCGTTGTTGAAGTCGATTGGCGATCTCTAATGGGGTACCTTGAGAACCGCATTCAGTAATATCTAAATACCCCTCATCAATCGATACAGGTTCTACAAGGTCTGTAATCTCAGCCATCAGTTTGAACATCTCTTTTGATGCTTTGCGATACCGTTCAAAATTAGGTTTTAATACGACTAATTCCGGACATAATTTCCGCGCTTGAAAAAGCGGCATCGTTGTTTTAACTCCTTTAGCTCTTGCCTCATAACTGCTCGTCACTATGATACCTCTTCGTTCTTCTGGATTACCAGCAATGGCTAAAGGTTTCCCCTTTAAAGAAGGATTATAGGCCATTTCTACCGACGCATAGAAACTATTCATATCGACATGAAAGATAACCCGCCCATTCTTAGGATAACCATGTGTCAAACCGCTTCCTCCTTTTAAATAGCACTCATCTACTCATATGTTACCATATTCTATATTTGACGAGCGACTCATACGTTCCCTTTAAAAATTAACCGCATCAACAAAATCGATGCGGTTATATTAACTTCTTTAATTTAACGAACTTAGGCAAGAAGTCTCCCTCCTCAAGCTCCGTCAGGAGCTAGGTGGGAGATGAATTGCCAATTGTTGTTATGATTTTTCACTGTCACATCTTTGAAACCGACTTGTTTGTATGTCTTTCCCGGTTTTGTGATATAGGCATTGTGGATGTCTTTGATGTAAAGACC
>NZ_FOWN01000004.1 GCF_900115465.1 Halolactibacillus alkaliphilus
GTTCAGTGAATACTTTACTTTCACAAGACATGTTGGTACAAAACCATTTTTTACTTCTCAGATAAATGCGTACCGCCTTATTTTGAATAGGTAAATCATCAATCACCCTTGTGTAATGACTATGCGCGCGACAACTTTTCTGATGGCAATGCGGGCATGTGGCGCTTTTTGATTCTATAAACGCCACAACATGAATACTATCGGTTTCTTCTGATATTGATACGATGTGAATATGAGGGTCAAGTGTCGTGATAGAATGAAGCATAACAATCACCCCTTTCACTATCCTATACCCTGTTTTGGATACTCCATATCCCCAAAGTTGCGTAAGAACCAAAAAAACCTTATCATTTAGATCAAGAAAGTATTGCATGGGTGAAAGAGACCATCGACAATATGACCATTGAAGAAAAAATCGGGCAATTATTCATTAATATGGGTTCAGAAAGAACGGAAGACTATTTAACGGGTGTATTAAATAATTATCATATTGCCGGCGTAAGGTATAACCCTGGAACAGCAGAAGAAGTGTATGATCAAAATAAGATATTACAAGAGAACAGTAAAATTCCACTACTCATTGCAGCAAATACGGAGTCAGGCGGAAATGGTGCATGTAAAGACGGGACATATGTAGGTTACGAAGTTAAAATAGCCGCGACCAATGATGTGCGATACGCTTATGAACTAGGACGAATCTCTGGTGTTGAAGCTTCAGCAATCGGTTGTAACTGGAGTTTTGCTCCTATCGTTGATTTAAACCGTAATTGGCGCAATCCCATTATATCAACACGTACTTGGGGACAAGATGTAGATTTAACGATTGAAATGTCCCTTGCTTATATGAAAGGGATCACAGAAAGCGGGATTGCTCCAGCTGCTAAGCACTTTCCAGGTGACGGTATTGATGAAAGGGATCAACATTTATCTTTTAGTGTAAATGATTATTCAACAGATATGTGGGATGCGACGTTTGGAAAAGTATATGGCGCCTTGTTTGATGCTGGACTGCCTTCCATTATGGCCGGTCATATCTCGCTACCAGAATACGTGAAACATTTTAAGCCTGATGCGACGATTCAGGAACAAATACTCCCAGCGACATTAAACAAGTATATTTTAACGGATTTATTAAGAGAAAAAATGGGCTTTAATGGTCTAGTTGTTACGGACGCAAGTCACATGGTTGCGATGACAGCATCAATGAAGAGAAAAGATATGTTACCAACAGCTATTGCTGCAGGATCTGATCTCTTTTTATTCTTCAATGATCCAGATGAAGATTTCCAGTGGATGCTGGAAGGATATCAAGAGGGAATAATCACAGACGAACGTCTAGAAGAAGCACTCACACGTATATTAGGTACAAAAGCAGCTTTAGGACTTCATAAAAAAGCTAAAACAGAACTTCTACCGGATAAAGAGACAGCTATGGCAACCATTGGCTTGCCAGAAAATCAGCGCATAGCAGAAGAAGTAGCCGATAAAGCGATCACACTGGTAAAAGATAATGAAGGGATCTTCCCACTAAATGTTAATCAATCACCTCGTGTATTACTTGTAAATGTCGAAGGTCATAAAGGTGGGTTTGGTGCACTCATAGGTTCAGAAAGTGTTCGACCTGTCGATACGTTAAAAGGTATTCTTGAAGAAGAGGGCTTTGACGTTTCTATTTGGGAATCAACGGAAGAACGGATAAATAAATTACCAGAAGCTGAACGTGCTCAAGCGGTTGCCAATGTGTATGCACAAAAACGTCCGATTAAGGAAATGGTTGATCAATATGACGTGATTATTAATGTGGCATCGGTTCAACCGAATACAGATCAGCGTATCCAGTGGCCGGCATCAAAAGGTACGCCAGACATTCCGTTTTATGTTCATGAAATCCCGACTATTTTTATCGCCGTTCAAGCGCCTAATCATTTGGCTGATGTGCCACAAGTTCAAACCTTTATCAATACGTATGATTCTAAACCATTTACTTTAAAAGCATTAGTTGAAAAGATGATGGGACGTTCTCCATTTACTGGTGTGTCACCTGTCGATGCATTTTGTGGTTTCGTAGATACACGTTATTAAAGTAAAACAAGTGACAAAGATAACTTACTCAATACAGTCACACCGCCCTGTTAAAGTTTGCAGGGGGGTGACTTTTTAGTTTATGTTGATAATAACCAGTAGATTGATTTTTTTGTTAATATCTGTTTCACTTGTATCAAGTGAGACGAGGTTGTTGGCTCAATCTATCACAACGTATACAACGTGTTGGTTTGAAGGAGGGGGTTATCAACGAACGCCTAGAAAACCCAACGGGCTTGACCTTGGGGTGAATAGGCGTTTTCTTTTTGTGTGTTTTTATGTGAGTAGCTACGCTACCTCATGTTTTTTAAGTTTACATATGCGCAATCTGTATACGTCTTGTCGTGAGTGTCTACTTGTACTATCATAAAAGAGTAACAGAATAAAACTCAAGTTATAGAAAGAAGGACATTTTATGAAAAGAAGTGACGAGCTTATCCAAAAACTAAATTTAAACCCTCACCCAGAAGGGGGATATTATGCATCAATATTTAAAGGGGATACACCTGAATCGAATGCTTTGCGACCACAGTATACGAGTATTTACTTTTTACTAAAAGAAAATGACCGATCACACTTTCACCAGTTAACAGCTGATGAGCTTTGGTATTTCCATGAAGGGTCAGCTCTTACAATTCATATGATAGAGCCGTCTGGATTATATCGAACAGAAACACTTGGTCTTGACATCGCAAAAGGTGAAAGACCGCAAGTACTTGTTAAAAAGGGGACAATCTTTGGTTCAACTGTAAATGGGGACTATGGTTTAGTTGGGTGTATGGTTTCTCCTGGTTTTTGTTTTGATGATTTTACATTATTTACTGAAAAAGAGTTGTTGGAACGCTATCCACAACACGTGTCAATCATTAAACAACTAACAATCAAAGATAGCTAAGGCGTATTTAAAATAACGATCACAAATAATAGAGAGCACGTATACCTCTGACGAGTGTCATTCACCTGTCAGAAGTATACGTGCTTATTTTTCTATTGATCAATGATAATCAGTTAAGTCCAATACAGTTTTTTTACCTGTAAGGTAATGTGCCACTTCGCGACCAATTACAGGTGCAGCGGTTAATCCAGAGGACCCTAAGCCGTTAACGACAAATAGCTGTCCGCTAGGACCGATATAAGGCAAGTTTTCATCCGTCAAAGGACGAAAACCGATGGAGGAAATTCCCTTTTTCAGTGGTGTTTCTTTAAAGTATCGCTTGATTTGCGTAAACAAATAGTCTCTATTTTCCGGAGAATCATTCATATTAAAAGATGTCGTGTCTTCATGGGTTGTACCAATCATATAATGATTTTTTGTAGTTGGAACAATATACATTGGACCAAGTCCCATAACAACAGGGGCAACGTCAGCTAGTGGGGCTTCGTGTAACATTACTTCCAATAGTTCTGCTCTTTGATGCCTTACTTGAGGTGTAGCTGCATATTCATTAGACCACGCACCAGCGGTATAAATGATGGTTCCGTCTAACGTTTGTGGATTAACAGATTGGGTATGCCATTGCCCACCGAGTTGAATAATGGCTTGTTTTAAAGCTGTTAATAGTGAAAAGCCATTGACTTGAGCACCGCCTTCAACGTAAACGGCAGGGTATTCTGTAGTCATACTTGGATGATACGTTGTTAGTTCCTCTGCAGTAAGTTTTAACACCTTCCCCATTTCAGGTGCTTCTTTTTGTTTGGCCTTAATCCGTTCATAAGCAAGACCTTGGATATAATCATCTTTAAATAAGCAAAGTGCGCCTCTTTGTCGATACCCTGTTTGCATGTCTGTTAGAGCCTCCAATTCATCAATGAATTGTGGATAGTACTTTGCGCCTTCTTTCACAAGACGATACCATTTTTTATTTCGCCGTTGACTTGTCCAAGGACAAATAATTCCAGCAGAAGCTTTTGTTGCTTGGCCGATGTCATCTCTGTCATAAATAAAGACCTTTTGATTTAATTGTAATAAGTGATAGGCAATACTCGCCCCGGCAATGCCAGCACCGATAATATGATACGTTGTCATGTTGTTTCCTCGCTCTCAAAAAAAGTGTCGAAACATTTGAATAAGATAGGTATTATGTCACAAAAAATCGTTAATAAAAATAATTAATTTTGTGAGAAGTAGGTGAAATGTTGGGTAAATTACGTTATAATGGAAACGATTGAATGATTTATATAATTTATTTTAAAAAAAGTTTTATAAAATAAATGTCAAGAAGCTATATAGTCGACTACTAATCTAACATGGAATCATTGTTCAAACAAGCAACAAATGTTGATGTTAAATAAAGGAGACGCGCCATGTTATCCCATAATGAATTACATATTGACTTAAAGGTCTGGATGAATAAAATCATTTCTATCTACTGGTTGATGATTGGCCTTGCTTTTATCGGTCAAATTTTAGGTCTGATTATGAATGAAATATATCAACTTTATCCATTTGAAAGCTTCCTTACTTACAAAGTCCTTTTACCAACGGGCACACAAGTCTTGCTTATGTTAATCGTCCAATATTTGATTAAAGTAAAAGAGCTTTACAAACCGAAGTTACTCACTGTCTTCGGTACACTATCTGCTTGGATTACAGCCTATACACATGCGACTGTACCAGGTTTGCAAGTCCTGTTTGTAATTTTACTTGCAGTAAATCTGATCTATTTTGGTAAAGAAGAATTACGTTTTAGTTTTATCACAAATATGTTAGCGTTAACTTTTCTGTATATTTTTCCAGATGTTAGGTTAGCAACAACAATCTTTGAGCGTTTCGCTTACTTCTTTATCTTAATCGCTGCATATCAGGTCTTTTCACTCGTATTAGATCGAGGAACGGACATATTAGACGTCCTAAAAAGGTCCAATGAACAAGAACGTTCATTAATGGTTCGTAGTGCCATGATGGAAAGATTAACGAAAGTTGACCCATTAACAGAATTATATAATCACCGGACTTTTTATGAATACCTTGATTTCTTATACGATCAGAGCATTCATTATAATATGCCGCTTCAGCTTGCGATTGTCGATATTGATAACTTTAAATCAATCAATGATACGTATGGTCATGATGTAGGCGATATTATTCTTAAGCGTGTCGCACGATTAATTGAAGACAGTGTGACGGAGAATGAAATTGTTGCTCGATATGGTGGTGAAGAGTTTGCGGTGCTTTTAACGAGTAAATCCATCAATGACAGTTATGCCTTGATTGAATCTATCCGATTAAAAATTGCAAACATGACAAATGATGAGATTAACAGTCCAATTACGGTCAGTATAGGCTTTCAACCATTATCAAAAGACTTAACACAGACACAGTTTTTTAAACGAGCTGATGAACTATTATACCAAGCGAAACAAAATGGTAAAAACCAAGTCGCTGTTTCTATTTGAAAAAGTAGCACATTTTTGTGCTGCTTTTTTTGATGGACATACCCAAGTGAAGGAAAAGATGATATGATAGGTTTGCTAAAGTGACTATGAGCTAGGAGGAAATAGAGTGACAAAAACAACATATGAAACAACCATTGATTATCTTGATAAAAAAGGATCGGGGCGTGCTGTTGTATGGCGTGATACCGGAAAAGAAAATCCAAAGAAACTTAAATTAACTATTCCACAAACGATACCCAATGAGAAAGTACAAGTCCATGTTGACGGTGAAGGGAAAAGGTGGATTAAAACAGATTATACGACGTTACTTGAACCTTCGAGTGAACGGGTAACACCTGATTGCCCACATTTTGAATTATGTGGCGGGTGTGTTTGGCAACACTGGTCCTATAATGGTCAATTGAATGAAAAAACGCGGTATGTAAAAGAAATGGTTAAGAACAATGGCTTTGATCCAGCCCTAGTTGAAGAAACAGTCGGTGTTGAAGGCGAGCCGTATCGTTATAGAAATAAGATGGAGTTTACATTTTCAAAAGAAGGTCATTTAGGTCTGCATGAACAAGGGAATTTCAGAAAGATAATTCCTTTAGAAACGTGTTTAATCGCCGGTAAAGAAATGGTTGATTATGCGATGGAAGTTCAGCAGTGGGCAAGTGCATTTAATTTATCAGGTTATGATAAAGATACACATGAAGGTCTATTAAGACACCTTATGGTAAGACAATCATTCTATACAGGCGAAGTGATGCTTGGTTTATTTGCTGCTGAAGCACCGACAGGCGCTTTAACTGAAGCAAAAGAAGCTCTTATAAAACGCATAGAAGAAAAGTGCCCAAATGTTAAAAGTCTGATGTGGTTTGAAAATAAAGATTGGGGAGATCGTACACAAGCAGAGGAGCAATATATCTTAAGTGGCCGTGATTTTATTTATGATGAAATGTTTGGCTTTAAATACCGTCTTTGGTTTGATACCTTCTTCCAAACCAATCCTAAACAAGCAGAAACATTAGTGAATTTAGCGATTGAAATGGCACAACCAAAACAAACGGAAAAAATGATTGATCTTTTCTGTGGTGTAGGGACTTTCTCCTTGCCATTCGCAGAAAAAGTGGGTGAGTTGGCAGGGATTGAAATTGTTGAAACATCTATCGCTTCAGCAAAACGCAATGCTTTGGATAACGGTATTCATAACACAACTTTCCTAGCGAAAGATGCAAGACATGGGATTGATCAAATGTTAACCTCGTTTGGTATTCCGGAATTATTATTACTCGACCCACCGCGCTCTGGTGCAGGAGGAAAAGTCATGAGACGAATTGGTCGTGCAAAGCCAGAGCGTATTGTGTATGTGTCTTGTAACCCTGAAACATTTGCGTCGGACATTAAAGAACTTGTCCCATTCGGCTACGAGCTGGTACGTGTCCAACCTGTGGATATGTTCCCTCATACGCCTCATGTGGAGTTGGTAGCATTGATGTCTAGGGTGGATGAATAAGAAGTGTTGATAGAATAAGGTTTATAGGGTTTCGCCTATGTTTATTTTATGTGAATAAACGGGTGGAATCCTTTTTGTTATTGGCTTTAGAAAGACTGGAATTTAGGGTTGAGTTGATAGAATAGATTTTGGATAGGGGAGTTGACAGGATAGATAAATGGAGAAAATCGTGTTATATTTAGACTAACTAACATTGCGAAAAACACACTAAATATGATTAGTTTAAGTTTGATATTTTCAATACGATTTCTGGAGGATAAGAAAATGTCTGATAGTCGAAGGGTTCATTTCATTCCACCAAGACCTGCGAAACGTAACAAAAAAGTGGGGATATATTGTCGTGTCAGCTCAAACAGCATGGAACAATTAAATAGTCTAACAAACCAAGTGTCTGCACTTACACGATTAATAGCGGCTACACCGAATTGGTTGCTTGTTGACACATATATAGATATTGCATCAGGGAAAACAGGGTCTAAACGTAAAGAATTTATACGTATATTAGAAGATTGTCAGGCAAAAAACATAGAAATAGTTATAACTAAAAATATAAGTCGATTTGGTCGTGATACGGTTGAAGTGCTAGAGTCACTTCATAAGCTGAGAGAATATAATGTTCGTGTAATATTTGAACAAGAAGGACTTGATACAGCCGATACAGATAGTGAACTGATGATTTCGATTATCGAATCTATTGCACAAACGGAAAATGAATCTCGTAGTGAAAATATTAAATGGGGTTACAGACGCCATGCAGCACAAGGTACGTCAAAATTATACAACCGAAAATGTTGTGGCTATGAAAATGACACAGCAGGAGAACTAATCATTAAGAAAGATGAAGCTAAAAATGTCCGATTAATTTTTGAACTGTATTTATGCGGGCTTAGCATTATTGGTATAAAGAGGGAGTTAGAAAAACGAGGAATTAAAACACCAACCGGAAAAGAAAAATGGAGCAAAAGAACAATTGATGTCATGCTGAGCAATGAGAAATATATTGGTCTAGTAAGGTTACTCAATGTAGGAGAACATCAAGAGCATTATGTGTCTGAAAACAATCATCCAGCAATCATTTCAAAAGAGCAATTTGAAGCGGTGCAGATTGAGAAGAAAAAAAGAAGTAATGTTGTGAAAACTGAAGGTGGTAATAAGAGGAGGAGTAGAAAGTACAGTAGCAAGATAATAAAAGAAAAGTAAAGAAAGGTGGAACAGTCATGTCGGAGCCAATGGTAATAGCCCTGATTAGTGCAGGCGCAACTTTAATAGTCACTGTAGTAACATCGATTTTAAATGTACGTACAGAAGTGTTTAGAAACAAATTTAACACACATCAAAAAAGACTAGAAACCAAGAAGGAAAACTTAAATAATGTATATAGACAATTAATCTCTATAATTAATCTTTATCCAAGTTCATCGCCAAATGATATTTTGAAACATATCGAGTATGCACCCGGTTATTCAATGGAATACTATGATGCAGTTTTAAGAAGTCTTGATCATCAAAGTGAAAATTTAAAAAAACAGTTAAATACAAATAATATAAATTATGAACAGAAATCTCATTTAGAAATTGAAATATCAAATCGTGAATATGCTAAAAATAAAATATCGGAAAATAAAAAAAGATATAATATTGCTAAAGCAGAGTATGAGAAATTTTGTAAAGCTGACAAGGTAGTATTTGATCTTTATGCTGGACAGGAAGTAAGAAATTCTCTTGTTTCATTTGAAGTTGTTATTCATAACGTGTTTATTTCAGGTGAAAATGCAGGTGAAGAGAGTGATCCGATAAATAATTTAATTCGTGCATCCCGTAGAAGTTTAATAAATAGTATGCGGAGTGACCTTGGTATAACTGATTAAATTTTATCTTAAATAGCCTAATTGATATTGGTTTAAAGTGGGAGTTAGAAAAGCGAAGAATTAAAACACCTACTGTAAAAGAAAAATGGAGTAAACGA
The DNA here is from genome assembly GCF_900115465.1 of Halolactibacillus alkaliphilus. Classification (GTDB taxonomy): domain Bacteria; phylum Bacillota; class Bacilli; order Bacillales; family Amphibacillaceae; genus Halolactibacillus; species Halolactibacillus alkaliphilus. The sequence goes on from NZ_FOWN01000004.1 coordinate 8,940, forward strand.
ACGATTGATGTCATGCTCAGCACCGAAAAATATATCGGTGTTGTAAGATTACTAAATGCTGGAGAACATCAGGAATATTATATTTCGGAAAATAATCACCCAGCAATCATTTCAAAAGAGCAATTTGAAGCGGTGCAAATTGAGAAGAAGAATAGAAGTAATGTTGTGAAAGGAAAGAGTGGAAATCGTAGGAGGAGTAGTAGTAAGTATAGTTCGAAGAAGGGAAGATAGAAATGAATGGAGAAAATCTAAAAATGAAAAATGAGGTGGGAATAAAGAATACAATTAATATAAAAACTTGGAATGTTGATTGGTTTAGAAATAAGAAGAGGTCGGGGCAAGAATGGGAATATAATGAAAACGATTGTGATTTAAATACATACATTAATATTGTAAAAGATATTAAGGATTTTTTGGATAGTCGACAAAATGCAATCGTATTATTGCAAGAAGTTCCTTATAAAATAAAAGATGGTGCAATGTGGTTAGAATGCGACTATCATAAGAAACTGCACAATGATTTTCCTACCAATGAATTTGAGATAGTTGAAAATATATCTAGGAATTATATAACAAGGTGTACAATTGCAATTTTAAAAAAAGGAATATTTAGTAGAGATTTAAACTTTAAGCCCTGTAACAATAGAATAATTGGACTAAACATTGGTGATGACATAACAGTTTTGGGTGTACATATGCCTACTAACTTTAAAGAAGATGATCAAAATGATCATATGTGGCGAGAATTAATTGAGTATACTACTGATAAGAAAGCCAAAAAGGAAAAACTTATTATCGCAGGAGATTTTAATGGATATATTGGATGTAAAAATAAATTAACAGAAAAAAGATTTATAGAGCTAGCTAGAGTTGCAAAAGATATAGTCTCTGATGATACCCCAACTTATATTGGACAAACACCGATTGATCACATATTTATTAATTTTAACTCAGATTTAGACTATAAAGTTGTTATTGAAAAAGATTGGGGCAATAGTGATCATAAGTATTTACAAGCAGAATTAAAATATTAATAACCTTTAAGTTTGTAAAATGTATAATAGCCTAATCAAAAAGAACATTAGAGTTGATAGGCTAGAGGTCCAACCCCTATAAATACAGACTTTTTGCTAGTTCCATCAAACTTTAAAATAGCCTAAGTATATCATGTTGAGAGTATAGCCTTGATGTCAAGAGCAGATAAATAAGATGTATATAAAACATTGATAAATCAAGGGTTTCAAAGCATAGTTTGTTTTCTTAGATGATTTTATAGAACTACTAATGCTTAGAAACCCTTATTTTTAGTGCTTAAGGGAACATGTCAAAGACTAAAATTAGCGTAGGGTTGAGTTGACAGGTTAGATAAATTAGGAGGGGTGAGGAGATAGGATAGATGTGATAAGCTGTTTTAAATCGCCTACACATCATAAGTAGAATTTTGCTATATGTTAAGTAGACACTAGGACTATAAAGGGGGCGTCAATAAATGATTAATATTACTAAAATAAAAGGGATTTCAAATAGTTATCCAGAAGAAGTTGAAGGAACGAACGAGTGGTATTTCTGTAGAGAAGAAGCGGATCCCTGTAATGATTTATATGATGCTCATGAGATATTTAATAGGGACGGATTATTTAAAGGAATTATTCACCACTTAATCCATTATCCTGATGGTAAAGTACATTCGCCATTTCAAATTCAAGAGAATGTATATGTTGAAAAGCCTATATGGAACAACGAAGAATTTAATTTTTTAGTGGTTGATTTTCAGGAAAAGATAATTCGAATTACAAAATACATACCAGAGAATGAAAAATTAGAAATTGTTACTGAGTTGTCTTTAGTAGAAGTTGAAGATTGCTATAATTTAATGCTTGAAACAACGCCACTTACCCTTGGAAGAAGTGGAAATGAGGGCTTTTATGAAATTATTTGGCCAGAAAAAAAGAAGATTGCAATCGGAAAAACAGAGACGGTATTATTTCGTGATGAAGATAAGTTATATCTATCAGAATGGTATGAGGATCCAGAATATCATGAAAATGTAATCGTTAGAGATATTCAGACAGGAAAAATAATAGAAAAAAGTGAAGGCTATTTGCGTAGATTACCTAATAATGTGTACTGGAAAATATAAGTATGAATTGTACGTTAGATTAATGACAGGAGAATCATTGCTAGTGGAGTTACAATATGGAATTACTGGTGGATACTATTATCCTAATAAAGAAAGAGGGACGCCTATTTTTGATGAGGATAAATTTTACAGTAAATGTAAAGATCTAGCGTCAAAAATAAAAATCCGCTTTAAGATATTAGATAAACTAGGTTCTCGCAGCTATTATGCAGTAAAGTTTATCTATAAACATGAAAACATATACGTTATGTGCAACATGTCTCAACCAATTATTGCTTTTTGTTCATATGAATCTTTTGATGCTACTGACAATGACTGTGTTTTTCATTGGGACAAATTCTTGGACATCGAAGAATTGACAAAGGAATTTGAAAGCGAATATAAGGTATTGAGTGTGCATGAACTTAACTCTTCATTTATATTAGAAGAACATGAGGAACTAAAAAATGTACAATCAGTGATTGAGCAAGTTGAATACTATAATCCTAAAACTATTGGTGAAGCGATTTTTAACTACTGGGATTAAAATGCATTATTTAATCTTTAAATAAGCTTAGTTATTGCGTGCTAAAAAGCCTACATTACTAACCTAGTAGCAATCTTAATATTAACTTAGTGCCTGTAACCGGACTCTTATTAAGATTGCTGAAAACGGATTGAAATACAACAAAAACAGAGAATAAGCACTGGCTTCAATCAAAGCAAAGATGATTAAAAAAGCTGTAATATATTGTGTTGAATTTTAAGTAAAATAAGGGTATAATATTTACAAAGGAGTTGGTATTATGCCTAATATTAAGCCGGTTTCCGATTTAAGAAATTACAATGATGTACTAAAAGATATTGGAGTTGGCTCTCCGGTATTTTTAACGAAGAACGGTAGAGGAAAGTTTGCAATCGTAGATATTGAAGAATATGAAAAAAATCAAGCTACTATAAAATTATTGTCTAAGCTCATGGAAGCTGAAAATCGCATAAAAACAGATGATGATTGGATGACAGAGGAACAAGTGAAAGAAAAGCTAGGGGTTTGATTTAATGTATAAGATCAAAGTAAATCCCATGGCAACAGAAGATTTGATCGAGATTAGAGATTATATCCAAAAAGAATTAGACAACCCAACAGCTGCGGTAGATGTTATAAAAAAGATAATTGCTAAGTACGAGGGGTTAAAAAAATTTCCGCTGATGGGAGTAGAATTATCTACAAAGATAAATGTGCAAACTGATTTTAGATATGTGGTATCGGGAAATTATCTCGTGATTTATCGAGCGGATCATGAATTTGTTTACATTTATCGGATTTTATATGCTGGTAGAGACTATCTAAGAATTCTATTTCCTAATGAAGTGGGTACAAATTTCCAAGAAGAGTAATAATAAAGAAGCGGGTATTCTCACAAGGAGACGGTGGTTTGGCAAAGTAGCAATAAAAAGGTGTAGAGTTTGTGATTGATTCAACAGTAACAAGAGAAAAGCGCTTAATTTGCCCGATAAAATGTAATTGACATGTTCCCATATACGACCTTTTCTCAAAAAAACAGCCAAAAATCGATTGATCTATTCCCTCATACATCGGGGTCAAAAATCAACTTCTGACATCAATGCCATCAACTCGGGTCATGTGGAGTGTATAGCCTTGATGTCACGAATAGATAAATAAGGTGTATTTAAAACATTGATAAATCAAGGGTTTCCAAGTGTAGTTAATTTTTCTAGATGATTTTCTAGAGTAGTTAACGCTTGGAAACTCTTATTTTAGTGTTTAAGGGAACATATCAAATGTTAAAATTGGCGTAGGGTTCAGTTGACAGATTAGATGAAATCATAGGGTTGTGGAGATAGAATAGATGTCAGAAGGTTCGTACAGAGCAGATGTTTTGTGCAATGGCGGAATTGAAAGAGTAGGTTGGATATTAAAGAAAAATAGACTAACTAAAATAGTGCAAATTTAATATAATGATAGTTAGCCAAGGAAATATTTATAGATGGACTACTCAATAGCCTTTTAGTGTATGAGACCAATTGTTTATTCAGATTACTTTTTGACTTGAAACTGGATGGATAATAAATAGATATGTGTAGTAGAGATTTGTTGGTTTTTATTGTGATACCTCCTTTGTTAGTATCACATGTTAACTCTACAAACCAGTATTATCAAGCGATAAAACCAATAAAGAACGATGTGAAAAAGAAATGTATTAGTGGAGGTATAAAATAAATGAGTTATGAGGATATTGAGACAATTAGAGGCACTTCGTTCCGAAGTGCCACAAGAACCTCAATGGGGTGTCAAAAAGAATAGTCAAGGCAAAAATGTCTTCTGGTATGGATTTAAGGGCCACTTAGCCGTTGGAGCCAAAAGTCAGTATATCTTGCAATCTCTCTTTTCATCTGGAAACTTAAATGATGGAAAAGCAGCTATTCCTCTGCTTAAAGGTATTCAAAATCGATTATTTCTACCATCATTACAGTATCAAACACTAGATGCTGGCTATGATTATGCGCCTATTTATGAGCAAATATACCGTATGGGTCAACACGCAAACATTGCCTATGACAAAAAGAATGAAAGGTAGCTCGTAGGGTATGATGAACACTTTGCGCCAACATGTTTCCGTGAACATTCATATCGTTACGACAGCTATGATCCAAAGTATGAAACATTAAAGTACACACGACCTAAAGAATGTAGTGGATGTCCCTTAAATACCGAAGGTATTTATCAAAAAGTGTACAAGGTTAAAATAACAACAGATCTTCGGAAATATTCAGCTCCTGCTCGTGGTTCACAGGCATGGAAAACGATTGCTAAACGTCGCAGTTCTGTCGAAAGAGTAAATGGCTATCTTAAGGCGTTTTTCCAGCTCAATAATGTTCGTTACCGTACAGGAAAACGTGCAAAACCTCACTTTGATTTAGTGACGCTTATTTATAATGCATCAAAACTAGCAGCAGATCGTTTAGGCTCATTCCTAAAGCAATATCAAATAGTATAAAAAATTTTTAAGACAAATATTGAAATTCTGGTCGTGTTTGATTTTTTAAAAAGAGCAATTATGAAATTGATTCAAGTATTTATAGAGGTGAAAAAATTATGAATGAAAAAATACTGATTGTTGATGACGAAAAAGAAATAGCAGATTTACTAGAACTTTATCTTGAAAATGATGGCTATCAAGTTTATAAATATAATACTGGCAGCGAAGCTGTAAAATGTGTTGAAGAGAAAGAGATTGATCTTGCTATTTTAGATGTTATGCTTCCCGATATGGACGGTTTTCAAATATGCAAAAAAATTAGAGAAAGGAGCTTTTACCCAATTATTATGCTTACTGCCAAGGTAGAGTACAGTGATAAAATAATGGGGCTTACGATTGGTGCAGATGACTATATCACAAAGCCCTTTAATCCTTTAGAAGTGGTTGCAAGGGTAAAAACACAACTTCGTCGTTATGTAAAATATAATGGAAATAAAGGAGAAGGTATTGCCCATGCTAAAATAGATGAGCACGATATCAACGGACTTATCATCAACCGAAATTCTCACAAGTGCTATATGTTTGGAAACGAAATTACGCTTACGCCTATAGAATTTTCCATTCTGTGGTATTTATGCGTGAATAGAGGAAACGTAGTTTCAACAGAAGAATTATTTGAAGCAGTTTGGGGAGAAAAATATTTAGACAATAACAATACGGTTATGGCGCATATTGGTAGATTGAGAGAAAAACTAAAAGAACCTGCCAGAAATCCAAAGTATATTAAAACTGTGTGGGGAGTTGGCTATACCATTGAAAAATAACGAAAAAATAAACTATAAAAGGCGTATTACGAGTCGCATTACCATACAGTATCTTTTACTTCTTGCAGGGTTAGCTGTGGGGTTTTTCCTTTTGTCTTTACTATTAGAAACTCTTATTCATAGTGTTGTGTGGCAACCGGAGAACAAACTTTATGTGTTTATGAAATTTGTTAGAAAGTATATTGTTTTGTTTGCAGGAGTCCCACTATTAGCCGGCTTTATTGTTATCACCTATGGCTTTATCGGAAAGCCTTTGCAATATTTAGACGAGGTTATTCTTGCATCGCAGCAGCTTGCGTGCCCTACCGACAGGCAAATTATTCTTTCTGATGATATGAAATGGGTTCAAGACCAAATGAATCAAGCACGGGAAACCTCTTTGCGAAATGCTCAAATTGCAAAGGAAGCAGAGCAACGTAAAAATGATTTAATAGTTTATCTTGCTCACGATTTGAAAACTCCACTTACTTCGGTAATAGGATATTTAACACTCTTGCAAGATGAGAGACAAATTACTGAAGATCTTAGAGAAAAATATCTCTCCATTTCCCTTAATAAAGCAGAACGACTTGAGGATTTGATAAATGAGTTTTTTGAAATTACAAGATTTAATCTATCAAATATTGATTTACAACTAACCAGAGTAAACTTAACAAGGTTACTTGAACAGCTTGTGTTTGAATTTAATCCGTTATTAACAGACAAAGGCTTACAGTGTAATTTGAATGTAAATGCAAATGTTATAATAAGATGCGATGCTAACAAAATGCAACGTGTTTTTGATAATTTGCTTCGGAATGCTGTGTTTTACAGCTTTGAGAACAGTACAATTGAGATTAGAGCTATACAAGATGATATAAAAACTAATATTATCTTTAAAAATCATGGAGATACTATTTCTAAAGATAAGCTTGATAGGATATTTGAACAATTTTATCGAATTGATACATCAAGAAGTACAAATAGCGGTGGATCCGGTCTTGGTCTTGCTATTGCAAAGGAGATCGTAACCCTTCATAAAGGAAGCATTTTAGCAACCAGTGAAAATGAAATTATTGAATTTTGCGTTACAATTCCTATGTCGTAAGAAAATCGTAAGAAATTCAGTATAAAAACTTGAGAAATCCGTTAAGGGAAACAGAAAAATAGCACGCTTGATAATGATAGAATATATCTTGAAAGATCAAGCGCGTTATTTTTCAACCTATAAGGAGGACTCACATATGAATAAAAGAACAAATAACACAAAAAAAAGACTAAGAAATTTTATTTTTTTATCAACTTTTACTCTTATTATATCTGTCGCTATATTTGCTTATGGTGCAATAAATGGGCAAATTTTACCTAATGATTATAACGAACCCTTTATATTTAATGTTGATAATTTAGACGATAATGAATGGGAATTAACTTTAGTGAATAAATGGAACCCTATTTCAAAAGAAGAAAATATAGAGCTTATTGAACTATCAAATGGTGAAATGGTAGATGAAAGAATATATCCGGACTTGCAGCAGATGTTCGATGACGCAAGGAATAGTGGTGTTTATATGACTGTTGTTTCAGGATATCGTACAAATGAAAAGCAACAAAGTATCTACAATAATAAACTTAAGGAATATAAAGCACAGTTTATGACTGATAAAAAAGCAAAAGAAGAGACTGAGCATTGGGTTGCACTGCCGGGTACAAGTGAACATGAACTTGGGCTCGCCGTTGATATTAATGCCGATGGAATACAATCTGCGGGTCAAGAGGTTTATAGCTGGCTTGCGCAAAATGCCCATAAGTATGGATTTATATATCGTTATCCCGAAGATAAAATTCATATCACAGGAATATCAAATGAACCATGGCATTATCGCTATGTTGGTAAAGAAGCTGCGACCGAGATGTTCGAAAACGGTATGGTCTTGGAAGAATATGTTGGAGAATATCAGAAAAAATAAATCTTTCCGCAGGTGAGTAAAGGTATAAGTGTTGAACATAAGACTTCCTTTGGCAGAAGCGAACAAGTGGTACACAATCAGAGATATGTTTCACTCATTACTTATTGTCTACTTGTTCTCATTGGTCTAAAAAAATAGTAAAGAGACTTATTTAAAGATTATATGCTTATGAAAAATAAGTTTGTTGGACTCTTCTCATATGTGGATAAATGCTATTCCAGGGAAAACATTGCCGTGAGGAATTTGACTAACTATCTGTCGGTCTGAATTTTAAAATAGTTTAAAATGGATGATTACTACCTTTATTCAGGTGCTTCCTTTTTTGTAAAAAATAATTGAAGTTTGTTCAGCAATTTCTAAGTATATTTGTGCGATAATATACAAATATGTGAAAAATAAGTCTTGAATATGTGATGTGATCAAAAAGGATGCTATCGTCTAGTATGTTTTTGACATCAATCATAGATGCCAAGGAGTATTCTATAATTATACCAGCAATAAATCGATATGTGGGCTAAGTAGATTATAGAGATATAAGCAAAAGGATGAAACTTTGAAAGGGGATAGAAAATAAAAATCACCCCCCTCAGTATAGTATTTGTTAAATTGTATAAGAGTAATGTGGTAACACACGTTGAGACGGTTGCTCTGCTGACAAGAGAATAGATGTATAACCCCTTGGAAATGCAGTATTTACGGTGTTTTCAGGGGTTTCTATATTTTGTTGGAGTAAGAAAAATGATGGGTTTTGGGTGTGTTTTAAGAGAAGAAGGAAAAAACAAATTGAACTCACCCATGAAAATGTAGTTTTGCTTTAAGGGTTCAATCGTTTATCAAAAGTATGTATTGAATAAATGTAGTATTAACCATTACTTTGAAAAAGAGAACATCAAAACAATAGATGCCAAGGGCGAGGTGCTACTTACCATTATGGTCTCTCTTGCACAACAAGAAAGCCAGCACCTTTTGCAGAACGTTAAAGTCGGACTACAATATCGCTAGCGGAAAGGAAAGGTTCATGTTTAATCACAACAGATTAAAGCGGTTATTAAACTGCTTGAATAAAGCGATTCAAGGTTTTATTACTCGCACAAGCTATGGGGATAAATAGCGGCAGAGGAGTAGTTAATCGGGCAACAAATAATGCAATTAAAAAATCCAACTAAAATTGTATCGCAAGCGAATGGTGTATTGCGTTATAAAAATGCTGAGACTGTTGTTTTAAACTGAGATGGAAAAGTAATTACAACTTGGGCAAAAACAAGTAGAGCTTGGGGTGAATTTTAAATGAATAAAATACTATTGGTAGAAATATTATCTAAACGAGAGCCAGAACTAGTAAGATATTTCTCTAATAATTTAATAAATGAGATTGATGAGGACCTAGGTAATCATATCAGGAACATTTTAAATGATGAATTTTTAGAAACAGGAATGGATGACCCTAATGGAGTTATAATTAATAAAAGAGGTAAAGAAATCGAAGAGCTAATTGATTATGTAGGAAATTTGTATATGTAAACAAATTTTGAGTTATTGGAGGGGTTATATGATTTTAAATATTGACAAGCATGATTTTTCTATAATATGGGATGGTGTATATTACAAGGCTTTATCTGACTATCCTCATATTAATGACTGGGAGTTAAAGAGTATTATTGATTTTGTAGCATACGAAAAATCACATGGTCGAGAAACTGAAGTTGTTGGTCCTGATTCCGTTTTAATAAATAAAATTAAAGTGGCGTTAGAAGGAGGTAATAAATATTTAAATGTGAGAAAACCAGATTTTATTTCAGAATGCACATCTTGTCAGCATAAAGGCTGCTTGACTGATTATTTATGCCATGTAGCGACAAAGGAGAATGCTATAAAGATAATTCAATGCGGAAGCCTATTATCTGCACGAAAAGTAAGAAATGAGCCTGCAAATTTGTTGATGACAGAAAAACGAAACGCTGCAAAGGATCCGATTGATTTTTTTGATTATATTATGTTTTCTTGGGGGAATTGTCAGGCTGGTGATCGATTAGTTATGGAGAGAACACTTGGTAGGATGCCCACTGAAAATGATTTAAGCAATGGATTTAAACCGGGAGTAAGATTTTATTTTAAATATGATCAATTAGCCCTGCATTCTGGGTGTACTTCAGATGGCTATCATGCTCTAAAAATTAAAGATGAAGTCATTTTAGAAGATTATGTAGATACGATTGTTATACCGAATAATTATCGCGAAGAATTTTCTAGCATTATTCCAGCCGCATTAAAAGACAATGTATTTTACCTAAATAATGACTGTAATAATATTTGGGAATGGTCTGCAAAAGTCTATGAATGTGTAAAGAAGGCAAAAATATAAAAAAACGAGCTTTTGCATATTGTGATCGTGATTAAACAATATTTCCTAATAGTTGAGTTTAATTAAAAGAACAAACTTGATGAGGCAAGCTTAATCGAACTACCCCCACCTAAAATTCTAACGAATGTTTGAGGAAGGTATCTTCTCGCTCTAAGACGATAAAATTAAAGGGAGGATTTAAATCAATGGAATTCAAAGACATAAAAGATGACTATAATAAAGTGCGTGAAAATGAAAGAACATCTCTTTCTAACTATCTTGTTGATATTCTTAAACACGACGAAAGATTAGCAGTCGTCACACGTGGTTCAAGTGGAAAAGGTCGTATTAAATATGCCTCCGGTGGAAGATTTGGCAAAGATGTATGTGACCTTTCAAATTGGAAATGGGTGGAGGTTAGGGGAAAAGATTGTTCGTGTATTATTTCTCTTAATATGTTGGAAACAGACACGAATAGCGGTAATGTTCATGCTTTATATGACAGAATTGGCTTCTTTGTTTATACTAATAATAAAAACGATGGTATACTAACAGATGAAAGAAGAATCATAACTAATATAGAATTGCCACTTGATGATACCAAAAAATGTACGATTAAAAACATCCTTGAGAATATAGTAATAAAGGAAATGTGGAATATGGAATATCCCAAGAATCAAGAATAACTTTATCTTGTATATAAAAGAATACATATAGATTTATGTAAATAAGTGACGAGCTGCTATAGTTAAATAAATACCTTATCAAACTAATAGCCATTTCCTTGATAAGCATCTATACAAGAATTTGAGCAAGGATACATAGAGAGGCGGAGAGGTAAAATGAAAATACTACTCGTATGTGCAGGTGGAATGTCAAGCTCATTGATCGTTAAAATATTAGAAGAAGAAGCAGAAAAAAACGGTCAAAAACTTGCTGTAACAGCCGTAGGGAGCCATGAATTCCAAAAAGAAATCAAAAATAATTATGATGCCGTCATGATAGCACCCCAAATCAGATATCTATTTGATCATCTTAAAAAGTTTGCAGAAGCAGAAGGCGTTCGTATTGAAGCCATACATCCACAGGCATACAGTCCATTAGGTGGTACTAAACTATTCAATCAGCTTCAAGAACTTTTAAATAGATAACGATTAGCGTCTTTATTATCATCTCGGGATTCACTTCATGCAGGAATTCAAACTATATCAATGATTTGTAGTCAAAGTCATACTATTTAAGTGGCTATTACCTTGAAAAATAATTTAATAAACAATTTATAAATAAATGTAGTAAAAATTAATAAAACTTGTTATAATTGCGTCTACAGTAACCGAGATAGGGTTACTAACTCACGTTTCACTATAGAAATTAGGCATTAAATCTTTGATATAACTAAACTGCGAGTTCAACCCAGACATGACTTGCTTAAAAAACGGTAGGCGTTTTTTAGTAGGAATTGTTTTTTCTTTTGTGTAAAAGTATGGCCAGTTTAGCTATAGCATTGAAGAAAATGGAAGCGTTAACACGGAGAGTGAATTTACTGATCAATGACTTAAGTGATGCCTCATGTTGATAAACGATCCGTTTTCATTTTCATTTGTATGTGCACTTTTCAAGAAAAAATCGTCAGTTATTAAATGATTTAGACCGATTTTTATGGAGCGAAACAGGAGATTATAAATATAGCATAGCTATTAAAAAGGAGAAATCAATCATGAGCAACTATAACACAGTATTAGCAAGAAACGTCGAAAGCGCTCCCAAGAGTATCGGTCCATATTCACAAACGGTCGCGTTCTCTCACTACAACAACCTTTCAGCACAACTACCAATCGACCCACAAACGGGTGAATTAATTTCTGGTGGCATAAAAGAGCAAGCTATTCAGTGCTTTAATAACATCAAGGCTATTGTAGAGGGTATCGACCATGTTATGAGCGATGTCGTTAGAGTAACTATATTCTTAAAGAATATTAGCGATCAAGATGCCGTTAACGATGTGTTAAAAACATTTTTCAGCACCTATGTTCCAACCTTGACGGTCATTGCTGTTGAAGCATTACCAATGGATGCGTTAGTGCAAGTTGAAGCGCTTATATCCAATGGTGAAGGTACAATTCCAAATGCACCACAAGCAGGTGACCTTATAAAGTTAGCACATAATACATCAAACGCACCAACAAGTATTCTTTCTACACAAACGGTCGCATTCTCACACTACAATAACCTTACAGCACAATTGCCTATCGATCCAAAAACCGGTAGATTAGTCATTGGTGGTGTGAAGGAACAAGCAAGACAGTGCTTAAAGAATATTAAAACTATTTTAGAAAGCATTGACGTTCCTTTTGATGATATTGTTAAAATCACTGTTTTTCTAACCGACCTTTCAGATATTGACACTGTAAATGACGTTTATACAACATTCTTCCCAGACTCAGCTATCGCAAGAGCTGTAGCTTATATGCCGGCTAGAACAGCGGTCGAAGTTTCGGCATTGCCAATGGATGCATCGGTACAGATTGAAGCAGTTGTATCGCATGGTGATGGGACACCTCCGCAGCTTATAGAGGATCGACACGGAATCGTTATATATGCGAACAATACAGAAAATGCCCCTGTTAGTTCTCTATCTACACAAACCGTTGCATTTTCTCATTACAACCATCTTTCAGCTCAATTGCCTATAGACGTTAAAACGGGTGAAATAGTATCTGGTGGTGTGAAGGAGCAGGCTGAACAGTGTTTGAAAAACATTCAGACAATTATAGAAAGTATTGATCATGTAATGGATGATGTCGTAAAAGTGAATATATTCCTTAAAGATATCACCGATATTAAAGCGGTTGATGACGTTTACTCAACATTTTTCCCAAATGGCACGCCTGCCCGAAGAACCGTTGGCGTATCAGCAATACCTCAAGACGCTTTAATTCAGATTGACGTCGTTGTTGCAAATGCTGAAGGTACACCACCTAGAGTATAATAACTTACTACCGGTCGTTATTTTTAGATAAGCAAATGAATGCGAGATGTAAGGGCGTTTTAAATTAGCGTATGTTAAGTGGTTGTGTCATATATTATTAAGCAGTCACTTTATTTAAAACATTAGTGATAAGTGGGTAGTTAGACTTCAGCCTTTTAAAAATACGATTTATATACTTTGTTTGGATAAAATATGGTGTCGGTGAAGAGGTTTTTAGTGAAACAGTGTTTCTCTAATAAAAATCATTCACCTGCACCTTTTTAAGTTTTAACATATAAAAGTGGACTTGTGTAGAGCTTATTTCAACCCTAGAGCTAATCTCTATGGCTTTCACTTGGATATTTCAAGCTTAAAAATCTGACGCGCTGCAAGCTATTTAAATGACTCTACTAGTACTCTAATCCATTCTGGATTAATTTGTTTAATAAATCTCTTATACTATTAGTGATAGAAAGTACGTTGTAAGATTGTTCAGGCTACTTATTTAGGAATCACTGCAAATTTATAAATATAGGCTGTATACATAGATCGTTTTTAAGCACATATCATACACAGAAGATTGAGGCACTTAAGTAATACTCTGATTGATTGTATATGATATAATCAATCAGAAGCTGTTAAAGATGAATCAAAGTACTTGATCGAAGATGCTTACTTGCCAACTTAATATAAATATATAAATAGCATAAGGAAGATCTATAGATAGTATCTAATCATTTTAAGCTGGTTTTCGTACCTACGTTGATAGTGAAAATGATACACGTTGTATTTATGATATGATTCTTATGCAGGCGATAGTGTCTAAATGTATCTCACTTAACTCAGCTGCTGTTATTGAGAGGGCAAGAGTATAAGGCAGGTAAACAATTATTGTTTTAATTGATTAAATGATGGCGTCCTTGGCTGCAACGTAGAAGCGAAAAAAATGAGAGTAGGTGTTAAAATGGATGGGAAAAACCGACAAGAGATTAAATCAGGTATGTCAGTCTCAGTAGTTCAAAAACAAGATCAAAAAACGAATAAATTAACAGAAGGTATCGTTCAAGATATTCTAACAAAAAGCGCGTCACACCCACACGGTATCAAAGTGAGATTAACGTCAGGGATTGTTGGACGTGTTAAAAAAATTAACAATTAGATAATTACTTAATTTGTTAAAAATATAAAGTAACATCTTAAAGGGAAAGAAATTTTAGGATGTTACTTTTAATATTGTCTAAAAAAGCACTTTCAAAACTATCCTTCCTTGCAATAGTAGTGATTTAACTAGAAAACCATTGTTATACAAGATGTGAAAGTCATGGTGGTTCTAAAGGTGAAGGGATTTATGCTATACTTCACGTAGAGATAAAATTAAATGGGTTAGATAGAAAAGGCAGGGGGCGAAGTCGATGAGTTTTATTGAATTAACTGATGTAACTAAGTTTTACAGTGGCTCGAGTCAACCAGCTGTTAATCATTTGCATTTAAAGATTGAAAAAGGGGAGATTGTTACTTTATTAGGTCCAAGTGGCTGTGGTAAAACAACAACCTTACGAATGATTGCGGGATTTGAAAAAGCGACAAGTGGAACAATCACTATAGATGGAACGGTTGTCGATCAAGGCCATTATGCACTTGCACCAGAAAAACGAGGAATTGGTATGGTGTTTCAAGATTATGCTTTGTTTCCTCATCTAACGATTGAAAAAAACGTCATGTTTGGTTTAACACGTATGACCAAGAAGGCTAGAAAAAAGCGGGCAGAAGAAGTCCTTAACTTGGTAGAGCTTCTACCATATAAAGACCGATTTCCACATGAATTATCAGGTGGTCAACAACAGCGTATTGCCCTGGCAAGAGCTTTAGCACCAAACCCCTATGTGATTTTAATGGATGAACCTTTTAGCAATTTAGATGCTAGTTTAAGAGAGCAAATGCGGCAAGATGTGACAGATATTTTGCGAAAAGCCAATACGACTGCTATACTCGTTAGTCATGATCAAAAAGATGCCTTCGTGGTTTCCGATCGAGTTGTTGTAATGAATCAAGGAGTTATTCAACAAATCGCAACGCCAAAAGACATGTACCGATGTCCGCGCAACTGTTTCGTCGCTCAGTTTATCGGTAAGACTAATCTCCTTCAAGGAACCTTAGAAGCAGATCAAAAACATGTCCTTACCCCTATCGGTCGCATCTGCTTACCCGAGAAAACGGATCAAGCGATGACGGATGTGCATCTATCCGTGCGACCTGAAGCTTGCGTCATTAACAAACAGGGAGAAGGACGTTATCACGGGATGATTGACAGGGTGATGTACAGTGGCGAGTACCAAGAAGTGTTTCTTCATTTAGATGGAGACCACACTAGGGAACCTATAGTACTTTATGTTAGTATTGATGAAGATGTACAAGTAGGAAGTCGACTATCATTTGATATTCGTTCGGAAATGGTGACATTAGTTGAAGCCTAAGGTAATAATGACACCTTCATTTTTTCTCTCTCTAAAGGGAGAGACATGTTCTATTTCTTAGTGAAACAAAAAAGAATTGACAGACAATTCGCAAATAAGCTATACTACTTTCATATCTAGTGAGATTCATTCTCATTTAATATGAAGAGGGGGAGAAAATGGTGGAAAAAAAACGTATAAATAGTGTGCTCGTATTATTATTAATAGCATTTGTCATATTATCAGCTTGTCAGAATGTAAATGATGAATCAACAGATAACACGGCAGATGACGATGTGACTGAGAAACAATTGGTCGTCTACTCAGCACGAAATGAGAATTTTGTGCAACCGTTATTGGATAAGTTTGAAGCAGATACCGGTATCGAAGTGATTGCTTTACATGGAGCAGAACCTTTACAATTGGTTGAGGAACAAAACAATGTTCAAGCAGATGTTTATATTTCAAATGATTTGGGTGCGCTTGGTTATTTGGCGATGAATGACGTGTTAACTGGCACCGAATTAGAGGGAATTGAGTCTATACCTGCTGATTTTCGTGCGGAAGATAACAGCTATTTTGCTATTTCAGCCCGGGCCCGTGGCTTTATCTACAATAAAGACTTGATTGATGAGGCTGATATGCCTAAATCTGTTGAGGACTTGTTTGATTTAGATTTATCAACGATAGAAAATGGCTACGCGATTACTCGTGGGGGTAATGGTGGAATGATCGGTCATGTGTCGGCCCTTAGATATGAGTGGGGAGATGAGCGCACGGCCGAATGGATTGAAACGATTCGCAATCAAGCAGCAGGTATTTATAATGGCCATGGTGATATACGTCGTGCAGTTGGCGAAGGACAACACGCCTTTGGTCTTGTTAATAATTATTATTTCCATCAACAATTATTAGAACCAACCGATAACAATGTCGGCTTCATTTATTTAGACCAAGAGCCGGATCAAATGGGTGCTGTTGCCAATGCAGCAGGTGCTGGATTGGTTGCCGGTGGACCAAATCAAACGGCAGGTATTAAGTTCTTAGAATGGTTATTAGAACCAGAAAATCAAGTGGAATTTGTTGGTGAATCGCTAGAACTATTGATTAATGCCGAGTATGGTGCAGAGTATCCAGAAGAAGTAGCACCCTATATTGTTTCATTTGATGAGCTCCATATCCAAGAGATGCCTATTCGTGAATTGGGGCAATACTTTGAAGATACGCGTTTACTCATTGAATCATCAGGGTTAGATTTAGAGTTGCGATAAAGGTATTGACATAATGCCGTGAGGGGCTGTTATTAATGAAAAAACATACAGATCAATTTAATAAACAAAACCCACATCAGAAGGTTGAAGTGCCACGTGCTTCAACCCTTTTGGATTTTTTTAGGAAGATAAATTTTATAGTTTTTGAAGAAAAACCACCAGGTGGGATCTTATTCTCGATTGGTGCATTAACGTCGCTCCTTATGGTGATTCCGATTCTTTATGTCCTTATCCAAGCGGCTCGTGCAGATCAGAGCAAATGGGCGCGCTTATTGGATGGGCGAATTCCTGAATTGTTGTGGAATACCATGTCTTTAACCATCATGGTAACGTTAAGTGCCGTCTTACTAGGTGTATCATTAGCGTGGTTTGTTCATCGAACGGATTTACCAGGCAGACGGTTTCTAAAAGTATTATTAAGTTTACCATTGGTCGTTCCGCCTTATGTAGGAGCTGTCACCTATATCATATTTCTTGGCCCAAGCGGACGGCTAAAGAACATATGGGATGCGGTTGGCTTTTTACCGGCCTTTCCATTTAATCCATATTCTTTTTGGGGCGTTGTTTTTGTACTAACGATGTTCACTTATCCTTATGTGTATTTGATAACGGGTTCGACGTTAAATCGAATGAATCGAAATTATGAAGAAGTTGCAAGGTCTCAGGGACTATCAACATGGGGCGTGTTTTTTCGTGTCAACTTGCCTTTTTTACGACCAGCTATTGGGGCTAGTGCCATTCTTGTTGCTCTTTATGCCTTGTCTGATTTTGGAGCGGTTGCTATGTTACGCTACGTCACTTTTACAGCAGCGATTTATTTTCAACGGGCAGGATTTGATACCGAATCCGCATCAATTTTAAGTCTAGTTCTCGTTATATTAACACTCCTGATTTTATACCTTGAATCGATGAGCCGAAGACGGACTCGATTTAGTCAAACGCCTAGCGGTTTTAAACAACCGCAACGACTAGCTTTAGGGAAATGGAGGTTACTTGTCACAACATATGCCTATAGCATATTTATTCTATCGGTCGTAGTCCCAGTATCAGTATTAGTTTATTGGACGATCATTGGCTTGGGGCGTGGAGCAATAGATACACGGTTTATCGGGTTTGCTTGGAACAGCTTACAGCTTTCAACATGGGTCGCTCTGTTTTCTATGATGTTGGCTTTACCTTTGGTCTATTTAAAAGGACGCTACCCTTCACGTGTCACGCGTTTAATTAATCGACTTGCTTACGGGGGATATGCTTTACCAGGTGTCATTGTTGCTTTGGGCTTTGTCTTTGTCTTTAATAATCACATACCATTGTTATATAATACGGTATTTATGTTAAGCCTCGCATTTATCGTGCGCTTCTTGCCTCAGGCAATGCAGGCAGCAGATGCTTCTTTAGCGCTTGTCTCACCTAAGATTGATGAAGCGGCGCGCAGTTTAGGGCATCCGCCTTGGAAAGTCATGTATAAAGTGACCTTGCCGGCAATCTTACCCGGTCTTTTATCTGGTGGGGCGCTCGTGTTTGTGAGTGCAATCAAAGAGTTACCCGCAACACTTATGTTACGGCCACCGGGTTTTGACACGTTAGCTGTCAGGGTGTATTTTGAAGCTTCAGAAGCTATCTATCATCAAGCCGCACCAGCCGCTTTAATTATTATTGGGGTTTCTATTTTTCCGTTACGTTTTTTGATCAATAAGTATTAGCTAGATCACTTCATTCAGATAAGCTATGGTATGCGACCCATAGCTGCTGTCTAGTGAGCTATAAAAACAGCATAAAGAATAAATATACACACTTATGTGATTTTATTCAAAAAAAGCTTGTGTTAATGTCTATGTTGTGATATCCTGTTTCTCGTTTGATATTATAGGAGGGCACTGACATGAAACATATTAAATTTATCTTTTTATCACTGGCTGGATTCATCTTTTTTTTAATGCCTATTGAACTAAATAATGAAAGTAAAATAATGATTTCGCATATTGTTGATGTGGTAAATAATCATCTATTTGATCCGTTTATTTTGATGACAACAATTATGGCTTGGTTTGTGTTGATTATGACATTACTGTTTACGGTAATATCAACGAAAAACCAATGGTTAAACGACTTATTTAAAGCCTCACCGCTCAACGTATTTCTTAGAGTTTCAGGATCATTTTTGTATTTAATGTTAATGAACGAGTGGTTTAGTCATACATCTATCGGATCAGTCATACTCGACCCTTACACAGGTGGTGTCATGGCAGGTGAAGGTGGATTATTAACGACGTTATATATTACATTTCTCGTCGGTATTTTAGCTTTACCACTCCTTACTCACTTTGGCGTCGTTGAATTTTTAGGAACATTACTTGGCCCCGTCGTTGTAAAGGTATTTAAAGTACCTGGTTATTCAACAATTGATGCCATTGCTTCTTTTGTCGGTGATGGGACGATTGGGATTGTAGTAACGGATCAACAATACCAACGCGGTTATTACAATCGAAGAGAGGCTTATATTATTGCTACAAGCTTTTCTATTGTTGGGATTGCGTTTGCGGCGGCAGTGGCAGAAGAGCTGAGTTTCGGGCATATTTTCCCGGTTTTTTATGGTGCGATCGTTCTCATAACGATTATACTTGCCTTTATTACATCACGTTTACCACTTAAGAAGTTTACACCAACTTATTATGCGGGGACGACGCCAAAGACGGTTGATGTGCCAACTGACCAATCATTAATCTCATACAGTTATCAATTAGCGATTGAACAGGCATCACGCGTTAAAATTGTCGACGTTATTAAAGAAGCGGTGACAAATGTATTAAATATATACATTGGTTTTTTACCCATTATTATGACTGTTGGTACATTATCCCTTATTGTCGCAGAATATACAGCTTTCTTTTCAGTGATTAGTGCCCCGTTTATTTATTTATATGAGTGGTTCGGTTATGGGGCTGAAACAGCACAGCTTATGGCTCCTGCGACACTTGCTGGGTTTGCAGATATGTATTTACCTGCCTTATTTATTACGAATGCAACGTCTGAAGCCAGTCGCTTCTTTATTGGCGTATTAGCTTTTACCCAACTGGTCTTTTTATCAGAAACAGGAATGATTTTAGTTAAAACGAAAATTGGCCTTAACTTCTTTGATATTATTAAAGTATTTTTATTCCGAACCTTGTTGTCCATTCCATTACTATATCTCTTAACAGAAGTACTCGTTTACTTCAATGTTATATCATTTTAACTCATATGTTAACCGTGCCTATACAATGTTGTAAGGGTGCGGTTTTTTTAAATTATGGGCGTCTATATTAATTAAGTTCATAGTTAGACTCTATAGGTTTAAACTATAACTAGCTATAGACTGTTCCTGCGTACATTATTCTTAATATTCATGCTATAGTAGACATTCATTCAGTATTTTCAGAATATTATGGAGGTTATCTTATGCGCATGAAAACAAAAGTACTACACGAAGGTTATAAACCAGGCAATGGTGAGCCAAGGGTGCTACCTATTTACCAAAGTACAACATATACCTATGATTCAACAGAGGCTATTGGTGAGTTATTTGATTTAACCAAAGCAGGACATATGTATTCACGTATTTCTAATCCAACAGTACAAGCTGTTGAAGAAAAGATTGCTGCACTGGAGGGGGGCGTTGGTGCTCTTTGCACATCATCAGGTCAAGCAGCAACGATGATCAGTTTGATGACACTTTTAAAAGCAGGCGATCACTTTATCAGTGCGTCTACCATTTATGGTGGGACAGTTAATTTATTTGCGGTTACACTTAAGCGTTTTGGCATCGACTGTACATTTGTTGATCCAACAAAACCGCTTGAAACGTTAAGTCAATATATAAAACCAAATACAAAAGCTGTATTTGGTGAGACAATCGCTAACCCTGCGATGACGATTCTAGATATTGAAAAGTTCGCCACATTTGCCCACCAACACCACATTCCCTTAATCATTGATAATACATTTGCGACCCCAATCCTTTGTCGACCTATAGGATTTGGTGCGGATATTGTTATTCATTCAACAACCAAGTATATGGACGGTCATGCTGTCCAAGTAGGTGGTGTCATTGTAGATAGCGGAACATTTGATTGGACAAATGGTAATTTCCCTGAATTTACAGAGCCAGATAACTCCTATCACGGTGTCATATACACTAAAGACTTTAAAGAAGCCGCATATATTACAAAAGCTCGTGTTCAGCTGATGCGGGATATAGGTGCTTATCCTGCAGCTCACACTGCTTTTTTATTAAATTTAGGGCTTGAAACTTTAGCAGTAAGAATGGAAAAGCACTGTGAAAACGCGTTGAAGGTTGCTGAATTTTTATATGCTTCAACTGAGGTACAGACTGTGTTTTATCCTGGTCTTAAAACAGACCCGAATCATAAATGGATGAAAAAATACACCCCAGCTGGTGCAAGTGGTGTGATTTCTTTTGACATTAGTGGTGGTAAAGACCGAGCGATAAAATTCATGGACGGATTAGAACTTGCAAGCAACGTTGTCCATGTGGCAGATATTAGAACGTGTGTGCTTCACCCAGCATCAGAAACACACCGCCAATTAAATGATGAACAATTAAAAGAGGCGGGGATTACACCTGGATTAATCCGCTTATCTGTTGGGTTAGAGGATGTTGAGGATATAATAGACGACTTAAAGCAAGCGTTTGAAAAATCAAAATAAGCCTCGGACTAACTGATGTTATTCTAAAACAACCTATCCACGTCTTGTAAGGAATATTTTCGAAACAACAATGTTTCGATTAATTGAAGAGAAATAAACACCGAGCGTCTGCTAAATACTAAATCGCAGACGCTCGGTGTTTGTTAACAATAAGAGATAAAAACCACTACATATTATACGGCATGTTCGTTGTTTTCTTCAGCTTTAATTTAGCTTTAACACCTTCAATAATCGGGTCAATATGCTCATTAGGTAAGTGAACATCAGCCGTTTCCTCTAAAGCCGTAACAGGATCATCAAAGAAGCGTTCCTTAAACGCTTCATCCGTAAGGATTTTAGTGACAGTTCGATTGATAATACCATTGATATCCATATCAATCACCTCTTCTTTTTAGTCTACCTAACTACTTATCTTATACCACTGTAGTGACCATTTAAAACGTAATAAGACCCATAGCCATTTCAACCAAAAAGGCTACAATAACGACAAGGGCAGATATTATAAAACCTAGAATAAACGGTTTTGTTCCAGATTGTTTGACATCTCTCAAAGAAGTTCTTAAGCCAATAGCACTCAGTGCCATGACCATTAAAAATTGACTAAATGACTGAAGTACAGATTGTATTTGAATCGGAATAAAGCCAATGGTGTTAAGCAAGGCCATAAGAATAAAGCCTAATATAAACCAGGGGAAAATCGCTGTCAAATTGAATTTCATACGCTGTGACGTTGGTTCTATTCGATGTTGCACCCAAGAAAAGACGAGTATTGTTGGAATAATAGCCAAGGTTCGAGTTAATTTCACTGTTGTAGCAAAATTGCCTGCTTGTTCTGAAAACGCATAGCCAGCCGCAACTACACTTGACGTATCGTTTACCGCTGTACCCGTCCAAAGACCATAAGCAATGTCTGATAAACCTAACCATTGTCCCATGATGGGAAACAAAAGGATCATCAACATATCAAAAATAAATGTTGTAGAGAGCGCATAACTAACATCAGCATCTTTTGCTTTAATAACAGGTGATAGCGCCGCAATCGCCGAGCCACCGCAAATGCCGGTACCTGCAGAGATTAATGAGCTTAATCGCCAATCAATACCAAACATTTTTCCAATGATATAACCGCCAAGGAAACATGTTAGCAATGTAAAAATCATGACATTCAGTGACAATTTACCGACGTTAAAGATTACTGAGATACTTAGCGTACTACCCATTAAGATGATTGCAAATTTCAATAGTTTTTTTGATGTAAAGGCAAGTCCGGGGATATACCGATCGTTTCTCATCATATAAGGGTGGAGTAATATACCTATAAATAAAGCCAAAATCGCTCGACCAATCAAATGCATGGGAAGTAGTGTTTCCACGAGTGACGCTAACACGGCGATCGTAAAAGCAAGTAAAAGACCAGGAAGTATTTTTTTCATAATAATTCATTAACCTTCTTTCTTAAACGTTGTCATTAGTATCATAACCGAAATAGAAGATAAAATAAAATGATGATTTGTTATTTATAATAAACTTATGTTATACTACATCCGACAAATATGTCACTTTTTTTAAAAATGAAGATATTTGAAAAAAGGAGCGATTTTAATGCTGGATCAAAAACTCTTAACATTTATAAAGGTTGTCGAGTGTAAGAACTACACCAAAGCAGCCGAAGCATTGAACTTAACGCAACCAGCCGTAAGTCAGCACATGAAAAAGTTAGAAGCATACTACGGAACCCGTCTTATAGAAATGAAGGGTAAAGCGATCAATTTAACAGACCAAGGAAAGATGGTTTATAATTACGTTCAAGTTCAAAGGTCTAATGAACATCATTTAAAAAATAAGCTAAATCAGATTGCTGCACCGATGCGTATTGGTGCTACGTTATCTATCGCAGATTATTATTTACCTAAATATTTAAATGATTATCTTCAAAAAGGGCATGACAATATCGCTGTCTCAGTAAATAACACAAAACGCATTATTCAACTGTTATTAGATGATGAGCTCGATTGTGCATTTATTGAGGGCATCTTTGATAAGGATATGTTCAGCCATCATGCATTTACACAAACGGATTTTAAAGCCGTTGTCTCACCTGGACACCCACTCTTGCAAAAAGAAGCGAGCGTAACTGATCTCTATCAGTATCCTTTACTCATAAGAGAAAAAGGATCTGGCACGCGCAAAATATTTGAACAATATTTAACTCAACAAAATGATTCACTTTTATCATTTAAAGAAATCCATGAAATTGGTAGCTTTATGTTGCTTAAGTCTATTTTAAGAAATTCGCAAGCTGTATCGTTTATGTATGAAAAAGTTGTTGAAGATGAAGTGATAAGTAGCAACTTAGCTTATTTATCATTAAAAGACGTGCGTCTCACACGACCGTTATTTTTCATCTATCCGAAACATTCACTAAAATCAACGTGGATTCAAGACTTTTATGCGCAGTTTATTCCAGAATCAGCAAAATAGTTTTTCTGCTTAATATAACTGATGCACTTATCTAAGTTGAAAAAGTAATAAAGATAGGGGAGATAGCATGACTGAAAAAGAAAAAATGTTAGCCGGAGAAATGTATGACCCGAGCGATTCACAATTAAAAGAAGATCGTTTAAACGCCAGAAAAAGCGTTCGTCTATATAACCAAACGACCGAACAAGAGGCGACTCAGCGAGAAAAAATATTAAAAAAAATGTTAGGTTCAACTGGGGAAAATCTACACATGGAACCACCTATCCAATTTGATTATGGTTATAATACTCATGTTGGCGAGAATTTTTACGCTAACTTTAACAGTGTTATACTCGATGTGTGTGATGTAACGATTGGGGACAATTGTATGTTAGCACCAAATGTACAGATTTACACTGCCACACATCCAATCGAGTATGCTGCAAGAAATTCTGGTAAAGAATACGCAAAGCCTATCACCATTGGTCATAATGTATGGATTGGTGGAGGTGCTATCATTAATCCTGGTGTCACACTTGGTAACGGTGTTGTCGTTGCATCAGGTGCGGTTGTGACGAAGAGTTTCCCTGATAACGTTGTGATTGGTGGGAATCCAGCGCGTATTATTAAAGATATTATTCAGACATGATACGTTATGTATCAACGCTTATACGTTGACATGCCACATCATCATTAGTGACTAAGGCCTATATCATGAGGGCCTTTTTCTTATGATTCATTTGATGTTTATATTTAAGATAAACAAAAAGATATTTGAAATCCTATTGGCACAGAGCCTGTGATTGTATATAATTGTACAGGTTAATAGCGCTGAGATGCTTATATTATTTTTGTCACATTGAAAAAATCATTCATTATTCTTACGGATTATTATTCAGATGATGGCCGGAATTTTGATGACATGTTGGAGGCCTTTTCGACGAAGAAGCATCTTACCATGTAATTAGATGACGTCGACCAACTAAAAGTACACGTAGGTTCTGATTATGCTCTATTGGCGTTACTTTTAAAAGACTTTCAAACTACTAAAAAAAAACATTACTTTCGGTTGTATAAGTTGATTACGACGATGTATATTTTAAATAAAAAAAGATAAATTATGTATATAAGGGGAGTCACATTATGAGTATGGAATCCATTCCGTTAAAAAAGAATTTAGGGACACTTGATCTCGTTTTATTAGGTTTAGGAGCTGTGATTGGTACGGGGATTTTCGTCGTCACAGGAACAGCGGCTGCAAATTATGCTGGGCCTGGTTTAATTTTTTCGTTTATTTTAGCTGGCTTTGTTATTTTTTTGATGGGGCTTTGTTATGCTGAGCTTGCAAGTCGTTATCCCGTAGTCGGTGGACCTTATGCCTATATGTTACAAATTGCTGGCAGACGACTGGCATGGGTTGCTGGTTGGTTTACTATCTGGGAATACTTGCTTGCAAGTGCCTCTGTTGCATCTGGTTGGTCTGGCTATGTTAATGGTTTTTTGAATGGCATGGGAGTTGGATTACCTTTAGTTTTTCAAGCTTCGTTTAATCCAGAACAAGGTACATTTGTGGACCTGATTGCGGTGTCAATGACCTTACTGGTCACGTGGTTAGTGTCATTTGAAGCTAAGAAGGCATTAAGACTTAATAACTTTATGTTTTTTATTAAGTTTGGTATTATCACTTTATTTATTGTGGTCGGAATTTTCTTTGTAGAACCGAGCAACTGGCAACCGATGTTTCCATATGGTTTTAATGGTGTTGCAAGTGGAGCGGCTCTATTATTCTTTGCATTTTTAGGTTTTGACGCCATTAGTATGGCCGCGGAAGAAGTTAAAAACCCGCAAAAAAGTTTGCCGCTTGGAATCTTCTTTGCGATAGGCATTTCAGCGCTACTTTATATTTTAGTGACACTTGTTTTAACTGGAATAGTCCCCTTTGGTGAACTTGACGTAAAAGACCCGGTCGCTTTCGCTTTGCGTTACGTTGATCAGCACGTACTCGCAAGCATTATATCTGTGGGGGCCATTATGACACTTTTAACAGTTCTCATTGCGATGCTTTATGGATTAGCAAGACTCCTCTATGCGATGAGTAAAGGTGGATTACTTCCAAGCTATATGAATCATGTAAATAAAACGACAGGTGTCCCAACGAAAGCAACATGGACAGCAGGCATTATTACGAGTATTTTTACTGGTTTAGTTCCTTTGCAGCAATTAGCAGAGGTAACAAATATCGTCACATTAATCGTGATGATGATGTTAGCTATCGGAATTATTGTTATCAGAAAGCGAGAAGGTAACCCGAAAGATGGTAAGTTTTATGTGCCATTCGTTCCAACCCTACCCATTGTAGCAGTCGTCTTTAGTCTCTATTTAATTTTTCAATTATCACTGTTAACATGGATTTTATTCTTTGTTATTAGTGTGATTGGGTTCATTATTTACTACTATAACGAAAACAAAGCACGGTTAGATTCATAATCATTTATTAAATCCCTTCTCAGTAATATAGAGTGTACACCAAAAAAAAACGGCACTATTTGCTTGGACTTCTTCATTGAAGAAAAGCAGATGGTGCCGTTTTTGTGTTTAACTATCGATAATAATGTAGCGCTTATTTTTTTAATGGTTCCGGATAATCCACACCTTGGGTATCGACAGTCACTCGTGTCATTACTTGTTTGATCACTGGGACATCGTCTTTTTTTGTCTCTACAGCAGCAATCTGATCGATGACCTCAATTCCGTCGATGACGCGTCCAAATGCGGCATAATCACCATCAAGATGGTCACTATCAGCATGCATAATAAAGAATTGTGAACCGGCAGAGTCGGGTGACTGTGAACGTGCCATGGAGATAACACCACGTTCATGATTCAATGTATTATCGTACCCATTGGACTTAAACTCACCAGGAATTGAATAATCAGGTCCACCTAATCCATTACCTAAAGGGTCGCCCCCTTGAATCATAAAGTTCTCAATCACACGGTGGAAGCCGAGTGAATCATAAAAACCACTTTCTACTAGCGAGATAAAATTCGCTACTGTAATTGGGGCTATATCTGGATACAGTTCTAATACAATTTCCTCTCCAGAATCAAGTTCAATTGTTACTAATGGGGCTTTATCTACTTCTGGAAAATCATCATAAAACCGTGTTTGTTCTTCTTCAAAGGTCATCTCATCCTTTACACTGTCATTCGATGACGCATTGTTGCTACAAGCGGTAAGCATTAAAAGTGTGATGGTGATTAAACTAATAATTACTACGATGTATTTTTTCATTCTTAATTCCTCCTACAAATGTTGTCCTCACACAGTATATCATTAATAAGCTAAAGAAGGAAAGAGGTAGTCATTATGCGTATTTTTATTGATCCTGGTCATGGTGGTCATGACCCTGGAGCTGTATATAAAAACTTAAAAGAAAAAGATTTAACGCTTGCGATTGCTAAAAGAATATCGGCACAACTATATCACCATCCGAAAATTGTCTTATCACTTTCTCGTTCAGTAGATGAGACCGTATCACTGCATCAGCGAGTTGAGAAAGCCCATGCATTTAAAGCCGATTTATTCATTTCTATTCATATAAATGCAGGGGGTGGTACAGGATTTGAAAGCTATCGTTATCTTCATACGAGAGAAAAAACAAAAGGCTATCACGAACGCGTGCATCAAAGTATTATTGCTGAATTAAAAGTCAGAGATCGAGGGATAAAGAAAGGAGACTTTTATGTTTTAAGAAATACGCGTATGCCAGCCGTTTTGACGGAATCCTATTTCATTGACCATCCAAATGATTATGCCATGTTGCAAAAGCAACAGACAATAAACAGCATCGCTACGGCACATGTAAAGGGGATAACGTCACTCCTAGATAAAAAAACGACACCGTCGAGTGTTATATGTGGTTCATTTAAAAATAGGGATAAAGCAGAAAAACGACAAGCACTGTTAAAATCCCATGGTTTTGAAACCACGCTTACTCTGATGACCATGGGCATGAATCGTTATTATAGAGTAAACGTCCACTCAGCACTTACCTGTGCCCAGGTGCAAGCGAGACTTCGACTTCTTGGATTAGCAAGTTTTAGTGTAAAAAATAACTAAGAAAAAAACGTGGCGGTTGTTTTTTATTCAACCCCACGTTTTTGTATTATGATACTTTTTGCCCTTTTATAAACAATACGTGTTAAAAACAGACGTTAATTCATATGTCGATAGAGTCCAACAAGCTTACCTAAAACAGTGATGTTACTGTAGATAAGAGGTTCCATGTTGGAGTTTTCTGGTTGGAGACGTATGTGATCTTTTTCTTTGAAGAAACGTTTCACCGTGGCTTCACCATCATCTGTTAATGCAACAATGATATCGCCGTTATTGGCTGTATTTTGTTGTCTAACAATCACAACGTCACGATTATGGATACCCGCCTCAATCATACTGTCACCCTCTATTGTTAAGGCAAAAGTATCCGCTTGTTGGCTCATTAAGTATGAAGGAACTGGAATGTATTCATCAATGTTCTCCAACGCGGTTATAGGAAGACCAGCCGTTACCTTACCAATATGAGGTGCATAAGCGACTTCGCTTTTCATTTTCGGATTTAAATCCGTACCATCTATAATCTCAATTGTACGTGGTTTAGTTGGATCACGTCTGATATAACCTTTTTTCTCCATGCGCGCAAGGTGTCCATGCGTCGTTGATGTAGAAGATAGCCCAACTGCTTCTCCAATTTCTCGGACAGAAGGGGGATAATTTTTTGTCGCTTGATAATGTTTAATATAATTCAAAATAGCTTCTTGCCTTTTTGATAGGGTTTCCACATTAAATCCCTCCAATCAATTTTAAATAAAGTATACCATAATAACAAAGTTGAAATCAAACGTTTGTTCGAAAAAGGATTGACATGAATGAACAAGTTTTCTAAACTAAAACAGAAAATACGTTTCCCAAAAAGAAGGTGTAAAAATGAAGGTGATTATCTATTGTCGGGTAAGTACCACAAAAAACGAACAAGCTTCTTCACTTATTAGACAACGCCAAGAATTGCTTAAGTTAGCTGAACAAAAGAAAATGCACGTGTGTGATATTATAGAAGAGAAAGTCAGTGGTTACACGATTGAACGAGAAGGTTTACTGTCACTGTTTGACCGTTGTCAAAACGGTGATATTGACGCTATTTTAGTACAAGACGACACCCGTTTAGGGCGAGGTCAAACAAAAATTGCGATCTTTCATCAACTAAATAAAATGCACGTGAAAATCTATACGTTGTCTCAATCTGGAGAGTTTCAGTTGTCTGAATCAGATCAAATGGTGCTTGAAATTGTTGGGATAGTTGAAGAGTATCAAAGAAAAATTCATAACCTTAAGATTAAACGTGGGATGAAAAAAGCCATTGAAAATGGTTATAAACCAGAAAAGAATTTATCAAATATTGATCGGAGTAAAGGGCGAGATAAACTTTCTTTTCCGGTAGAAGAAGTGATTAGACTGAGAAATCGTGGACTAACATTTAAAGATATCTCTCTTACTTTAAAGGGATTAGGTTACGATGTATCAAAAGCGACCGTTCACAGACGATACCAAGAACACCTTACACTTGCAGAAAGCAGTGAAGATTCGTTATGATAGGTAAGAAACAAATCAATCAAAGTAGGGAGATTCAACCATGCTGTCACAAGACAAGTTAAATCGTATCAATGTTCTAGCCAACAAAGCGAAAGCTGAAGGTTTATCCAGTGAAGAAAAGGAAGAACAGCAAGCGCTGCGAGAAGCCTATTTAAAAAACGTAAGAAAATCCTTTAAAAACCAATTTAAAGGGATGAAAATTGTTGATCCTAACGGGGAAGATGTGACACCCCAAAAAATTAAGGATTTACGGTCAAAAAATTAAGATTATTCATTAAAATGTACAATTATGTCTTGTGTAAATAGCGTTTTCATTATAGGATATTAATTGTACGTACATATCAACTTATGTATGAATCCAGAAAGGGGTTAATCACGTATGACAAATCAAATACAACAAACATCAATTAATGCGATTCGGACGCTTTCTATTGATGCAATCCAAAAGGCCAACTCAGGGCACCCAGGGTTACCAATGGGAGCGGCACCAATGGCGTATACTTTATGGACAGAGTTTATGAATCAAAACCCTAAACATTCAAAATGGTTCGATCGTGACCGTTTTGTACTATCAGCAGGGCATGGTTCAATGTTACTTTACTCACTGCTACATTTATCAGGTTTCAACCTAAGCATTGACGACCTTAAAAACTTCCGTCAACTAGGTTCACATACACCTGGACACCCTGAAGTAACAGATACTGATGGCGTTGAAGCAACAACAGGTCCACTTGGACAAGGGATTGCGATGACAGTTGGTATGGCGATGGCAGAAGCGCATTTAGCTGCTAAATACAATAAAGAGAATTTTAATATCGTTGATCACTATAGCTATGCACTTGTAGGTGATGGTGATTTAATGGAAGGTATTTCTCATGAAGCTGCGTCACTTGCTGGACACTTAGGTTTAGGTAAATTAATCGTTCTTTACGATTCAAATGATATTTCACTCGATGGTGATCTAGATAAATCATTCTCAGAATCAGTTGAAAAACGCTTTGAATCTTACAATTGGCAAGTTATCCGTGTCGATGATGGCACGGATGTTGAAGCAATTAAAGCAGCCATCAAAGAAGCGCAGGCAAACACAACGCAACCAACAATGATTGAAATCAAAACAGTGATTGGTTTCGGTTCGCCTAACAAACAAGGTAAGAGTGATGCGCACGGTGCGCCACTTGGAGATGATGAAATCAAGCTTGTTCGTGAAAACTACGGATGGACACATGCTCCATTTGAAGTACCTGAAGAAGTTTATGCTGACTTTAAAGAAAAAGTAGCTACACGTGGTGCTGAAGCAGAAGAAAAATGGAATAAATTATTTGCTGATTATAAAGCGGCTTATCCTCAACTTGCAGAGGAGTTTAAGCTGGCAATGAATAACGAATTACCTGAAGGTTGGGCTGATACATTACCAACATTCACGCCTGGTGAAGATACACTAGCTACACGTGCTTCTAGTGGCAAATTAGTCAATGCGATTTCTAAAGCAGTTCCATCACTTTTCGGTGGTAGTGCTGACCTTGCAGGATCTAATAAAACACGTATGGATGATGAAGAAGACTTTGATAAAACGAACTATAAGGGCCGTAACATTTGGTTTGGTGTTCGTGAGTTCGCCATGGCTGCTGCTCTTAACGGTATGGCGCTTCACGGTGGTTTAAAAGTGTACGGCGGGACATTTTTTGTCTTTAGTGACTACTTACGCCCAGCTGTTCGTCTTTCTGCCATTCAAAAATTACCGGTTACCTACGTGTTAACACACGACTCAATCGCCGTAGGTGAAGACGGTCCGACTCACGAACCAGTCGAACAATTAGCTGCATTTAGAGCAATGCCTGGTATTTCTGTGTTACGTCCAGCTGATGGAAATGAAGTTAACGCCGCATGGCGCTTAGCGATGGAGTCAACTGATACGCCATCACTTCTTGTATTAACGCGTCAAGACTTACCAACATTACCTGGCACAAATTATGAAGGCGTCAAAAAAGGCGGTTATATCGTCAGTCCAGCTGAAAAAGCAGTGGCAGATGGTATCTTGATCGCTGCTGGGTCTGAAGTTCAACTTGCTGTTCGCGCTCAAGCAGAACTTAAAGCTAAAGGTCATGACGTAAGCGTTGTAAGTATGCCTGCTTGGGATCGTTTTGAACAACAAGATCAAGCATATAAGGATGCTGTATTACCTAAAGATGTGAAAAAACGTCTTGCGATTGAAATGGGCTCTTCACTTGGATGGGACCGTTATGCAGGAGACGAAGGTGATATCTTAGGAATCGATACATTTGGTGCTTCGGGTGAAGGTAATCAGATTATGGAACACTTCGGTTTCACTGTAGAAAACGTTGTCGCACGTTTTGAAGCTGTAGCAAATAAATAATCGTTTTTGTTAAAAAGACAGAAGCTCTGATTAGACGATGAGCAGAGCCCCGGTACTTTTACCGCGGCTCTGCTTTTTTGTTGTAGGATAGGAAAGTATAAATTTTTTGTTGACATATCCATGGTTACAGGGTTGAAATTCATTACAGACAAGAGTCAAGTTAATGTTATGGCACATGAAGAAAATATACCTGTTCAAATGCATATTTTAAAAACCATATTCAGTGATCTTTGGTCTAGGTTTCTTATTGATTAATGCACAACTACTTAATCACCTATTGAGTTTACTTGTTACTATTGTAATATCTCGTAATATTTAATATACTAAGTAAGAAATGATTTGAAGGAGGAAGTTGAATTATGACATTAGGGATCGGTTGGGTTATCCTCATCGCTATTCTTGCGCTTGTTGCAGGGGCTGCACTTGGCTTTTTCATCGCAAGAAAATATATGATGGATTACCTTAAGAAAAATCCACCAATTAATGAGCAAATGCTCCGTACACTTATGATGCAAATGGGTCAAAAGCCGTCGCAAAAAAAGATCAATCAAATGATGCGCGCTATGAATAATCAAAACCCAGGTAAATAGCTTCATATCAACGTTTCTAGCGCTTTAAGTAATGAATAGATTTTTTGTGATCTGTTCTGCTTAATTTTTCTTGGAAACGCATTTTAGAGCAAATTCACAAAAAACAAGTCATCTTTTCTGATAGAAACTTAATCAGAGGGGATGACTTTTTTGTTGAGAAAAATCTAGTAGATATCTATACATTATCTAGATTACTCGGTCGTTGAAGCGATAAAGTCATCGCCTTTGATGAATTTAAACAAAAAATAGGATGATTTCACTAACATAAATCATTTGTCAAAAGATAATCTTTCACACATGCTTTAAACACGTTCTATAAGCTCAAATAAAGCTCATAGAAGCGTTTTAAGCATCCAATGAAGCGGCTCGATGTGTCCATTCGCATGGCATCCCCTTCCTCAAACATTCGTTAGAATGTTAGGTGGGGGTAGTTCAATACCTAACTTAAAACCATTCTAGGAAATAGTCTTTTCCATCATGGTGTAGATTTTGAAGCAGCCTTATAGTTTTTTATGGAGAAAATCACTATATCATACTTACCTATAAGTCATTCGACAAAACCACAGTCAAAAGTCACTATCTACCTAAGTTAGTTATGACTATCCTCGTATTTTTAGATTATATAAGGAAAAAAATGAAAGAAGACGTATAATAATACATGTATTATGCTATGATATGTGTGAATCTAATAAATGGAAGGTGACAAAATTGTCTATTAAGTCTTGGTGTTTAACGTTATTAAATCAACACATGTTTGACGTTTTCCAAAAAGCCGATACGAACAATTTTAATTTATATCATTTGCCAGAATGGATAACAGAACAAATGGAAAGATACGGATTCGATTTTTATATCGTTATAGATCAAACGGGTATCATTAGATACAAATCTACTTCATCAGCAATTTACTTACCTAAACACTCTTTAGAGGCTACTTATATATTTCAAATCTTACACCACGACTCATACTCCGTTATTGAAAATTACCTAGATAATCATTTAACACAAGATATAGTTTCAGGAGAGAAAGTGAAAATTAAGTCAATGGCGTCCATTAGTGCGGAAGTGCGCTCCTTTTGATTAAATCGTCTGAATGGTATACATTTGCTTAGCTTTCGTTCTATTCCTTTGGATAATAACCATACACATTTAACACGCCATGCGGAACGATTAATCAGTTTGGGGGAAATGTCTGCTGGACTAGTTCATGAATTCAAAAATCCCATTACATCACTGAGAGGCTTTATTGAACTGATTCGAGCGGGAGTAGCATATGAAGAAGAGTACTACCAAGTAATTGGAGATGAATTAAATCGAATGGAAAGATTAACACATGAATTACTTTCCTTTGCTAAGCCCCAGCATCAGGATTGGGAGCTTATGACAATCAATAGTATTTGCCAAGATATGGCCATTCTTTTCAGACAACAATTACTCACACATAAAATTCATCTTAATGTAGATTTAACTGATAACCTTCACTTTTTAGGTAACCGTTGTCAAATCAAACAAGTCTTTATAAATTTAATAAAAAATGCAATAGAGGCCATTGAAGAAGAGGGAAGTATATATATTACCGGCATACATGATACACGTGAGCTCCATGTAACGATTAAAGACACGGGTCCCGGTATCCCGCACATACAATTGTCTAATATTATGGAGGCTTTTTTTACGACTAAACAGTCGGGGACGGGTCTTGGTCTTAATATGTCTAAAAAAATTGTGGAAGACCATCACGGTAAATTAATAGCGACATCTAAGTTAAATGAAGGCACCATGTTCACCTTGAGTTTACCTTATCCAGATATTCAAACGTTAGGTCAAATCAGTTAATAATGCCCCCAACAAGCATCTCTTTGAAAAATATTGTCGAAATATTTTACATATTTACGTTTTTACTTTACAATAGTAAAGTAAATAGCCGTGTCTTTTTATGTAGATGCGCGTTACCCTAGGAATAGAACGACATAGGAGGGATCAGATTAAGTGATCAAAACTAAGCAAACATTTGAGCTTAACGGAAAAAAAGTAAACTATTACAAATTAAAAGCGTTAGAAGAAGCAGGTAAAGGAAATATCAACCGCCTACCGTTCTCGATTCGTGTTTTACTTGAATCGTTATTAAGACAATATGATGGACGTATTATCAACGAAGAGCATATTGATGGCTTAATTAATTGGGGGAAAACGGAGAAGACAGATGTACCGTTTAAACCATCACGTGTTATTTTACAAGACTTTACGGGTGTTCCTGCCGTTGTAGACTTGGCATCATTGCGTAAAGCGATGGTTGACATGGGTGGGAAGGCTGATCAAATTAATCCCGAAGTACCTGTTGATCTCGTTATCGACCACTCAGTTCAAGTAGATGAATTCGGAACAAATAGTGCGTTACTGGCGAATATGGACTATGAATTCGAACGGAACATGGAGCGTTATCAATTCCTTAACTGGGCGCAAAAAGCCTTTGATAATTATCGTGCAGTTCCGCCAGCAACAGGGATTGTTCACCAAGTGAACTTGGAGTATATTGCGAAAGTGGTCCACCAACAGGAGAATAGTGATGGTTCAATTGACGCTTATCCTGATACTTTAGTTGGAACTGACTCACATACAACAATGGTTAATGGTTTAGGCGTTCTTGGATGGGGTGTCGGTGGTATCGAAGCTGAAGCAGGTATGCTCGGGCAACCTTCCTATTTCCCTGCACCTGATGTTATCGGTGTCAAGTTCACTGGTTCTATGCCGAACGGCATTACAGCAACGGATTTAGCACTAAAAGTTACGCAAGTGCTCCGCGAGAAAAAAGTAGTAGGTAAATTTGTCGAGTACTTTGGACCAGGTTTAAAAGAAATGCCCCTTGCAGATCGGGCAACTATTTCAAATATGGCACCTGAATACGGGGCAACATGTGGTTTCTTCCCTGTTGATGAAGAAGCATTAAACTATTTGCGATTAACTGGACGTGAGGAAGAACATATTGCGTTGGTAGAAGCCTATTGTAAAGCAAATGATCTCTGGTATGATTCAGATCAGCCAGATCCTGAATTTACAGAGTTAGTTGAAATTAGTCTATCAGATTTACAACCAAGTTTATCAGGACCTAAAAGACCACAAGACTTAATCTTACTTTCAGATATGAAACATTCATTCCATGAAGCAATCACTGGACCACAAGGAAATCATGGTTTTGGCTTAGGTAAAGAAGAATTTGATAAAGTGGCGAAAGTAAAGCACGAAAATGGTATAAAAAGCGAGATGCATACTGGTTCACTTGCCATTGCGGCGATTACATCTTGTACAAATACATCAAATCCATACGTTATGTTAGGATCTGGTTTACTCGCACGTAACGCAGTTAAAAAGGGCTTAACAGTACCGCCTTACGTAAAAACTTCTTTGGCCCCCGGTTCTAAAGTCGTCACACGCTATTTAGAAGATGCAGGACTTATGCAATATCTTGAAGAGCTTGGCTTTAATCTCGTTGGTTATGGTTGTACAACATGTATTGGTAATTCTGGTCCGCTTGAACCTTCAGTGGAAGAGGCGATTGTCGAGCACGATTTAACTGTTGCATCGGTATTATCTGGAAACCGTAACTTTGAAGGGCGGATTCATCCACTCGTTAAAGCAAACTACTTAGCATCCCCACCGCTTGTTGTAGCATATGCGCTAGCAGGGACTGTTGATATTGATCTAATGAAAGAACCCTTAGGTTATGACCAAAACAATGAACCTGTCTATTTTGATGATTTGTGGCCATCATTAGATGAGATACGCAATGAAGTCTTCAAAGTTGTCACACCTGAAATTTTCAAGAAGGAATATGCGAATATCTTTAATTCTAACGAACGTTGGAATCAAATCGAAACAACAGATGAGCCACTTTATGAGTGGGACGAATCATCAACATATATTCAAAATCCACCATTCTTTGAAAATCTTTCACGTGACCCAGATGAAGTGAAACCATTAAATAACCTACGAGTGATCGGTAAGTTTGGTGATTCTGTGACAACTGATCATATTTCACCTGCCGGCGCAATCGCAAAAGATATGCCAGCTGGCCGATACTTACAAAAACATGGTGTCACACCACGTCACTTCAATTCATACGGTTCACGTCGTGGAAATCATGAAGTAATGATGCGCGGAACATTTGGTAATATCCGCATTAAAAATATGCTGGCACCTGGTACTGAAGGTGGTTATACAACTTTCTGGCCAAAAGAGAAAGTTATGCCAATTTACGATGCAGCAATGAAGTATCAAGAACTAGGAACCGGCTTAGCTATTTTAGCTGGCAACGATTATGGCATGGGTTCTTCACGTGATTGGGCCGCTAAAGGGACGAATCTTCTTGGTATAAAAACCGTTATTGCTAAGAGTTATGAGCGTATTCACCGCAGTAACCTTGTCATGATGGGTGTTCTTCCGCTTCAATTTACGGCTGGCGAAGATGCTGATACACTTGGATTAAATGGACGTGAAACCATCTCTGTTGAGATTGATGAATCAGTTACACCAAACCAAGTCGTCACAATAACAGCTACCGCTGAAGATGGCACTATTACTAAATTTGAAGCTCTTGCTCGCTTTGATAGTGAAGTTGAAATTGACTATTACCGTCATGGTGGTATCTTACAAATGGTTTTACGTAATAAGCTACTTGAAAACGAAGCTTAACAAACTGAAAAAAGCCGTCCAGCAGGGCGGCTTTTTGTTATGGCATAAAAACAGATAAGTCATCAAATGTATTTATTTATGTTAAACTATTAGAAGGATGAAAGAGAGGGATGTAGAATGACAAATCACTTAATTTTTTCGAAAATAAATGAAACAACACTACTTAATTGGACAGATATCAACACGAAACCACCCTATAGAGAGATCGATTGCTTACGTGCCATCGATCAATATCGCATAGAGCCAGATAAGTTAGCCCATACTGCTGTTAGCGCACTGCACACGATGCTCGTTTATCATCGCTTAATGCGACACCATGAAACGGATCATTTATCTGACAAGCTCTTAAATATTGCTAAAGAATATGATCAAAAGCTACCAATGATTGATTCAATGACCCAAATCAAACAATTTTATCGCGTATTTCAAGACATTAGAACGCTTGATATCGCTGACTTTACTTTACGGGAAACGGATTTTGATCAATTAAAATTAAAGAAAATGACGCTGTTAAAAGCGGAAATTAATCGTTTCTTTGAACTTACACGCCATGTGTCCATTTACCAATCAGGTAAAGAACAACCATTACACAAAATATTTATCGAGCTAAAAAATGTATTAGTTGAACTAGAGGGCACACTGGATGAAGGTATAGATTTAATAGATAACCGACGCACAGGTGTAAAAACGGGCACCATTAATGAGCACGTTCGGCACGTGCATGAGCTTATCAATCAATTTTACGATGCTTTTCCTTCAATATTCAATTCCGAATTAAAGCAATCGCCATTAGAAAAGCTTGAATCAATGATTGGATTAGAGCATGTCAAACGTTATATGCGACAATATTATCATTACTTAAAATACCAACAAGACCGGAAATCTATTGGTTTTCAAATGATCGATGAACCAGGACTGCATATGATTATCACTGGTAACCCTGGAACAGGTAAAACAACCATCGCGCGACTCTTAGCTGAGATTTATCATGAGTTAGGCCTGTTGGAAACAGAAAAAGTGATTGAGGTAAACAGGTCCCATCTTGTCGGTTCATTCGTTGGGCAAAGTGAAGAAAACACCATGGCCTATATTAGAGAAGCCGTAGGTGGGGTTTTATTTATTGATGAAGCTTATAGCCTTCATCGACAAAACCAAAGCGGGAGTGATTACGGTCAATCAGTCATTGATACTTTGGTTTCAGCTATGACAAGTGGGGAGTATGCTGGAAAATTCGCAGTGATTTTAGCAGGATATCCAGAAGAAATGCGGCAATTTTTATGGGCAAACCCCGGCCTAAGAAGTCGCTTCCCTGAACAAAATTTCATCCATTTACCTGACTTTAAAATGAGTGAGTTGTTAGAAATCGCTGAAGAAGCTGCACTTCATAATGATTATTTCTTCACCGAAACAGCGTTAAATGGCTTCTATGGCTTAATTGAACGAGCGAAAGTAGATGACTCATTTGGTAATGCACGTACGGTAAGAGACTTAGTGATGAAAGCGATCTTTAAAAAAGGTGCTTCCATTTCTGTAGACGAACAAGATGATTGGCTTGATCATATGCATATTGAATCTAAAGATTTAGCTGTCATGGATGATGAAAAAGACGATACTGATCCAATGGAGCAGCTAGAAAACTTAGTAGGTTTAACACATGTAAAAGATGAAGTGAAAAAATTGTCCTCATTCGTGAAGATTCAACAAACAAGGAAGAACCAAGGTTTACCATCGGTACCCATTCAACTTCATGCCGTCTTTTCTGGTAATCCAGGTACAGGTAAAACAACTGTCGCCAAAATATATTCTAAACTATTAAAAGAGCGTGGATTATTAAAACGGGGCCATGTTATTTTAGCTTCTCGCAGTGATTTAGTCGCAGGGTACGTTGGCCAAACCGCTATTAAAACAAAGAATAAAATTCGTGAAGCTTTAGGCGGAGTACTCTTTATTGATGAGGCTTATAGTCTCTATCGTGGAGAAAATGATTTCGGTAAAGAAGCGATTGATACGTTAGTAGATGAAATGACAAAGCATAACGAAAATCTTGTCGTTATTCTTGCTGGGTACAAACAGGATATGAAAAGATTTATCGACAGCAATCCCGGTTTAAGTTCTCGTTTTAAAAAATATTTTGTTTTCCAAGATTATTCAGGAAATGACTTACTAGATATTTCATTATTTCATATTGAACGTTACCATTATCAAGTGAATCAAGAAGTGAAAGACTATCTCCTTGAGCAATTCACTGACCAAGCGATAACTGGCAATGCGCGATTTGTCGTCAATCTAGTCGAAGAGGCCATTCAATTTCAGGCATTGCGCTTATCAGAAGCCGATGAATTGACGGAAACTTTTACAGAACTATCTGTGCAAGATTTTAAAAATGCTTGGCAACAAATAAAGGGAAGTGTAGATGAGTGAAGAAAGTAACAGAGAAAATCAATGTGCGTTATCAAGAAACAGACCAAATGGGGGTTGTTTATCACGCGAACTATCTCGTATGGTTTGAAATTGGACGAACAGCTTTTATTGAAGCATTAGGCTTTAATTACCATGACATGGAACAAGCGGGCGTTGTGTCACCAGTGACACATATTGAAGCAGATTATATGTCCCCTGCTAAATACGGGGAGCCTTGCTTTGTGACAACATGGGTTGAACGTTATGATGGATTGCGAACACGGTACGGTTATGAGGTCACTAATGGGGCAGATACCCTGTTAGTTACAGGTTTTAGTGATCATGTCATTGTGAAAAAAGACAGTTTTCGACCACTCTCCGTTCGAAAAAAATTCCCGGATTGGC
This sequence comes from Halolactibacillus alkaliphilus, assembly GCF_900115465.1. Lineage (GTDB taxonomy): Bacteria > Bacillota > Bacilli > Bacillales > Amphibacillaceae > Halolactibacillus > Halolactibacillus alkaliphilus. Next base: position 49,145 of record NZ_FOWN01000004.1, read on the forward strand.
ACGAGGCCTATCTAAAGGCGATGAAGCAATAATGGCCTTCGGAATTAGTCGTCAGGAATTAAATGAGTGGAAAAACAAAGTAACCAATGGGGAAATCGCTATTATTACGCATTATTGGCAAGATCAACGTTTTGATGGTGCTACTTCTGTCACAAAAGTCGGTTGTAATGACCTGAAGAAGTTAATGGCCTGGGGAGAACGCTACGACCTAAAACCTGAATGGATCGATTATAAGGATGACTTTCCTCATTACGATTTATTTCCCCCTTATCAAAAAGAGGTGTTAATAGGTGAGGGGTATGATGAGCATATTAAACGATTCAATTTGTGATAGTAATTAACCCAGTAGGTGGTCAGATACCGCCATACTGGGTTTAGTCTTTCATACGTTTATAATCATTGTATCTTTTTAGACGATTTTTCTTTTTTTAATGGTACAGGATCAAAGCCGCCAGGATGAAGCGGATGACATTTTAATAGTCTTTTGATCGTCAAGTAGCCACCTTTTAAAGCTCCAAAGCGTTCAATCGCCTCTAAACCATAACTTGAACAGGTTGGATGAAAGCGACAGCTGGGTGGTTTTGCTGGGCTAATGTATTTTCTGTAAAATTGAATGATAGCAATGAATAATTTTTTGATCACTTCGTTTCATCTCTTTTATCATAATGAATCGATGCAATCGCATCATGTAGATGGATAGACTCTTCATTTTGACAGTGAACATCGAACTTTACAACATCTTCCCATTCATAGAGATCGGCACTAACTAAGCGAACCATATCTTCTACAAATCGCGGATTTTCATAAGCGTGTTCGGTAACAACCTTTTCATCTGTTCGCTTTAAGACGGGATGAATACGGGCGCTGGCATTAGATTCAGCCATTTCTAGTAACACTGCTTTCCAATCAACAAACGTTTCATCAAAAGACGCGTTTAAAAGGGCATTAATCGTTACAACGCCACGTTGGTTATGCGCACTGTATTCACTGATTTCCTTCGAACATGGACAAAGGGTTGTAATTGTTGCGACGATACCGACGGTTGTCGTAAAACCTTCTTTTTCATCATAAGTCACCTTAAAATTCAGGTCAATATGGTTAAGACCTTGTAACTTTGAATACGGTCCAGCTTGTTGATAAAAGTAAGGAACACTTAGTTCAATTTGAGCATCTTGCGTTTTGAGACGGGCACTTAATTCTTTTGTGAAAGCTTGTAAGTCGCTAAGTTTCGTCGTCAATTTATTCTGTTGAAAATAAGCTTCTAATTGCTCGGTGAACCGTGACATGTTTGTTCCTTTACTGTCTTTTACGATGGATGATGTCATAGTAAACGTTCCGATGGATGTTTGTATTTTTGGCTCTTTATCACCGTTTATAATGACAGGGTGCTTCACATTAGTAATACCTACAGCATCAATGTGAAATAGGAAGTCATTTTTAGTATTCTGCAAATCAGCCATTTGTTCTTTTTCTACTGGTTTTGTCTTTTCGCCTGGCGCAACAGACCCGAATAAGCGATGACGGGCTTGTTTATTTGGTAAGTTTTTTTTGGATGAGGTCAATAATCTTGCATCCCCTTTCAGTTCTTTCTTATCTAACGAGTATACTAAGAGTCTTTCTTTGTTTCAATCTATTTTACTTGGGTTTAATATAAATTGTCTTTTTTCATATAAAAAACGCACACAAATTGTGTGCGCCGTTATAAATAAATTACAGCCAAGTGATCTTTGGTTCAGTTTTATTGAGAATACGTTTTATATTCGGAATATGTCGATAAATGATAAAGGTAAGTAAAACGGCTGTTAAAATCAATAAATCGTAACGTGACATAACAAGTGCTGTGATGACTGCGATGAAACTCGTAATGATTGATGATAACGAAACATATTTCGTTATATATAGGAACATAAAGAATGAGGCCAAAATGACAAAGAATAATAATGGACTGAGTCCTAGTACAAGACCACCAGAAGTAGCGACTGCCTTACCTCCTTTAAATTGCGCAAATACAGGGTACATATGTCCGATGACACTAAACACACCAATGATGAGTAAGTTAACCTCAATCGGGCTAAACAACATAGGGATGATGATACTTAATGTGCCTTTTAATACGTCAGCAATTGTGACAATCATGCCTGCCTTCTTACCGAGCACACGAAAGGTATTTGTGCCACCAAGGTTACCACTACCATGTTCACGGATATCTGTTTGGTAAAACAACTTACCAACAATAAGACCGGAAGGTATTGAACCAAGTAAATAAGCTAATACAATAAATAATACATAATAAAGCATATAACTGTTCCTCTTTTCATACAGATTCGTCGCCTTATTGTAACACGTTTTATATAAGAGTAAAAGGGTTTTAAGACCAGGTCTTAAAAAAGTTGATTAAGTAACGGTTATATCAGGTGTTAGTTGACCTTTTTAACCTAAAAAGCTTAAACTAAGAAAGAAGAGACTAAAAAATGAGGTGAAGAGTCCGTGTACACTGAACAAACATCGAATCAAACTTTTCAACATATTTTAACTGAAGCTAAGACGATTGCCGTCGTTGGGTTGTCTAATAAACCTAATCGAACATCCTATCAGGTGAGTTTAAAAATGCAACAGCTTGGCTATAAAATAATTCCTGTTAATCCCACGATTAAGGAAGCATTGGGTGAAAAAAGTGTCGCAACATTGTCTGACATCAACGAACCCGTTGATATTGTCAACGTTTTTAGAAAAGCGATGTTCTTAGATGACATTGTAAAAGCGGCCATTAATATTGATGCACCTGTTGTTTGGGCACAGCTAGGTATCTATGACGAAGCAGTATTTAAGCGTTATCATCAAGATGTCAAATTAATTATGGATACGTGTATTAAAGTGAAGTATTATGAGGTTATGAGTTAGAACGACCGCTTGTCTTCTAAAGACGAGTCGTGCTATACTTTATGAGCTTATTCAAACAACAGTTCGTTATGTGCTCACTTTTAAATCGAGCACTTGGAAGGGGAAAAGAACGTTGACACGAACAAATAATTATACAGATGATTCAATTCAAGTATTAGAAGGCCTAGAAGCCGTTAGAAAAAGACCGGGGATGTACATTGGCTCTACAGATGCCCGTGGTCTCCATCATTTAGTCTATGAAATTGTCGATAATGCGGTAGATGAAGCGCTTGCTGGTTACGGTGAGAAAATCACTGTCACCATTGAAAAAGATAACAGCATTACCGTAACAGATGAAGCACGCGGTATGCCTATTGGCATGCATAAATCAGGGAAATCTACACCCGAAGTCATATTGACAGTTCTGCATGCCGGCGGTAAGTTTGGACAAGGTGGTTATAAAACATCTGGTGGACTACACGGGGTCGGTGCGTCTGTGGTTAATGCGCTCTCTGAACACTTAACCGTGACAATTAAACGTGATGGCAAAGTGATGCAACAATCATTTTCACATGGAGGGCATTCCGATGGCGATCTTGTTGAAATTGGTAAAACGAAGCAAACAGGAACAACCATACACTTTAAACCAGACCCCACCATCTTCTCGACGACAACGTTCCAGTTTGAAATATTATCTGAACGTTTAAGAGAATCTGCCTTTTTACTTAAAGGTATTAACATTACCCTCATCGATAAGCGCCACAACGTAACCGAAGAATATGTCTACCCAGAAGGACTTAAGGCATTTGTTACATATTTAAATGAAGATAAAGATGTATTACATGATGTCGTTGCTTTTGAAGGTGAACACCATGGTATTGAAGTGGATTTTAGCTTCCAATTTAACGATGGCTATACCGAAAGTATATTAAGTTTTGTAAATAATGTGCGGACTAAAGACGGTGGTACACATGAAGTAGGAGCTAAATCTGGTGTAACCCGTGTGTTTAATGAATACGCACGTAAAATAAATCTACTAAAAGATAAAGATAAAAATTTAGATGGTAATGATATTAGAGAAGGTTTTACTAGTATTATTAGCGTAAGAATTCCAGAAGAAAAGTTACAATTTGAAGGTCAAACAAAAGGGAAACTCGGTACAAGCGAAGCGCGAACAGCTGTTGATACGGTTATTACCGAGCAACTAGGCTACTTTTTAGAGGAGAATGCTGAATTGGCTCAATCGCTACTTAAAAAAGCAATACGGGCAAAAGAAGCACGTGAAGCCGCACGACGAGCAAGAGATGATGCACGTTCAGGCAAGAAAAAGAAACGAAAAGATGCTTTACTCAGTGGAAAACTTACACCGGCGCAATCGCGGAATCCAAAGAAAAATGAATTGTACCTTGTAGAGGGTGATTCGGCAGGTGGTTCGGCTAAACAAGGGCGGGATCGCAAATTCCAAGCTGTTTTACCGTTACGTGGTAAAGTGGTTAATACGGAAAAGACAAAATTAGAAGATGTCTTTAAAAATGAAGAAATCGCAACAATTATTCATACGATTGGTGCAGGTGTTGGTGCAGACTTTACTGTAGATGATGCCCAGTATGATAAAGTAATCATTATGACAGATGCCGATACAGATGGCGCGCACATACAAGTATTACTATTGACGTTCTTTTATCGCTATATGCGCCCGCTTATTGATGCTGGGAAAATATTTATCGCTTTACCTCCCCTTTATAAAATATCAAAAGGTAAGGGAAAGCAAGAAAAAGTTCGTTACGCGTGGAGTGACGAAGAAATGAAACAAGCCATTAAGGAGTTAAAAACCGGGTACATTATCCAGCGCTATAAAGGCCTTGGTGAAATGAACGCAGATCAACTTTGGGAGACAACGATGAACCCAGAGTCACGGACATTAATTCGTGTCACAATTGATGACTTAGCTCGTGCAGAACGCCGGGTAACGACGCTTATGGGTGATAAAGTCGCGCCTCGAAGAAAATGGATAGAATCCCACGTTCAATTTGGGCTTGATGAAGAAACAAATATCATTGAAAATGAAAACATTCATACTGAATCATAAGTAAGCATTGAGTTAAGGAGGAACTACCTTGCCACAAAGTGAGCAATTTTTAGATTTACCATTAGAAGAAGTTATAGGTGACCGCTTTGGTCGTTACAGTAAATACATTATTCAAGACCGCGCACTTCCTGATGCCCGCGATGGCCTCAAGCCCGTGCAACGCCGAATTCTTTATGCGATGCATAAGGAGGGCAACACCCATGAAAAAGGCTTTAGAAAATCCGCCAAAACTGTTGGTACAGTTATTGGTAACTATCACCCACACGGAGATAGTTCTGTTTACGAAGCGATGACCCGTCTATCACAAGATTGGAAAGTACGCAATGTCCTTGTAGAAATGCACGGAAATAACGGAAGTGTGGATGGTGACCCACCAGCTGCTATGCGTTATACTGAAGCGCGTCTTGCCCCGATTGCAGCTGAATTATTACGAGATATCGATAAAGAAACGGTTGATTTCATACCGAACTTTGACGATACTAACAGTGAACCGGTCGTGTTACCCGCTCGTTTTCCTAACTTGCTTGTCAATGGTTCAACAGGAATTTCCGCTGGATATGCGACTGATATTCCACCACACAACTTAAACGAAGTGATCGATGCGGTGATTAAAAAAATCGAGACGCCTGACATTACCGTTGACGAGTTAATCAAGATTATTCCAGGACCGGATTTTCCTACCGGCGGCATACTGCAAGGCGAGGATGGCATTAAACAAGCATACCGGACCGGTAAAGGGAAAGTTGTTGTTCGCGGCCGTTGTTCGATTGAAAAATTACGAAGTAAGCGGGAACAGATTGTCATCACTGAAATTCCTTATGAGGTTAATAAAGCAAACCTCGTCAAGCGAATGGACGAGCTAAAGCTTGACCGTAAAGTCGAGGGTGTTGCCGAAATTCGTGATGAAACAGACCGGACGGGCATGCAAATTGTTATTGAGTTAAAAAAAGATGCTGATAGTGAAGGGATACTTAACTATTTCTATAAAAATACAGATCTTCAAGTAACATATAATTTCAATATGGTCGCTATTGTTGATAAAACACCTAAACTCATGTCTCTTATAGATATGCTAGACGCCTATATTAAACACCAACGCTATGTTATTAGGCGATCAGCGGATTATGACCTCAAAAAAGCAAAAACACGACATCATATTGTTGAAGGGCTCATTAAAGCCATTTCTGTACTTGATGAATTGATTCAAAAAATTCGTGAGAGTAACGATAAAAAAGATGCGAAGCAGAGGATTAAATCTGCCTACGGATTTACAGAAGAACAAGCAGAAGCCATTGTGAACTTGCAGTTATACCGCTTAACAAATACAGATATAACAGCACTTCAACAAGAACTAGATGAGCTAACTAATGAAATGATGCGCTTAGAAAAAATATTAACAGACAAGCAAACGTTAGATAATGTCATCAAAAAAGACCTGAAAGATCTGAAAAAGCGATTTAATACCCCTCGTCTAACTATTATTGAAAAAGAAGTAGAGGAATTAAAAATCAATTTAGAAGTCATGATCGCAAGTGAAGATGTTCTTGTATCTGCAACGCGTGATGGCTATATAAAAAGAACAAGTCTTAGATCGTATCAAGCCTCAAATGGGGAGGGCTTAGCCATTAAGGAAGATGATCATCTTGTGGGGCTTTTTGAAGTGAATACAACGGATAAAATGCTTATGTTCACGAACCGAGGGAAGTATATTTACGCACCCGTGCACACATTGCCAGATATTCGTTGGAAAGACCTTGCTCAACATGCCTCACACCTTGTAGGGTTGGACCAAGGTGAAAAGATTATTGAGGCGATGCCAATTAGAGATTTTAACACAGCAGACTATCTGATTTTCTTTACAAAAAACGGCATGGTCAAACGGTCTGAATTAAAGCAATATGAAGCCACGCGTTTTTCAAAACCATTGATCGCTACAGGATTGAAAAAAGGGGATGAAGTCATCAGTGTCTGCCGGTCAAACGGTTTACAAGATGTGTTCATTGCCTCTAATCGCGGTTACGGTCTTCGATACAATGAAGCAGAAATATCACCAGTAGGTCAACGTGCAGCAGGTGTTAAAGCTATTCAATTAAAACCAGATGAATATGTTGTAAGTGGGCTTGTTTTAAGAGGTGAAACAGACGATACGTTCTTTACTTTAATTACCCAACGTGGGGCGATGAAACGTATGGCATTGTCCTTATTTGAACAATCAAAAAGAGCAAATCGCGGTCAAATTATGTTGCGTGAATTAAAAGGAAAACCGCATCGTGTTGCTGGATTTTTAGAAGTGGCTCCTTTAGAACACATTGTTTTGGAGACAACGAGCGGGGACCGGAGTGTTCACCACCCAATGGCATTGTCGATAAGTGATCGCTACAGTAACGGTTCCTTCGTCTTAGATACAGATCAAGTGGGGGATGTAGTTACTGTCTATAAAGAAACGATTTATCAAGCACCGTTTAAAGAAGATAAAGCATAAATTTGACTGCTAAAGCAGTGGGCTTTCGTCTTAGGAGTTTTGTGATCAATGAGGCTAATTAATGATAAAAGCAATCGATAACATATAATTATGTGATCGATTGCTTTTTTATTAGAAAAGATTCATTCACAATGTAAGCAATTGACCTGTTATGATAGTTCCAAAAGGTCAAAGGCACGCCCAACATCCCTACTTTGGTGAGCATCTGAACCAGCCTTAAAGCTAATGCCTAAGGCTTTAGCTTCTTCAAAGACGACTGGATTAGGATACATCGTTAAACAGTCAGGCTTAAATAGACCGGCCGTATTTAGATCCAAACTATAACCTTTTGCTTTCACATCTTTTAATAATGCAGTTATTTGATTTTTTAGCTTATGTGAATAGTCATAAGGATACTGACGCTTAAATTTCTCCACTAACGTGATGTGGCCAAGTCGCATCGGTTTATACATCCCTAAATCACTTTCAAGTGACAAAGCAACGGTCTTAAAATAAGCAGCATAAACCTCCTCTAGTGATACAAAGGCACGCAGTATGTCTCCAAAACTTGCGACACTATAATCTAAACAATGATACTGACCATAAGGGTCTTTCAACATATGGACTGAGAGGATAGCATCATCGATCCATGGACCATAATGATCTAGAAATTGTCGTGTTTCTGATTCAAAACCTTCAATAAAATCAACCTCAAAACCTACGTTTATTTTCAGTTCATTCTTGTATGTTGCCTTTAAATCTATCATTGTCTCGATATAACGCGCGACTTTATCTTGCGCTAACCCACTATCTTTCGCGGGCGTTGGATCAATAAAACCTAAAGGCAACGGGGCGTGTTCTGTAAAACTGATTTCTTTAAATCCTTTATTTAATGCGCTTTCTACATATGCGTTAAGTGTATCTGTTGTGCCATGAGGACAGAATGGTGTGTGAACATGGTAATCGCCTATAATCATTAAAAAAACCTCCCACTATAATATATGTTATAATTAACTGAACAATTAGAAAAGAAAAAATTGTTGACCAACTTACTTTTTGATGTTAAATTAGTAACAATACATAATTACTTTACCACAATAAAGCGGTAGAGTAGTAAAGAAACGGATGTGACAATGATGTTTTTACCTGATGGAAGTCAAGATCAAATTGGCGATAGCCTACTTAAAAAACAGCGCGTCTACCAAATTTTTACTGATGTTGCGATAAGACGTGGTTATAAAGCAATTGAAACGCCTGTCATTGAGTATGCTGAAACATTCACCAACCCACATGTAGGGATACCTTTTCAACAGTTACTAAAATGGTTTGACCGAGAAGGTGACATAGAAGTCTTAAGACCTGACTGGACGACAGCTATTGCTCGTGCCCTGATGAAATTGAACCCTAAAGAATCTAAATGGTTTTATCAAGGTTCCGTTTTTACTCAGGATAAAGATGGCGTTGAGAGTCGCCAAGCAGGCATTGAGATGATCCGAACAAAACCAATTGAAGGAGAAATAGAATCGCTGTTTTTTGCGATAGATTACTTATCGGCTGTGAATATTGATGATTATTTAATCGAATTGGGGCATACAGGTATATACGAGAAAATAATTGAACCTCTTATGTTTACTACGACCGAAGAAAAAAAACTGCGTCAAGCGATGCATGACAAACGTCAAGATGTTGTAAAAGCATTAACAGAAAGGAATCAAACGGTACAAAAACAACTCCTTGACTTAATTCAAGCTTATGGCGAGTCGTCACTGCTTGATGAATACAAGCAAATCTTTAAAGACGAAACAGATATTGTAGCTATTTTAGATGAATTACAAGATCTCGTCAATGTATTAAAACAATTAGGAATTGATCAAACGATTGTTGATTTAGGACGTGTAAAACAACTGCCTTATTACAGCGGAACAATGTTTAGAGGGTATCTAACGCAAACGGGTGATGAATGCTTCTCAGGTGGTCGTTACGATAAATTATACCAGCAATTCAACCAATCAACACCAGCCATCGGATTAGCTTTTGATGTTGATGTATTAGCAAGTGCTATAACAATCGAGAAGAAAGAAAAAATAGCCATCATTGCTTCATCCGAGACATATGTCTTAGCCGAATTAAAGCGACGGACTATTAGCGATAAAATTGTGGATGTGTTATACACCTTTCCTACAGACAATGCGTATGATGACATCATTGATTTAAGAAATGAGGGAGTCGAATGAAGCCAGTAATTGCCTTAACCAAAGGACGACTTGAAAAACAATTTCTCCATTATTATGAAGCGCTTGGATATGATATTGATCCTCTTATAGATAAAGGACGCAAACTGCGTGTTGATACGAATGACTTTCAATTTATCTTTGCCAAGGGTCCAGATGTTGCAACGTATGTGCAATATGGCATTGCTGATTTGGGCATTGTTGGTGGAGATATACTGGCAGAATTTCAACCAGATGTTTTTGATTTATTTCCACTACCATTTGGTGCGTGCCGAATGGCTGTCGCCACAGAAGAAGGAAAAGTGTGGTCAAATGGAAAAAAACGCATTGCGAGTAAGTACACAGGTATTACAAAGGCTTTTTACAAAGAAAAAGGGGAATCTGTGGATATTATAAAACTAGAGGGATCGGTTGAGCTCGCGCCTATTTTAGGGTTATCTGATGCGATTGTTGATATCGTTGAAACAGGCAATACATTGTTAGAGAATGGCCTAGTGGTTGAAGAAGAGTTTATGCATTTTAGCGCGCGCCTTATTGCCAATCGTTCGGCACTAAAAATCAAACGTGCGGCTTTACAACCGGTCATTGAAAAACTTGAACCAAAAGGAGCGCAGCCAAATGATTAATATTTTAGACAAAAAGAGTTTTTTAGCGCAACTCGCTCACCAAGAAGCGCCAAGTGACCAAAAAGAACAAATAGAAAAAGTCGCCAAAGACGTTATAGCACATATTCGTAAAGACAAAGATGAGGCACTCTTTCATTATATCGAAAAGTTTGATGGGAAACTTTTTGGCGATTTAAAAGTATCTAAAGAAGAACGCGACTTAGCATGGGAGGCTGTAGACACCGACGTCATTGACGCCTTAAAGCGTGCGGCAAAGAATATTACATCCTTTCACCAAAAACAATTAAAAGAGTCTCGGTTTATGCAACACGATAAAGATATCGTTTCTGGGCAGTTATACACCCCGATTGAAAAAGTCGGTATTTACGTTCCAGGTGGAACGGCTTGCTATCCATCATCTGTTTTAATGAACGCTATTCCCGCTGTATTAGCCGGTGTTAACGAGGTTATTATGGTCACACCTGAACGATTTGGTGAAAAAATCCAACCGATTTTACTTGTGGCGGCAGATATTGCTGGTGTCACAGACATCTATAAAGTTGGTGGGATCCAAGCAATCGCCGGGCTTAGTTATGGTACGGAATCGTTACCGAAAGTTGATAAAATAGTAGGACCTGGTAACGCATATGTTGCTGCAGCTAAAGCCCTTGTATTTGGTGATGTTGGTATTGACATGGTTGCTGGACCGTCTGAAGTAGCGATTATTGCTGATGACACCGCACAAGCTAAACATATTGCCAGCGATTTAATTGCTCAAGCTGAACATGATACGTTGGCACGCGCTTATCTCTTTACACCATCCAAGCGATTAATTGATGAGACAACGAGAGAACTTGAAAAACAATTACATGTACTACCTCGGGTAGATATTGCCGCAAAAGCTTTAAGAGATTTCGGCGGACTTGTCTATGTGGAATCACTTGATGAGGCCTTTGATTTATCCAATATGTTAGCCCCTGAACACCTAGAAGTTCAGGTTGACCAACCCTTAGATTACTTGCGCTTCATCAAACATGCAGGAAGTGTCTTTTTAGGGCATTACACACCAGAGTCGTTAGGGGACTATTATGCAGGGCCAAACCATGTTTTACCAACATCGGGGACAGCAAAATTCTCATCCGGTCTATCTGTGGATGATTTTGTGAAGAAAACGACCTTTTTATATTACTCTAAAGACGCCTTGCAACAAGCGAAAAACGATGTTGTAACGATCGCTAGACAAGAGCGATTGGATGGACATGCTGAGGCTGTTATTAAAAGATTTGAAGACTAAATGTCATTTTAGAAAAGGGGAAGAGTTATGCGCAAAGCAACAAAACAAAGACAAACGTTAGAAACAGCGATTGATGTGACACTTAATTTAGACGATGCATCATCTGTTTCAATTGAGACAGGTGTTGGTTTTTTTGACCATATGTTAACCTTATTTGCTTCACATGGTCGCTTTTCACTTGAAGTTAAAGCGACAGGTGACTTACATATTGATAGTCATCACACGGTAGAAGATGTCGGTATCGTGATTGGACAACTTTTTAAAGAAGCTATTGGTGATAAAGTAGGTATTAACCGATATGGCACAGCTTATGTACCTATGGATGAAGCACTTGGTTTTGTTTCTCTTGATATTAGCGGTCGACCTTATCTCGTTTTAGACGCCGATTTTACAACTCAAACACTTGGTAATTTTGATACAGAACTCGTACGTGAATTCTTGCAAGCCTTTATGGTTCACGCTGGTATCACATTACATGCACGGGTGCTATATGGTATCAACACACATCATAAAATCGAAGCTATTTTTAAAGCGCTAGGTCAGGCACTCGCTCAGGCGATTGCCATTAACCCAAACATCAAAGGGGTTAATTCTACAAAGGGGCTACTAGAATGATCGCCATTGTTGATTATGGTATGGGTAACGTATTAAGTGTGCGCCATGCATTTGAACATTTAAATCAAACGGTCATTGTAACAGACAAACCCGAAGAGCTAAGAAAAGCAAGTCATATTATTTTGCCTGGTGTCGGTTCGTTTCAAGCAGCGATGGAGGAGATACATGCACGTAATCTCTATGATTTACTTATTGAACTTGCCCAAACTAAGCCTTTTTTAGGTATCTGTTTAGGTATGCAGCTCCTTTTCACTGAAGGCACTGAGGGTAAGCATACAGAAGGATTAGACTTAATTCCTGGTACGATTCGAAAAATCAAAACGGATTATATTTTACCTCACGTTGGTTGGAATCAACTGATGATTTCAAACCAACATAAAGCATTTAAACAGTATGAACAAGCATTTGTTTACTTTGTCCATACGTATCAAGCAGAAACAGATGATAAGTATATCGTCGCAAAAAGCACATATGGTGAAGATATTACAGCTATTGTTCGAAAGGACAATATCTTCGGCATTCAATTCCACCCAGAAAAGAGTGCCAAAATCGGTTCTTCAATTATTCAAACATTCCTAAATGAGGTGACAAAATGAAAATATTGCCTGCGATTGATTTATTAAATGGACAATGCGTTCGATTGTACCAAGGTGATTTCAATCAATCAGAACAAGTCGCAAAAGACCCTTTCGAGCAGCTTCAGACCTTTATTAAACAAGGTGCTGAAATTATCCATATCGTTGATTTAGACGGAGCTAGAGACCCTAAAAAGCGTCAGTACCCTTTGATCAAATCATTAGTTGAGCGCTCCACTGTCCCTATTGAAGTGGGAGGAGGTATTCGTACAATGACAGAAGTAGAAGAGCTCATCGCTCTTGGGGTTGATCGCATTGTGATTGGAACGGCAGCCATTGAAAATCCGGACTTCTTAAAAGAAGCACTCGCTAAATATAAAGCCCATATTGTCGTTGGTATTGATGCGAAAAACGAACGAGTCGCTACTCATGGATGGGAAACACTATCAGATGTAGACTATATTTCTTTCGCAAAAGAAATGGTAGCACTTGGTGTAGAAACAATTGTGTTTACCGATATATCTAAAGATGGCACGATGACTGGCCCGAGCTTAGAGCAGTTAGACAAATTAAATAAAGCTGTCAGTGCCACGGTTGTTGCGAGTGGTGGCATTAGTAACATCAGTGATTTACAAGCGCTTAAAGCGATTAATATTAAAGAGGCGATTGTAGGTAAAGCTATTTACCAAGGTGCCATAGACCTTACTGAGGCGGTAAAACTATGATTGCTAAACGAATTATACCATGTCTCGATGTTAAAGATGGAAAAGTAGTTAAAGGGGTTAACTTTGTCGGTTTGCGTGAATTAGGTGATCCTGTCAACATGGCTAAACGCTACTCAGAACAAGGTGCAGATGAAATTGTCTTCCTTGATATATCAGCAACAAATGAAGCAAGACAAACCATTGTTGATATGGTAGAACGTACGGCTAAAAACATTCACGTTCCTTTTACCGTTGGTGGAGGCGTTAGATCGATTGAAGATGTTAATCGATTACTTCAAGCAGGCGCTGATAAAGTCGGTATAAATTCAGCTGCTGTTCATTCACCAGACCTAGTAAAAGAAGCGAGTCATCGCTTTGGAAATCAATGTATCGTTGTAGCAATTGATGCAAAGAAATTTGATGACGGTTGGCACGTCATGACACATGGTGGGCGTAAGGATGCTGGCATCGATGCCATTGAATGGGCAAAAAAGGTGGAATCTTTAGGAGCAGGAGAAATATTACTTACAAGTGTCGATGCTGATGGTGTAAAAACAGGTTTTGACATACCATTAACACAAGCCATTGTGGATGCGGTGAGAATTCCTGTCATTGCGTCTGGTGGTGTTGGTCATCCGGACCACTTTACCGAAGTGTTTCAAAAGACGGATGTATCTGCAGGTTTAGCAGCTTCGATATTCCATGAAGATACTTATACCGTTAAAGAAGTAAAAGATGCTTGTATCAAGAAGGGAGTGCTTGTGCGTGAAACCTGATTTTTCGAAAGGATTAATTCCAGCGGTTATTATTGATCATGAAACGAAAGATGTCTTAATGGTTGCTTATATGAGTGAGGCTTCTTACCAAAAAACGCTTGAAACAAATGAAACCGTCTTTTATTCCCGATCACGTCAAGAACTATGGCATAAAGGTAAAACATCAGGCAATACACAACGCGTTTTATCAATCACCCTAGATTGTGATCAAGATACCTTACTTATTGAAGTAGAAAAAAACGGGCCAGCTTGTCATACCGGACGAGAATCGTGCTTCTTTCATCACGTCAGAGAAAACCATTCAGATCAGTCAATTGACCCAAATATTTTTAATACACTTATAGAAGAGATTAAAGAAAGAAAAATCGAACCTAAAGATGGCTCTTATACGAATTATTTATTTAATAAGGGTGTCGACAAAATAAGTAAGAAATTGATTGAAGAAGCTGGTGAGGTTATTATTGCTGCTAAAAATAAAGATAAAGAAGAATTGACTTTAGAAATCAGTGACCTTATTTATCACACCTTTGTCTTAATGGAAGATACGGGTGTTGAATTGAGTGATGTTAAGCGTGAATTAACGAGACGATTTGCCAAAAAGGGTAATAATAAAGGGGACCGTAAAGAAATTAAGGAATGGTAATACGTGCTTTAATTTCTAGTAAGGACATTATAAAAGGTCAACAGGCAAAAAGTGAAGGGCTTAGCCCTTCACTTTTTCCAATGTGTTTGAATAAAAACGTCGCGTCCAGACTTTTCTCTATCTTTCTGATAATCTTCCGCATGCGTTTGATAATAATTTTGATGATAGTCTTCTGCTGGGTAAAAACGTGAGGCAGGTAAGATATCAGTCACGATTGGCGACTTAAACAACTGACTATTTATTAATTTAGCTTTCGCTTCTTCTGCTTGTTTTTTTTGTTCATCATCATGATAAAAAACAGCTGTACGATATTGAGGACCTCGATCATGAAATTGTCCGCCAGCATCCGTTGGATCAATTTGAGGCCAGTATAAGTCTAGAATGGTTTGATAATCTATTTTTTTTGGATCATAACTGATTTGTACCGCTTCATAGTGACCAGATTCACCAGATTTGACCGCTTCATAACTTGGATTGTCCATATGCCCACCAGTATAACCTGAAACAACTTGGTAGACACCATCCCACGTATCAAATGGTTTGACCATGCACCAGAAGCAACCTCCAGCAAATGTAGCAAGTTTTATATTAGTCATTCTATATCTCCCTTCGTCATAGACGGCGAATCACTGTTCCGCATCTTCTTTAAATTGATTTAAAACAAAATGATAAAATACTTTCTCCGATGGTGCGAGTTCCCGGTGTTTAGGTGTAATCATCCCCACACTTCTTTTTAAATCCGGACTACTTATTGGTATCGTCACCGTAAAATGTGACGCTTGTTCGTGAATAGCGCTCTCAGGTAAGATTGTTAAGCCAATACCTGCTGCGACCATACCTTTAATTGCATCCATATCTTCACCTTCTGTTGTTACATGCGGGTCAAACCCTACAGATTGACAGGCATCAACGACAAGTTTTTCAAAAATATAACCCTTAGGAAATAACACAAACTCATCTTCTTTTAACTCCGTCAAATAAACACTCTTTCGATTGGCCAGGCGATGACTCTTAGGCGCCAACAAATACATTTGTTCATAAAACAAAATATCGCCATTTATTTGGGGGTCATCTGTCACCACGGGTCCTAAAAAAGCGATGTCTAGTTCGCGAGCCTTAATGGCTTCAATGAGAAAATTATAAGCACCTTGGCGTAATTGAAAATGGATTTGAGGATACTGCGCTTTAAATTCCGCTAATAAATGCGGCAACATTGTACTAGCCAAGCTCGTCGGAAAACCAATTTTAATTGACCCGCGCTCAGGATCAATATATTCATCCATCTGTTTTTTGGCAAAATCAATGGCTTTCATCGCTTCTTTGGCATGCGCGAGGAAGATCTTACCTATTGGTAGTAGCTTCACATTTCGACCTTCTCGTTCAAACAGTTGCACACCTAACTCATTTTCTAAATTAGCAATTTGACGACTTATCGCAGATTGTGCGACATGTAGATGGAGTGCTGCTTCTGATACGTGTTCACGTTCAGCCACTTCAATAAAATACTTCAATTGTCTAAATTCCATTTGTTATCCCCCATTTTTAAAAAAAGTGTTATGAAGATATTGGTTAAATTGGTGATATTTTATTTGAACAACCGATTAATCCATCTCGATTTGAGATAATAGTGATGGTTTATATATATTGTATATATAAATCAACCGCATTACAATAGATTCAAATAAAAAAATATAAAAAAGCACGAGGGGGACAAAAAAGATGCGATTTAATGAAAAAACACCTGCACGTGGCATGTACCAACCCGAATATGAACGTGATAATTGTGGGATTGGCTTATATGCGAATATTGATGGAAAAATGAGCCATGCGATTGTTAAGAACGGACTAGAAATGCTGACAAAACTTGATCACCGGGGAGGACAAGGAAGTGATCCTAATACGGGAGATGGTTCAGGGTTAATGATTCAAATTCCCGATCGTTATTTTAGAAAAGTCTTACCTGCAATTGATTTTCCAGACCCGGGAGATTATGCGGTCGGTATGTTCTTCTTTCAAAAAAACGATCCAAATTTTTCTGCTTATAAAAGTCAGATTAATCAGATAATTGAAAGAGAACATGAAACGTTATTAACATGGCGACGTGTACCCACAAACGAAGCGCGTATTGGTCTACTCGCAAAAGAATCCGCTCCACTCGTGTATCAAGTATTTGTTAAAAGAAGAAATAGTGCATCAGGTTTATCATTTGAGCGTGTGCTTTATCGGATGAGAAAGCAGATGGAACGTCTAGCAAAAGAAAACAATGAAGCTTTTTATATCCCAAGTTTTTCAAGCCAAACCATCGTTTATAAAGGACTTTTAACATCCGATCAAGTCGATCAATTTTATATTGATTTAAAAGATGAAGATGTTGTATCGCATTTTAGTCTCGTTCACTCTAGATTTAGTACAAACACATTTCCATCCTGGGAAAGGGCGCACCCTAACCGTTACTTGATTCACAACGGTGAAATAAATACTTTACGTGGCAATATCAATAAAATGAAAGCGCGTGAACGCAATTTAACGACCGATGTATTTGGTGAGGACTTTGAAACAATTTTACCCATTTTAAACGAAGACGGCAGTGACTCTTCCGTACTCGATAATGCTCTAGAGTTTCTTATTCTTTCTGGGAAATCACCTCAAGAAGCAGCGATGATGTTAATACCTGAACCTTATGAGCACGTTGAAACGATGCCAGAAGCTAAGCGGGCCTTTTATCGTTATATGAGTGCTGTTTCAGAAGAATGGGACGGACCGACATCGATGACCTTTACGACTGGTAAACAATTAGGAGCCATTTTAGATCGTAATGGACTGCGGCCCGCACGTTATGTCATTACAAAATCAAATGACATCATTTACTCGTCAGAAGTTGGTGTATTGCCAATCAATGAAGAAGACATTGTTTTAAAAAACCGCCTAAAGCCAGGTGAGATGTTGTTCATTGATTTTGATGCGAAACGCATCATTCCGGACGAGGAAATCAAGCAAACGGTTGTTTCGGCACACGACTATAAAGCGTGGCTTGATGACGAGACGCTTCACTTGAAAAAGCCTACGACACTAACTGTAAAAAAACGTCCACAACTCATCAAACGTCAACGCGCATTTGGTTATACGCACGAAGTCATTGAAAATTATCTCATCATGCTGCAGGAACAAAAGAAAGACCCGATCGGTGCTATGGGGATTGATACACCTCTAGCCGTATTATCAAACAAACAACAATCACTTTTTCATTACTTTAAGCAAACATTTGCTCAAGTAACAAATCCACCCATCGATGCGTACCGGGAGCGGCATGTTATTTCTACAAAGGTTTGGCTTGGTCGTGAGGGTGATTACTTAACAGCTCAACGCGAAAATGTCCATCGGATTGAAATGCCGCACCCGATTTTAACAGCTGAACAACTTGATGAACTGATGACGCTTGGTGGGGAGTTTAAAAGTGGGCAGTTATCAACAACGACGACCCATTCATTAGAAAGTGCGCTCACCTCACTCCACGAAAAAGCTGAAGCCTTGATATCTGAAGGACATTCATTACTGGTATTATCGGATGAAAAGATCGACCAACATCACTACGCGATTCCAACTTTACTGGCAACGTCTAGTTTACATCAATACTTGATCCGCCGTGGTATAAGGTCAAAAGTAAGTCTTATCATTGTCTCTGGTGAAGTAAAAGAAGTACATCACTTCGCATGTTTACTCGGTTACGGGGCAGACGCGATTATGCCTTATCTCGTTTACGAAACGTATCAACAGTTAATCGAAGAGGGTAAACTAAACCAAGCACTGAGTGATACGATTTATACGTATATCGATACAATAGTGGACGGTGTTGTAAAAGTCATGTCTAAGATGGGCATCTCAACTTTTAGAAGTTACCAGGGGGCTCAGATATTTGAAGCTGTCGGTATTAGTAAAGAAGTCACAAAACAGCACTTTACCGGGACAACGTCCGTATTAGATGGGATCACACTTGACGTTATTGAAAAAGAAGCACGCATGTTTCACGATACTGGATACCATAACGACGACAAACGCTTACCTGAGGGCAGTGAGTTTCAGTGGCGACACGAGGGTGAAAGTCATGCATATAACCCAACGACCCTCACTCAATTACAATGGGCCGCTCGACGGGGTGACTACCAACTATTTAAACGCTATACAGAACAAATGGAAACGCAACATATTGGCTTTTTGCGACACTTATTAGATTTTAATGAAACTGATGCAATTGATATACAAGACGTAGAACCTGTTGAAGCTATCGTTAAGCGCTTTAAAACTGGCGCGATGAGTTATGGTTCAATCAGTCGGGAAGCACATGAGACATTAGCTATAGCGATGAATCGTCTCGGGGGCAAGAGTAATAGTGGTGAAGGTGGAGAAGAAAAAGACCGCTTTATTCAAACCGATCCGTTGATAAATAAAATGAGTGCGATTAAACAAGTAGCCTCAGCCCGCTTTGGTGTGGATAGTGATTACCTTGTACATGCGAATGAACTACAAATTAAAATGGCACAAGGCGCTAAGCCAGGTGAGGGCGGCCAGCTACCAGGTGATAAAGTATACCCTTGGATTGCAAACACACGTCGTTCAACACCAGGTGTAGACTTAATTTCACCCCCACCGCACCACGATATCTATTCCATTGAAGATTTAGCGCAACTTATTTTTGATTTAAAAAATGCTAACCCTAAGGCTCGTATCAGTGTCAAACTTGCCGCAAAGTCAGGTGTTGGTACGATTAGTGCTGGTGTTGCTAAAGGTAAAGCAGATGTTATTAGTATCGTTGGCTATGACGGTGGAACGGGGGCTTCACCAAAAACAAGTATTAAACACACGGGACTTCCATTAGAGATAGGTTTAACTGAGGCCCATCAAACATTGATATTAAACGGGTTAAGACAGCGGGTCGTTCTGGAAACGGATGGTAAATTATTAACTGGAAAAGATGTCATTATGACGGCTATTCTAGGTGCTGAAGAATTCGGTTTTGCTACAGCGCCTCTGGTTATTCTAGGCTGTGTTATGATGCGTGTTTGTCACTTAGATACGTGCCCAGTCGGTGTCGCAACACAAAACCCTGCTTTACGTGAACGTTTTACGGGTAAACCAGAAGATATTGAAAACTTTATGAGATTTATCGCTGAGGAAATGCGTGAGATCATGGCTACGCTCGGTGTGAGAACAGTCGATGAGTTGGTGGGTCAGACGCACTTACTAAAAATTCATGAGCGTAAATCAAAACACTGGAAAGCTAAGTATTTAGATTTATCTCGTTTACTGTATAAACCGGATAATGCATTTAAATTACAAAAAGAAGTTCAAGCACACAAACTTGATGAAACAATCGATCAAGCCATTCTTTATCCTTACTTTAAAGATGCTATTAAAACAAAACAACCGCACACGTTAAAGTTGCATGTCACAAACATTGACCGTGCCACTGGCACAACACTAGGTTATCACATCACAAGAGCACACGGAGAACACGGGTTACCGGAGGATACAATTAACGTTGAATTATTAGGTTCATCTGGACAAAGTATGGCTGCTTTTATTCCGAAAGGAATGAAAGTTCACTTAACTGGCGATACGAATGATTATGCTGGAAAAGGATTATCGGGTGGGAAATTAATTATTTCCGCAAGTCGTGCGATTAAAGAAAGAGCGGATGAAGCGATTATAGCAGGTAATGTTTGTTTTATCGGTGCGACAAGTGGTGAGGGCTATGTAAACGGACTGGCAGGTGAACGTTTTGCGGTTAGAAATAGTGGCGCGACGTTGATCGTTGAAGGTGTAGGTGATAATGGTTGTGAATATATGACGGCAGGACACGTTACAATTATCGGAACAATTGGTAAGAACTTTGCTGCTGGCATGTCGGGAGGCGAAGCTTATCTATACACCAAAGACACTTCCTCAACTTTGGCACATATTAACCAGGAATTAGTGGAAATAAATACAACACTTACTGCTTTCCAGCTTAAACGAATAAAAGAACAGATTAAGCGGCATGTCAACTATACGGCGTCAGTTAAAGGACAAACGATTCTCGATAACTGGGACGAAGAGAAACATCGATTTATTTCAGTCATTCCTCGTCGTTATCAGATGGTCACAAGTAAAATTCAACAATATATTACACATGGTCTAACAACTGATGAAGCCACTTTAAAAGCATTTAACGATATTAAATTGAATCAGCCAAACAAAGAAAAAGCATCACTTAAAGTGAAATAAGAAAGGAGCTTCAACAATGGGGAAACCAACCGGATTTATCGACTATAAAAGAGAAGAAGCAAAAGAGCGAGATCATTTGACGCGGATAAATGACTGGGGTGAATATCAAGGGCGTCTGACTGATGAACAACTAAAGACAGAAGGTGCACGTTGCATGAATTGTTCGATTCCATTTTGTCACACGGGAATTGACATTAACAATCAAGTGTCTGGTTGTCCTCTAAACAACTTGATTCCAGAGTGGAATGATTTAGTTTATAAAGAACGATTCGAAGAAGCACTCGACAGATTACTTATGACAAATAACTTCCCTGAATTTACTGGGCGTGTATGTCCGGCCCCATGTGAAGGTGCCTGTACAGCGAGTATTCATGATGATGCTGTAGGTATTAAAAGTATCGAACGTGCGATTATTGATCGTGGTTTTGAAGAAGGGTACATTAAGGCACGGATTCCAAAGCAGCGGACTGGAAAAAAAGTCGCCATTATTGGCTCTGGTCCGAGTGGTTTAAGTGCAGCGGATGAACTAAATCAGCAAGGTCACTCTGTCACTATTTTCGAAAAAGCGAATCGCCCTGGTGGATTGCTGATGTATGGCATTCCAACGATGAAACTAGATAAAGACATCGTCTCAAGACGGATTGACCTGCTAAAAGAAGAAGGTATTAAATTCAGACTCAATACAGAAGTAGGTCAAGATGTGTTGCCAGAAGATTTAAAAAGGGATTTTGACAGCATTATTGTCTGTACAGGTGCCGAATCACCAAGAGATTTGAACATTCAAGGACGCAAACTGAAAGGCATTCATTTTGCGATGGACTATTTAACAGAGCAAACGCAAAGCTACTTAGATGGCTCTGATGCCACACTCACCGCAAAAGGGAAAAATGTCGTTGTGATTGGTGGTGGCGATACTGGCGCTGACTGTGTCGCCACAGCGATTCGTCAAGGCGCCAAAAATGTGCGACAACTGGCAATCACGCCTGCTTTCCCTAAGTCCCGCGCAACGGGGAATGATTGGCCAAGTTACCCAAATGTTTTCCGAGAAGACTATGCCCACAAAGAAGCGAAAATCATTTTTAATCGTGAGATAAGAGAGTTTTTAACTGAAACACACGCCTTTATTGATAATGGAGAAGGACATGTTCAAGCGCTGTTCACACGTAAAATTGAAGAAATATCAACGAAAGAAGGTGTCTTGTATGAAAAAGTTCACCGTGGTGATGATGTGATTCCTGCGGACTTAGTCATTTTAGCTATTGGCTTTGTTGGCCCAACGACATCGTTATTAGAAAGATTTGGTGTGACCGTTCAAAATAATCGGATACAAGCTGATTATAAAGATTTTCGAACCAATGTAAAAGACGTCTTTGCTGCGGGTGATGCAAGACGTGGTCCATCGCTAATCGTATGGGCAATACAAGAGGGAAGAGAAGTTGCAAAAGCAGTTCATCATTACTTACAAACTAAAAAAGAAACTCAATACGCTTAAGTTTAAAGAAGTTATCATCTGATTACACAGGATGATAATTTCTTTTTTTTAACTGAATACAACTCATTTTATGAGTTGCTATTAATATCAGATGCGTATGTTTTGAAAATTCATAAATTATCTATTGTTTTTTTAAAGTGATTAGGTCTACAATAGTAACAGACAAAATAATCAAAACATAAGGGAGTCTAGTATGATGCACAATATATCAATCACACAAACAAAAAACAATAAACAAAAACCAAAAGATGAGGCGTTAGTTTTTGGTCGCCAATTTACTGATCACATGTTTCTCATGGATTATAAAGAAGGAGAAGGATGGTATGATGCACGTATCGTCCCTTATCAACCACTTGAAATGGATCCAGCTGCGATGATTTTCCATTATGGACAAACCGTGTTCGAAGGACTCAAAGCTTACCGTACAAAGGATGATACGATACAATTGTTTCGTCCCGAAGAAAATGTTAAGCGTCTAAATCGCTCCAATGCACGTATGTGTATACCTGAAGTAGACGAGGATATAGCACTTGAAGCAATTAAAACCCTTGTTGACCTTGATCGCGATTGGGTTCCTCATAAAGAAGGAACAAGCCTTTACATTCGTCCCTTTGTTATTGCTACTGAACCTTACTTAGGTGTATCGGCATCAAAAACATACACGTTCATGATTATTCTTTCACCTGTTGGTGCTTATTATGACGCAGGGATTGACCCTGTTAAGATTGCCGTTGAAAACGACTATATCCGTGCCGTAAAAGGAGGTACTGGAGAAGCAAAAACAGCCGGCAATTATGCTGGTAGTATGATTGCCCAAGAAAATGTAGCGAAAAAGGGTTATGCACAAGTACTCTGGCTAGATGGTCATGAGAAGAAATACATTGAAGAAGTAGGCAGCATGAATGTGTTCTTCAAAATTGACGGTAAAGTCATCACACCACATTTAAGTGGCAGTATCCTACCAGGTGTGACCCGAAAGTCGGTCATTCAGTTATTAATGGATTGGGGTATAGAAGTACAAGAGCGCCCGATATTATTATCGGAAGTTTTAACCGCGCATGCGAATGGATTACTTGAAGAGGCTTTCGGTTCTGGGACAGCCGCCGTTATTTCTCCTATAGGCGAACTTTTCTACAACGAGACGTCTTATGTGATCAATAATCATCAAACCGGCGCTTTATCCAAACGGGTCTATGATACTTTAACAGGGATTCAATATGGGACAATAGTAGATCCACATGATTGGATTGTTAAAGTGAACCCTAAATAAAAAGTTATCTGATTATTTTCGGTTGACATTCCTTGTTTGTTTTTAGATAATAGGGATACATCTAAATAGTGACGTTATAAAAAGAACCAGTAAATGATGAATATATGCTAGAGAGAGAAACGCAACAATGGGCTGAAACGTTTCTTCATATCCCTTCTCATCGAACCTATTCTTATAGTCGTTAAGTAAAACTTAACCGCTCAATTATGTTGAGCGTTATCAAAAATGAGGGGACTCATCTTCTTTGAGTCAACAATGGTGGTACCGCGGAAACATGCCTTTTCGTCCATTGCATCAGTTCAGATGTGTGGAGAGAAGGCGTGTTTTCTTTAGTTATATCGTATTTTTGGATGAATGAACAGAAAGAATGGTGAAGTGATTATGATTGAAAAGCGTGTTGTGGTAAAAATCGGTAGCAGTTCGCTTACACAAAAAGATGGCGCTTTGTCCGTTAAAAAATTAACGGAACACGCAGAAGCTATTGTCAAACTATTAGATGCCGGTATTGAAGTTGTATTAATCTCCTCAGGTGCTATTTCTGCAGGGTTTAGAGATTTAGGGTATTCTTCAAGACCAGTAACTGTTCAAGGCAAACAAGCTGCTGCTGCCGTTGGACAAGGCTTGTTAATTGAAGCATACAATCAAGCTTTTAAACGCCATGGCTATGTCTCAGCTCAATTGCTCCTCACACGAGATGTTTTTACAAATAAAGAGCAATTCTCAAATGTTTATCAAACGATCACAGAATGCTTGAAACGTCGGGTAGTTCCAATCATCAATGAAAATGATTCTGTTGCTATCGACGAAATGACCTTTGGCGATAACGACATGTTATCGGCGCAAGTAAGTGGACTAGTCAATGCAGATCAACTTATTTTGTTGACGGATGTTAATGGTATTTATGACAAAAATCCTGGTCAATTCTCTGATGCTAAGAGGTATAATCACCTTAGCTATATATCAAACGAGTTAATTGCTGCAACAAGTCAAGACTCTTCTTCTAAAGTAGGCACAGGGGGAATGAAGTCTAAACTTATTGCTGCGCAACTTGCGACCAATGTAGGTGTTAATTGCTTTGTCGGTACTGGCACTGGTGTTAATAAACTGACAACTATTCTAAATGGAAGTGGAGACGGTACGTACATTGGTACTCGTGAAACAGTACATGTGAGAAAGCATAAACAATGGATTGCTTATCACTCTGAACCATCTGGTCGTATTATCATTGATGAAGGTGCAAAGCGCGCGTTATTATCTGATGGAAAAAGCTTACTTGCTGCCGGAATTATTGGAGTGGAGGAAGATTTCCCCGCTGATGCTGTCGTTAGTATTTACTTTAATCAGGATCAAATTGCAAAAGGCCAAGTCAATTACTCTGCTGAGCAATTAAAACAGGTGAGAGGCCTAAGCAGCCGTGAAGCTATGTTATTAACCGGTTGTACGCACCCAGAAGTGGTGCACCGAAATAATTTAATCTTAACTATTCAGGAGGGAACTTATCAATGACGACTTTAGATACTTTAGGAAAACAAGCAAAAGAAACAACGCTTTTATTACAACAAGCAACCACAGAAGAAAAAAATGCCGCCCTACTAAAAATCGCCGACGTACTCATCGAACGTCAAGAAGAGATTTTAGTTGAAAACGAAAAAGACTTAGTAAACGCAAAAGACAAAGGCATCAGCGACTCGGTTATTGACCGCATTCGACTAACAGAAGAACGAATAAAGCAGATGGCAGATGCACTCCGTGAACTAACACATTTAGCTGATCCCATCGGTGAAGTACTTGAAGCATTTACACGCCCCAATGGCCTGGAGATTGAGAAAGTCGCTGTACCGATTGGTGTTGTTGGGATGATTTATGAGGCGCGACCAAATGTTACCATTGATGCAGCCAGTCTCTGTCTAAAAACAGGCAACGCAGTCATCCTACGTGGAAGTTCATCAGCAATTTACTCAAATATTGCGCTTGTGAGCGTCATTAGAGAAGCGCTATCCCTTACAAGCTTACCTGTTAATAGCGTTCAGTTAATTGAAGATACATCAAGAGAAACCGCAGAAAAAATGTTTAGATTAAATGATTACTTAGATGTACTCATTCCACGTGGCAGCAAAAACCTCATTGATACAGTCGTAAGAAAATCATCTGTTCCTGTATTAGAAACGGGCGCAGGCAATTGCCATATGTACATCGACCATGATGCTGATGAGAAAATGGCTGTCGAACTTGTTATTAACGCAAAGACACAACGTCCGTCTGTTTGTAATGCGATTGAGACCGTCCTCATACATCAATCATGGTTTGATGTACACGGGAAAACGTTAATCCATCAACTAAACTCTAATGGCGTCCTTATCCATGGAGATCAGAAAGTGAAAAATGAAAATCCTGCCGTTCTTTTAGCTACAGATGAAGATTATGCTACAGAATATTTAGATTTAGAAATCGCAATGAAAGTTGTGCAGTCAACGGATGAAGCTATTAAACATATCAATTATTACGGCACCAAACACTCAGAAGCTATTATTTCAAACACGGACACACATGTCTTAGCCTTTCTTAATGATGTTGATGCCGCTTGTGTCTATCACAATGCCTCAACACGATTTACTGATGGATTTGAATTCGGTTTCGGTGCAGAAATCGGTATTAGCACTCAAAAACTTCACGCGCGCGGACCAATGGGCTTAAAAGCTTTAACTTCAACAAAATATTTGTTAAGAGGCCAAGGTCAATATAAAAAATAAGCGTGACGCAATTTATTAGTGAAATTCGTTACTATTTAAGTTAAAATAATCATCGTATGAAACAATAAACAAGGAGTGACACATGTTGAGTAAAACATTAATTTTCGGACATAAAAATCCAGACACAGATACGATTGCCTCAGCAATTAGCTATGCGTATTTAAAAGAGCAGCTTGGTGAAGAAGTAGAGGCTGTCTCATTAGGAGACATTAGCAAAGAAACAGCCTATGCTCTAGACTACTTTGGTGTTAAAGCGCCGCGTATCGTGAAAACGGTAAAAAACGAAGTTGATCATGTCATTTTAGTTGATCATAACGAAAGACAACAAAGCGTGAGTGACCTAAACGAAGTCAAAGTAAAAGAAGTGATTGACCATCACCGTATCGCTAATTTTGAAACGTCAGATCCGGTATACTATCGAGCTGAACCGGTAGGTTGTACTGCCACTATTTTAAATAAATTATTTAAAGAAAAAGGCGTAACTATTCCAAAGCACATTGCAGGTTTAATGTTATCAGCGATTGTATCTGATTCTTTATTATTTAAATCTCCAACTTGTACTACAGAAGATATCGCTGCTGCTAAAGAACTAGAAGTCATCGCTAAGGTTGATGTGAATGTTTATGGATTAGATATGTTAAAAGCAGGCGCTGACCTTAGTGATAAATCAGTTGACGATTTACTAACACTTGACGCTAAACCCTTTAAAATGGGCGGATATGCAGTAGAAGTGGCACAAGTAAATACAGTTGACCCAAGTGAATTATTAGGGAAAAAAGAGGCCATTAAAACAGCTATTAGAGGGGTCATTTCAGAGCGTGAGCTCGACTTATTTGTTTTCTTGATTACGGATATTTTAACAAACGATTCCGTTGTCATTGCTTTAGGTGAACAACAAGCAGCTGTTAATACGGCTTTTGATATTACCTTAGAAGATGATACGGCCATTTTAAAAGGTGTTGTTTCTCGTAAAAAGCAAGTTGTCCCTCAACTAACCGATACTCTATCATAAAACGATAAAGAGAAGTCCTTATTTCTATGCGACTTCTCTTTTTTTATAAATCACACACTTAACATACTATCAATGTCCTGATTAGACGCTATGTTAAGAAATAATAAGGTCAAGCAACTGTTATAATCACTGTTATACTTTCGCTGCATACTTTCGTGTTATATAACAGAAAGCGTTCTGTTGATATTTATTTTTTCAGAATTATTCCCGTTTTGTGAAAATTATGATAGGATAGAAGGTACTATTATTTATCAAGCGGGAAGGAATGTATGCTATGCCTACAGAAAAACCAATCGATGTGAAAGATATTATCATTGCACACCAACGTATTAAAGATGTTGTCACAAAAACACCACTCCTTCTTGATCCTATTCTATCAGAAAAATATGACTGCAACGTTTATTTAAAACGAGAAGATTTACAAGTGGTACGTTCTTTTAAAATCCGGGGTGCGTATAATTTTATGCAGAGTTTAACTGAAGATGATTTAAAAAACGGGGTTGTTTGTGCCAGCGCAGGCAATCACGCACAAGGTGTGGCCTACTCTTGTAAAGCAATGAACATTAAAGGCACCATTTTCATGCCAACAACTACCCCGAGACAAAAAGTAGATCGAGTGCAGTTTTTCGGCGGGAATGCTGTCGATGTCATTTTAACGGGTGACACATTTGACGATGCGAGCGATGAATCGAAGAAATTTTGTCAAGATAATAAGATGACGTTTATTCATCCATTTGATGATGAACGAACGATTGCAGGTCAAGGAACCGTCGGACTAGAAATATTAGAAGCGCTCAACGAGCCAATATCACATATGTTTATGTCTGTTGGGGGCGGTGGCCTCATTTCGGGTGTGGCCACTTACGTGAAAAACATCAGTCCTGAGACGAAAATTATTGGTGTTGAGCCCGCTGGAGCCGCTTCAATGCAAGCGTCCTTTAAAGCTAATAAAGTCGTTAAGCTAAATTATGTGGATAAATTTGTAGATGGCGCAAGTGTCAAGCGGATAGGCGATAAGACATTTAAAATTGCAAAACCTTTAGTCGATGGCTTTGCGACTATACCTGAAGGGCGCATTTGCACAACGATGCTCGACTTGTACAATGAAAATGCCATTGTAACTGAGCCGGCAGGTGCGATGCCTGTTAGCGCATTAGAGGATTATCAGGATGAGATTAAAGGTAAGAATGTTGTGGTGATTGTGAGCGGTGGTAATAATGATATTGACCGCATGCAAGATATTAAAGAACGCTCACTCATTTACGAAGGGTATAAACACTATTTTATTGTCAGCTTCCCGCAACGGGCGGGGGCGTTGCGCTCATTCTTAACCGACGTACTAGGTAAGGATGATGATATTACTCGGTTTGAGTATACAAAGAAAAACAACCGTGACCGAGGGCCAGTACTAGTCGGCGTCGAACTTAAATATAAAGAAGACTACGAACCATTAATTAAGCGCATGCATGAAAAAGGATTTAGCTATATTGAAATAAATAAGGATCAGGATTTATTTCAACTCCTTATTTAATGGTCAAAAGTATGCTATAATCTAAAGGAGAGGTGGCTTTCACCTCTTTTTTTCATGTTTAATATTACTAAAAGAATGGTATAACTTAATGGTGTACGTCTGAATAATGTAAGATGGAGGTTTAAAATATTGAAAATTAAAATGCTTGTGCAATCACAGTATAAATCCGAATTGTTACGAGAAGGCAAAGTTTACGATGTAAAAGAAGAAACCGCTAAACGTTGGATCGAAAGTAAACTAGCGGTAGATGCCTCAACCGAAACTAGCTCAAAGACTATCAAGTAGTTGAGTGAATGTCGCAGTAAAGAGTCGGCGATCTTCATCACTGTATGGTTTAGGTCCTTTCATACGTCCACCTGATTTCCTCACTTGACTAGAGAGGTAACGGGATTGCAGCAACTGTTCGATAGTGTCTTTCTCATAAGCGAAACCTTTTGGATGTATGACGCATGACGCCTTAGCTAATGCTAAAGAAGCAAGGCCATAATCCGCCGTAATTAAATGATCACTTCTTGTTAAGTGGCGCATAATCCGATAATCAGTTGCTTCTTTTTCTTGATCAACATAGATGACTTTTACATGCTCTGGTAAAGGTTTTACACTGTAATGCGCATAACTTTTTACTAACGTCACGCCCTGATTATATTCACCTGCAATTTTAATTATTTGATCAGTTACTGGACAGCTATCAGCATCTACAAAAATCATAAAAAATCATCACCCCTTATTGTACTATAACAACATCTGTTATAGTATAGAATATGTATAAAGTATAAATACAATAAAGACAGGAGTCAATGCTATGGAAAACTATTTACCAGGAGATATTACAACATTAGTCGTTAAGCGTGTCATTGAAACGGGGTACGTATTAACAGCATCTGATCGCGAAGCGCTTGAGGTTTTGATGCATGAGAACGAGGCAGGTGAAAACAAACTTGTCGAAGGTGATGAGGTAGAAGTATACCTTTATCATGATAAGCAGAAGCAATTAATCGCAACAACAACGTTACCACATATCACGACAGATGTTTTTGACTGGGCTGAGGTGACAGAAGTAAAACCAGGTCTCGGTGTGTTTGTGGACATTGGTACATCAAAACATGTCCTTGTCTCATACGACGATTTACCTGAACATATGTCAGCTTGGCCAACTATTGGTGATATGCTGTATGTGACATTAAAACACGACAAAAACAATCGGTTACTCGCTGACCCAGTGACTGAAGCAGATTTTGAAGGGAATTGGGATTTAGCTACAGATGAACTATTCAATCAAGATATTGCTGGTCGCGTCTTTCGAAGTGGTAAAGAAGGCGCTGTTGTCATTACTGATGATGGCTATCGAGGATTTATTCACCATAGCGAACGCAAAAGAGAGCCGCGTATTGGTGAATGGGTTGAAGGTCGCGTCATTAAGGTGAAACCAGATGGATCGTTGAATATGTCACTCCTTCCACGTAAACAAGAAGCTCAAGAAGTGGATGCGGAGAAATTGTACAATTACATGTCAGCCCACGATGGTATGATGCCATTCACAAATAAAACAGATCCAGAGTTACTTCGGGCAACATTTGATATGAGTAAAGCTGCTTTTAAACGTGCGATTGGAAAATTACTAAAAGATCGTTTAATTATCTTAGAAGAAGACCGGATTATTTTGGCAAATTCCGAAAATAGCCCTTCATAAATTTCCAAAAAGTTTAATTTTTATTCAAACCACATGTAGGACTACAGTCACGTTGTGAAATTTTTTTTGAATTTTTTCTTCCTATTATATATATAAAGTTTTTATATCCGTTATCGACTCACTTCAAGTCAAAATTATTTGAATGCCGTCGATATAATCGCTATAATAGTATTGCTTGAAGCTTTTTAGACTTTTTTAAAGCTTGCTGAATGATTGGGGGTGCATAAGAAAATGAGTGTTAATACCATTGATCAAGTAAAACAAATCGAGCGTGAAGCGATTGAATTAGAGCGCGAATACGATCAACAATTAAAACAGATCGAACAACAGACAGAAAAGACCATCCAAGAAATGAAAGAAAAGGTAGATAAAGACCTACAAACTTTCAGTGTGGAACAGTCAAAAATGAAAGAAGAAAAGCTAGATAAGTTGAAAGCTTCTATTAAAGAAGAAGAAGATCAAGCCGTTAATCAATTAGAATCTAACTTTAAAGAAAAAGAAGATAAATTGGTTGATGCGGTCATTGAGGAGGTTATGAGGACATATGGCAATAGCTAAAATGAAAAAACTGACACTCATATCTTTTCATGAACAAAAAGATCGGTTGCTGCAATCAATTCAAGCTCTGCAACGTTTCGAAGTGGTAGATTTACCGTCATCCGACTTGGGTGATGTCAATGTATCGCCTTATGAAGTCGATACATTAGAAACAGTTGTTAAGAAGTTTGAGACTCGAATTGATCAAGTACAGACAGCTTTAGGTTTTATTCAGCCATATATACCTAAGCGTCCTTTGAAAGAGAGATTACAAGAGAAAAGAAGAGAGTACACGCTCGAAGAACTTGAGCAAGAAATCTTTACTTTTTCCCCAAAAACACTTGTTAAAGATGTTCTAGATTTAGAGAAGCGATTAGACACAATTGCCGAACTAAAAAAAGAGCTAAATGACAAGGAGTCTTTCTTTAAACATTGGAAAAAGCTTGATGTAAGTGCGCATGATCTTCGTTCGATGGAACGTGTCACAGGTAGTGTTGGTGTCATTCCTCAGCATGATCAGAATACATACATGACCATGCTGGAAGCATCAGATTTACTCTATGTCAATGAAGTGTACCAAACACGTGATGAAATCGGTGTGGTTGTCTATTTTGATCGTCGTGATCAAGAGGCGATCAAACCTTTACTAAACGATGCTCACTTCGAACATGTCACTGAAAAGTTGACGGAAAAGCCTCACCTAGCATTAGAGGATATTGACGAAGAGTTAAAGGCTTTAAAGAAAGAAACAGCATCAATTAAGGATCGATTAGCTAAGATGTCAAAAGAAGTATGGCAACTTATGCTTACTGAAGAGTATTATGAAGCAAAACTTCAGCGGGAAAGAAGCAAACTCTTCTTAATCGATGAGAAACACCTCTTTATTATGGAAGGTTGGTTAGAAGAAGAAGAAGTTCCTCAAATGGAATTAGCACTTAAATCTGTGTTACCTGAAGCGGAATATGTTCTCTATGTCAACGACGTGAAAGAGGAAGAAATTGATAACGTACCTGTTGTCCTTAAAAACAACGATTACGTCTCACCATTTGAGAGTATCACGGCTATGTACAACTTACCTAAGTACAATGAAATTGACCCGACCCCTTTCTTAGCACCATTTTACCTGCTCTTCTTTGGTATGATGGCGGCTGATGTTGGCTACGGTCTATTATTATGGCTTGCTACTTTCGCCGTACTTAAATTTACTGAAGTGTCACCGGCAATGAAGAAGAATATGCGCTTCTTCCATTTGTTATCTTACCCAACAATTATTTGGGGACTAATATATGGTTCGTTTTTCGGGGCGGCGTTACCAGTTGTTTTATTATCAACGACAAATGACGTTATTACCATTCTTATTCTTTCTGTTATATTTGGTATCACACAAATATTCTTCGGTTTAGGTATTAACACATACCTTAAGTTAAGAAATAAAGATAAATTTGGTGCTTTTAGTGATGGTATCGGTTGGATTGGTATTTTTATTGGACTCATTGTGATGTTACTTGGTAACATGCTTTTAGATAGTGAGATCCTTGGTACAATTGGTGCAATTATTGCAGTAGCGAGTGCGCTTGGCATTATTTTAGCTACGACACTTGGCTCAGAAAATAAAGCCCTTGGTGTTGGTCTAGGTGTATACAATCTTTATGGTATTACCGGCTACATTGGTGATATTGTTAGTTACACACGCCTGATGGCCTTAGGGGTATCAAGTGGAAGTATCGCCCTTGCCTTTAATATGATCATTGGTTTTATACCGGGTGTTGGCCGATTTACTGTCGGAGCTGTTTTATTCATCGTGTTACACGCAGTTAACTTAGGATTAACATTCCTTAGTTCATATGTTCACGGTGCGCGTTTAATCTTTGTGGAGTTCTTCGGTAAGTTTTATGAAGGTGGAGGTAAAGCACTTAATCCTTTAAGAGCTGCCGAGAAACACATACAATTAAAAAATCAAAAACAATCGTAATTGAGATGGAGGAATTTTATTATGGAAAACTGGTTAACATTTTTTATGGAAAATGACGGAGGATTTATCTTTGCAGCACTAGGTATCGCAATCGCGGTTATCTTCTCAGGAATGGGTTCTGCACGCGGTGTAGGTATGACAGGTGAGGCAGCAGCATCACTTATTAAAGAACAACCTGAAAAATTTGGTAAGTCACTTATTCTTCAGTTACTTCCTGGTACACAAGGTCTTTATGGTTTCGTTATTGGTTTCTTGATTTACTTAAACATGGACCAAGCAATGCCTTTAGCTGAAGGTATTTATATGTTTATGGCTGCACTTCCAATCGCTTTCACTGGTTTAACTGCTGGTATCGCTCAAGGACGTGTGTCTACAGCAGCTGTACAAATCTTAGCAAAAAGAGAAGAGCAAAACTCAAAAGGTATCATTTACTCAGCAATGGTTGAAACTTATGCAATCCTAGGGTTCGTTATTTCCTTCTTACTTGTTTTAGCATAAGAATATAAATAGTGAGAGGATGGGGACTATGAAAGATTTACAAGCTTTGTCCGCACAAATTTTGGCTAAAACCAAAGAAGAAGGACAAAAGAAAATCGAGCAATACGAAAAAGTTGCTAATGACAAAGTTGAAGAACAACGTCAAAAGCTTGTGGAAAGTCAAAAAAATCGACAAGAACAAATCGAAAATCAAATGAAAAATGACTATGAACGCGAAGCACAAACGTTAGCGAACAATAAGCGTAACGCTGTCCTTGGTAAAAAACAAGCCCTGTTAAAGGATGTATTCGAAAAAGCAGCTGAGAAAATGATTAATTGGGATAACCAAACATTTGCTAGCTTTTTATCAGGTGTCCTTTCACAACTTGACCAAGATAAACAATGGCAAATTGTTCCTGGCTCACGCTCAGAAACTGTTTTTCAATCGGAAGAAGTTAAAGCGATCGTAAACAATTATCGTCATGTTTCAATGGCTAATGACCTCGTAAAAGGCAAAGGCGGCTTCTTGGTTCAAGAAGGCGGGATTGACTATAACTTCTGTTTTGATGTGCTTGTTCAGGAAATGAAGAAAGAATTTTCTCCACAACTTGCAACCTTAGCATTTAAAAACTAATGAATAAGGGGGGAGAATAAATGCAGGACACTCAATATAAAGGCGTTAATACTTTACTTCGTGTATACGAAACAAAGTTATTGTTACGTGACGATTATGAAAAAATGTTGCGTGCGGAAGGCTTACGTGAAGCACTGGAAGTATTAAAAAGCACAGAATACCTATTTGATGAACACGATGTAATGGAAAACAAGAACTTTGATCGTTTCTTAATTCAACGTGTGAAAAATATTTATGATGAACTGTTTGAAGTGACACCAGATTCTGAAGTCATTCAGATTTTCTCGCTTCGATATAGCTATCACAATCTAAAGGTGTTATTAAAACAACGCTTTACCGGCCTTGATTTAGACCATTTACTCATTCCGATTGGGAAGAACCCGCTGTCTACCTTGCGTCAGCTTGTAAACGCCCGTCAATCAGATGATTTAAATCCTGTCATGGTCGAGGGTGTTCAACTCGCGATTGAAGATTATGAAACATATGGCCGTTTAGAAGCTGCGGATGTCTTTATGGACACGTATTTCTATAAACATATGCGAAAAATCTGTGACCGGTTAAATAACCCAACTATTAGTCAAATGGCTGATGTGTTAATCGATTTAGACAACTTATCAACTGTAGTAAGAAGTATTCATCAGAACAAATCACGTTCATTTCTCCATACCGTGTTATCAAGCTCTGGCTCCATATCTAAGAAAGCAATTATTGATGCCAGTGAACAAGGAGCTGTCGCTGTTCTTAATCAACTATATCTTGATAAACCATATGCCAGTCGTCTTCAAGCTGTCGTTAATGACCAAAAAGACGACCTAGATCCTATGGTACTTGATAAAGTGATTGATGAAACAATTGATGAGCTAATGGAAGAAGCAACATTCCAAGCCTTTGGCCCAATGCCGGTAATAGCCTTCTTATTCTTCGTCGAAAAAGAAGTAGCAAATATCCGCTTAATATTAGTTGGGAAAGACAATCAAATTGATGAGAATATTTTAAGAGAAAGGATGCGACCAATTTATGGCCCATAAGATAGCAGTAGTTGGAGACAAAGATTCGGTCTTACCTTTCAAAATCTTAGGATTTGATGTGTTCGCTTCTAGTACACCTCGAATTGCTCGTGAAACGATTGATCGTTTAGCAGAGGAAAATTATGGGGTTATATACTTAACAGAAGCAATGGCGAAGGAAATACCGGATACAATAAAACGTTACGATGCAGAAGTTCAACCCGCAATCATCCTAATCCCGAATCATAAGGGATCATTGAATATCGGTAAGTCCCGAATTCAAAAGAACATGGAAAAAGCCGTTGGACAAAACATCTTATAATTTTGGGAGGGGACTTATTTGAAGAAAGGAACAATTATTAAAGTTTCCGGTCCTTTAGTAATGGCAAAAGGTATGGAACATGCAAATATCCAAGACCTTTGCTACGTAGGGGACATGCGATTAGTTGGTGAGATCATTGAAATGCGTCATGATGTTGCCTCTATCCAGGTATACGAGGAAACGTCTGGTGTAGGACCAGGCGAGCCAGTTGAAACAACTGGGGAAGCTTTATCAGTAGAACTAGGACCAGGAATTGTGTCACAGATGTTTGATGGCATCCAGCGTCCACTAGATACATTTAAAGCAAAAACAAATAGTAACTTCTTAGTTAGAGGGGTTAATATCGAAGCGTTAGATCGCGAAGCTAAGTGGGCTTTTAAAGCTACTAAGAACGTCGGTGATATCGTAGAACCAGGTGACATCGTCGGTACGGTTCAAGAAACAAAGGTTATCGAGCACCGCGTTATGGTTCCTCATGGCGTTAAAGGTAAATTAACAGCGATTGAATCAGGTGATTATTCACTTGAAGATGTTGTTTATAAAATAGAAACAGATAATGGCGAAAAAGAACTAACGATGCTACAACGCTGGCCAGTTCGTCGTGGACGTCCATTTAAAAAGAAATTAAATCCTGATAAGCCAATGCTGACAGGCCAACGTGTTATTGACACGTTCTTCCCAATCACTAAAGGTGGCGCAGCGGCTGTTCCAGGACCATTTGGTGCCGGAAAAACCGTTGTACAGCACCAAATTGCGAAATTTAGTGATGTGGACTTAGTTGTTTACGTTGGTTGTGGAGAACGTGGAAACGAGATGACGGACGTTCTTAACGAATTCCCTGAACTTGTTGATCCAAATACAGGCGAATCACTGATGGAGCGTACAATTCTTATTGCCAACACATCAAACATGCCTGTAGCAGCGCGTGAAGCGTCAATCTATACAGGTATTACAATTGCAGAATACTTCCGCGATATGGGATACAGTGTAGCAATCATGGCTGATTCAACATCACGTTGGGCAGAGGCGCTACGTGAGATGTCAGGTCGTCTTGAAGAGATGCCTGGGGATGAAGGTTATCCAGCCTATCTAGGTAGCCGTATTGCTGAATACTATGAGCGTGCTGGTCGTATTCTTACGGTTGGTTCTGAAGAGCGTGAAGGTAGCATTACAGCGATCGGAGCCGTATCACCACCAGGTGGGGATACATCTGAACCTGTTACACAGAACACCTTGCGTGTTGTTAAAATATTCTGGGCTCTTGATTCATCACTTGCTCAAAAACGTCACTTCCCATCAGTTAACTGGTTAACATCGTATTCTCTTTATTTAAATGATGTTGGTAAATTTATGGATCAAGATTTAGAAGTGAACTGGGCTGAAATGGTTCAACACTCAATGAATATTCTTCAAGAAGAGTCTGAGCTACAAGAGATTGTTCGTCTTGTTGGTATTGAATCACTATCAGAAAAAGACCGTTTAACGATGGTAATCGCGCAACAATTGCGTGAAGATTACCTTCAACAAAACGCCTTTGATGAGGTTGATACATTTACTTCACGTAAGAAGCAACTCTATATGCTTGATTTAATCCTTTCATTTGAGCATGAAGCTCGCGAAGCGATGCGTCTTGGTGCTTACTATAAAGAAATTGTCGATGGGACAGTGGCTTTACGTGATAAGATTGCTCGTGCGAAATTTATTTCTGAAGATAACGTCGAACAAATTCGCGCGCTTAAAGATGAAACAAAAGAAACAATCTACAACATTGTTGCTGAAGGAGGTATGACGCAAAATGCTTAAGGAATATAAAACAGTTAGCGAAGTCGTTGGACCTCTGATGGCCGTTGAAGGTGTAGAAGGCGTTAAATTTGACGAGTTAGTTGAAGTCCAACTACAAACTGGTGAAATCCGCCACGGACAAGTACTTGAAGTGCATAATGATAAAGCAATGGTTCAGATTTTCGAAGGACCAAGCGGTATTAATATTAAAGACACCAAAGTGCGTTTCCGCGGAAAGCCATTATCTATTGATGTATCAGAAGACATGGTTGGTCGTGTCTTCAATGGTTTAGGCGAACCTATGGATGGTGGTCCAGACATTATTCCAGAACAAAGTCTAGATGTTAATGGTCAAGCCATTAACCCTATCGCACGTGACTATCCTGATGAATTTATTCAAACTGGAATCTCTGCGATTGACCACTTAAATACACTTGTACGTGGTCAAAAACTACCTGTATTCTCAGGATCTGGTTTACCCCACAAAGAACTTGCCGCTCAAATTGCGCGTCAAGCAGCTGTATTAAATAGTGATGAAAAATTCGCCGTTGTTTTTGCGGCAATGGGGATTACATTCGATGAGGCTGAATACTTCATGGAAGACTTCCGTAAAACTGGTGCGATAGATCGCTCTGTTATGTTTATTAACTTAGCCAATGACCCGGCAATTGAACGTATTGCAACACCTAAAATGGCTTTAACAACAGCTGAATATTTAGCTTTTGAAAAAGACATGCACGTACTTGTTATCATGACGGATATGACTTACTATTGTGAAGCACTTCGTGAGATTTCTGCTGCACGCCGTGAAGTACCAGGTCGTCGTGGTTACCCAGGTTATCTCTATACTAACCTTTCAACTTTATATGAACGCGCTGGTCGTCTTGTTGGTAAAAAAGGATCGGTAACACAAATACCAATCCTCTCTATGCCAGAAGATGATATCACGCACCCAATTCCTGACCTTACCGGTTATATTACCGAAGGACAGATCATCTTAAGTCGTGATCTTGATAAACAAGGATTAAAGCCACCAATTAACGTCTTACCATCGTTGTCTCGTCTAAAAGATAAAGGAACAGGTGAGGGTAAAACGCGTAAAGATCATGCACCAACAATGAACCAGTTGTTCGCAGCTTATGCTAAAGGCATCGAAGCGAAAGAACTTGCCGTTGTTCTTGGTGAATCAGCATTATCTGATACAGATAAATTATATGTTGAATTTACAAAACGATTTGAAGCAGAATATATCAATCAAGGATTCTATACGAACCGTTCAATTGAGGAAACATTAACATTAGGATGGGAATTACTCTCAATCTTACCTCGCACTGAGCTTAAACGTATTAGTAGTGCACTGATCGAAGAGTTTATGCCGGAAGGAGAGTGATTGACCTATGGCTAGATTAAATGTCAAGCCAACACGGATGGAGCTTTCCAAACTAAAAGACCGGTTAGCAATATCAACTCGAGGTCACAAGCTTTTAAAGGATAAACAAGATGAGTTAATGCGTCAGTTCATTACTTTGATTCGAAAGAATAATACGCTACGTGATGAGGTAGAAAAGGAACTAACAGAGGCGATGAAAGCTTTTGTTGTTGCTAAATCACTGACAAACGAAGCCTTTATTGAAGAATTATTTGCCGTACCTGGTAAGTCAATTACACTTGATATCCAAGAAAAGAATATTATGAGTGTAATGGTACCTGAAATGAATTTTACTGTTGATGAAGATGATAAACAATCGGAAATGCAGTACGGGTTGCTTAACTCTAACAGTGAACTGGATGACTCCATTGATCGCATTAACGTTATTTTACCTAAACTATTAAAGCTTTCTGAAATCGAAAAAACGTGTCAATTAATGGCTGATGAAATTGAGAAGACACGCCGTCGTGTAAATGCATTGGAATATTTAAAAATTCCCCAGCTTAAAGAAACGATTCATTACATTCAAATGAAACTTGAAGAAGATGAGCGTGCGAGTATTACACGGATTATGAAAGTCAAAGACATGGGACAATAATTTTGAACACCACCTCTTTATGGGGTGGTGTTTTGTCGTTTGTGATAGATTGATCGGATACATGAGGCGAACTAGAATTAGAATACGAAACGATAAAAAATCAGCAGTGATGCGCTATTCAATGCATCAATGCTGATTTAAAATTTACTATTTATTTCCGATTAATAAAGGTGACCCACCACATCGTCGACATCTGCTTTTTCAGCTTCATTTAATGCAATCAGTGGTAAACGTACATGACCAACGTTTAACCCTTTTTTATTTAAGGCATATTTCACAGCTGAAGGATTTGGCGCGCTAAACAACGCTTTAATGACCGGTGCAATTTCCTGTTGGATTTTGGTTGCAGTTACTACGTCACCTGCGGTGTACGCCTTAACCATTGCAGACATTTCGTTGCCCACGATATGTGAAGCAACACTTACAATGCCTGAACCACCTAGGGATAGGATAGGTAACAATAAGTTATCATCACCGCTATAGACAATAAAATCATCTGGGGTTTCTTTAATGATTTGACTGATTAAATCTAAATCACCTGTCGCTTCCTTAATGGCAACAATATTTTTAACTTCAGCCAGTCGTAAAACTGTCTCTAACTCTAATCTCACGACCGTACGACCTGGAATATTATAAAGCATCACAGGTAATGTTATGGCTTCAGCAATCGTTTTAAAATGCTGATACATCCCTTCTTGTGAAGGTTTATTATAATATGGTGTGACGAGCATGATACCATCTACACCGATCTCCTCTGCTTCTTTAGATAACGCGATAGATTGCTTTGTGTTATTAGACCCTGTACCAGCAATAACAGGTACACGTTTGTTAACATAGTTAACAACAAAACGTAGAAAAGATAGCTTCTCATCGTGTGATAACGTCGGAGACTCGCCAGTTGTCCCAACAGCAACAATTCCTTCCGTTCCATTATCGATTAAATAATCGATTAATCGTTTTGTTTCGTCATAGTTGATCTCATCCTGGTCATTAAAAGGCGTGACCATCGCAGTTAATACTTGATTAAATTCCATTATTACACCTCATTATTGTTTTTTAAAAGACAGATAAGAGCTATATCAAAAATAATCACCATAGAAAAAGCAGCTCAAACTAAGTGAGCTGCATCATGTATGTTTTACCGTTGATGCGTGAGATAGCCCTCCATATAGTATATAACCTATATGACAATGTTGTACCTCTTAAATACAACACCAGCATAAAAACGCATAAACCGCTTCTATCCTTCGGCATAAGACCCTTTCAAAAAAACATCACGGAGTGTTTATGACTCTATGTTTTATTACTCATATCTTATGCAACCTCTATACCCACTTCAATATGTATTGAAGTATATATGATTGTGGTTTAACTATATCAAAAA
The DNA here is from genome assembly GCF_900115465.1 of Halolactibacillus alkaliphilus. Classification (GTDB taxonomy): domain Bacteria; phylum Bacillota; class Bacilli; order Bacillales; family Amphibacillaceae; genus Halolactibacillus; species Halolactibacillus alkaliphilus. The sequence continues at coordinate 90,166 of NZ_FOWN01000004.1, forward strand.
AATAAGCCGTTGACAAATACTTTTATGAATTTTAGCACACGAAACAGTCAATTGTTTACATTGTCAATCACTATTAAAATACGCTACAATAAAGGTATCACAGGGAAAGGACGCGTGCATATGAAACGACTGCTCGTATATTGGCAAAAAAGCAACCTTATAAAAGCAACATTTTTTAATATTGCCATTATGTTTAGTTTCTTTGTGGTGTTTATTTACGCAACGTCTTTTACGATCGAACAGTTTACTGTAGAATATTATGATGAAATGATGTCTTCTGCCAACCAACGATTTAGTCAACAATTTGATCGTGTTCTACTAGAACTAGATGAGTTAAGTTTATCTGCCCGTAATGATTATCATTTAACAATGGGGACTCTATCTGATCAGCAAGAGGCTTTAATAGATTTAGTTCAAGCTTCACCTATGGTTAATGGCGGCTTTATTGTAGATGAACAGCGCGTCATTGAATCTTCAGTCCTTCAGACTGCAAGCTTATCAAATCTTGATTTAACAGCTATTTCTTTTGTTCCAGAGCCATATTTACAGAAGGCACATACACTTGAGCAAGATAATTTACTTGAATTACTTATTCCTCTAAGTAATACGCAGCTTCATTTGTTCATAGATTTAGCAAGTACTGACATACTGTCTTCTTTGTTTCATTCTTTATCCTTCTCCGATACATTTTATATTGCGATTTTCAACGAAAATCAAGACTTAGTCTTTACTTATGATGAGTCAAATATAAACAATGAAGGTGAGCTGTTTCATTTAAAAATTCAAGAATCATTGAATGACGAAAGAAATACCGATACAGTCACCCACGACGAGGATTCTCATTATATGATGGCAACTCAGCCGCTTATAAAAGACGGATGGACACTGACCTTATTTGTCCCTGAGATTCTTACCGAACGGTTTAGGTTAAATATTTTCAAAACGCTACTTCCACTCTTGGTAATACTCGCGGTCTTGTTTTTACTTATTGTTATCTATGCCTATTATCGTAGTCAAAAACCGTACCAAGCACTTGTAAAGGCAATAGATGAGTTAAGTGAGGGTGATTATACCCATAGAATTCGTGTTACTAATGAACATACCCGCATCGGTGTCATTAATACTAAATTTAATCATATGGTACAAGAACTTGAAAAATCACGTCTCGCTCTTGCTAAAAATGAAAAGGCATTAGCGAGTCAAAAAGACTATTTAAATAGAATCATTAATGTGAGTCCCATGTTGATTTATACAATAAGCGAAGAGGGCACCTACACGCTTGTCAACGATAAATACGCTTATTTATTCGGCTACACCGGTAAAGAAATGGTGGGCAAACATGCATTAAATGTGACGAATGATAAAGCGGCGACCCATTATCAGTTAAAGTTACATCGCTCCATCTTATTATCTGGTGAGACCATCAGTTACGAAGATCAGCAAGTAATGCCTGATAAAAGCCTGCGTTGGTATCGTGTTACTAAGCAACCAATCAAAGAGACGGCTAGCGGTGCATTAGAAATATTAATGGTCGCGACGGATATTACAGAAATTAAACAAAATCAGGAGAAAATCCAGTATCAAGCGTATCACGATGAACTAACAGGCATTGGCAATCGAAAATTATTCAAAACGATGGTTGAACAAGCGATTGAACAAACAGATCAACAGAATGAAGGTTTTGCAGTAATGTTCCTCGATTTGGATCGCTTTAAATATGTCAATGATACATTTGGACATGATGCGGGTGATCAATTACTCATTGAAGTCGCAAAGCGAATCGAAACGGTCAAAAAAGACACCGATTACGTTTTTCGTTTTGGTGGGGATGAGTTTACCATCTTAAGTTACTATAAAGATAGTCGGCAAGAAGTGACCGAACTAGCAAAAATAATTATTCAAACTTTAACTAAACCCTACACTTTTAACGGTCATAGTTTCATTGTAACAGCGAGCATCGGTATAAGTTTATATCCTAAACATTCACAATCATTAAATGAATTAACAAAATATGCTGATTTAAGCATGTATCAGGCAAAACAACAAGGGAAAAATACGTTTAGATATTACACACCAGCTTTAGAAACGGAAGTGTCACATGCCATTCAGCTAGAGACAGATTTATTCCAAGCAGAGGAACGTAACGAACTTTACGTTGTGTATCAACCGATTGTCGATACGCACACTAAAACAATCATAGCTGTTGAAGCGTTAATTCGATGGCAACACAATAAACTCGGAGCCATTGCACCAAATGTCTTTATCCCTATTGCAGAAAGAAATGGCTTAATGCTGCGATTTTCAAAGTTCGTACTACAAAGAGCGACTCAAACAGTCGCAGAGTATAACGCACGACACGATAAACCTATTCAGTTGTATTTAAACTTAACTGAGGCAGAGTGTCAGAATGAGCATACCCTTCAAACTATCATAGATCAGTTAGAGACAGTTGGTCTTCAACAGGATCAGCTTGTAATTGAATTAAACGAACACTTAACTCGAGACAAATGCAAGAAATTAAAGACAAATTTAAAACAATTTCAATTACATGGAATCAAAGCTGCGATTGATTCCTTTGGTGATCACTATTTATCTTTACGCCAATTAAAAACGCTCCCTTTTGCGATCATTAAATTATCACAGGCCACGCTGCAAGATGCCCTTATTGATTCTGAGGCTTTAGCAAGCTATAAACGTTTGATTAAACTAGCTAAAAGAATGGGGTTAATGATTATTCAAGAAGGGGTTGAATCTGAAGAAGATGTGCATTTAATCGAAGGCGAAGGACTGGATGCTTATCAAGGTTTTTTAATCAGTCAGCCACTTACAAAAGAACAGTTTGAGCAAGACTATTGACATTATGACAATTACCGATTAAAATAACTATTAAATATTTTAAATGACTATTCAAAGTATTCTGTCAATTGAAATAATTAATAGAAAAGGTGGTGTCAAACATGACAAACGAACAAAGAAAACGAGCACAAGCAGGCGATTGGGTAAAATTACAGTCAAACAAAGGCGAGAGGATTCACGGTTACGTAGAAAAAGAGTTAGAAGATAACCGCGCGCAAATACGTGTAATCGCAAGCGATAACCATCTTTTAACAAACCACAGTATTCAAGTACATGTTGTTAAACTTCAAGTAGAAGCTGATAGTAAGTTCTATACACTTGGTGAATTAGAACAACTAATTGACTTAGCTCTTCAAACAAATGATAAAACATGGTTTGACGCATTGTCCGCTCAATACAACTATTTAAAAAGAGAAACCGACGCTAAACGTCATATTGATTACACTCAAGTAAATTAGGTTGATATATGAGGTTAAGATAGATCTTTATTAAAATGACTATACCGCATGAAATCAGATGATTCATCTTTGATTTCATGTGGTTTTATTTTTTTGTTAGCCATCTTCCAGCTCAATCTTTTTATTTATGCGTTGTATTTTTAATATATCTGAACGTAAATCATTGACAAAGGCAGCTCATATATGTTAAAAAATATATGTTAGCACTTTGACTCGTTGAGTGCTAATACATAAGAAAAAAATAAAAAAAGTGAGGGAATATCATATGACAGTAAAACAATTTGAAGCAGAATCAAAACGACTACTTGACATGATGATCCATTCGATTTATTCAAAGCGCGAAGTGTTTTTACGTGAATTAATATCGAATGCGAGTGATGCGATGGACAAAATGTATTACCGGGCACTAACTGATGACAAAGTAACGTTTAATCAGTCAGATTACTATATCAAAATCTCAACTGATAAAGATAATCGCACGTTAACGATTAGCGACAACGGCATCGGTATGACAAAAGAAGAGCTGGAGCAAAACTTAGGTACAATTGCAAAAAGTGGCTCGCTTGCTTTTAAAAAGGACAATGAAATTAAAGATGGTTTTGATATTATCGGTCAGTTTGGTGTCGGTTTCTATGCGGCCTTTATGGTAGCAGATAAAGTAAGCGTCACATCACGTGCTGTTGACCAAGATCAAGCTTACCATTGGTACTCAGAAGGAGCAGAAGGCTACGCTATTGAAGAAGCAACAAAAGAAACTGTGGGTACAACAATTACGTTAACCATCAAAGAATCAAACGAGGATGATGATTTCGAACAATTTTTAGATTTGCACCAACTACAAACCATCGTTAAAACATATTCTGATTTCATTCGTTACCCTATTAAAATGGACCTAACAGAAGAAAAATTAAAAGAGGGAACAGAAGACGAATATGAAACGATTGTTGAAGAAAAAATCGTCAATAGCATGGTACCTATCTGGAAGAAAAACAAGACAGAATTAACGGATGACGATTATAAAAATTTCTATCACGAAAAGCATTATGGTTTTGATAACCCGCTCACTCATGTGCACGTAAGCGTAGATGGCAACATCCGTTACCAAGCCATTCTTTATGTACCTGAGACAGCACCTTATAACTATTACTCACAGGAGTTCGAAAAAGGCTTAGAGTTATACTCTAATGGCGTCTTAATTAAAAATAAAGCGCCTGAACTGTTACCAGATTACTTTAGCTTCGTGAAAGGGCTAGTAGATTCAGAAGATTTATCACTGAATATTTCACGTGAAATGTTACAACATGACCGTCAGTTGAAGCTTATTGAAAAAAACTTAGTAAAGAAAATTAAACAAGAATTAAAGAAAATGTTAATGAATGATCGTGAGAAGTATGAAACATTCTTTAAAGCTTTCGGTCGTCAATTAAAATATGGTGTTTACAGTGATTTCGGTCAAAATAAAGAAACATTAAAAGATTTAATCCTCTTCTATTCATCAACTGAGGAAAAACTTGTCACTTTAGCTGAATACGTTGAACGTATGAAGGATGACCAAAAATATATTTATTATGCGACTGGTGAATCACACGCACGCATCGAACGTTTACCACAAACGGAAATCGTACGTGATAAAGGTTATGAAATTCTTTATTTCACTGATGACATCGATGAATTTGCGATTAAAATGCTTATGAACTACGATGATAAAGAATTTAAATCTGTCTCAAGTGTTGATTTAGGATTTGAAGATGATGCGACAGATGAGAAAGTTGCTTCAGAAGAAGATCAAGCTATCTTCGATCAAATGAAGGAGATCCTAAAAGGCAAAGTCGCTGACGTTCGTCTCTCAAAGCGCTTAAAAACTCACCCTGTTTGCTTGTCTAACGAAGGAGACATCTCTATTGAGATGGAAAAGGTGTTAAGCATGATGCCAGATAACCAAGGGGTAAAAGCTGAGAAGGTGTTAGAAATCAACACAGATCATGATATCTTTAAGTCATTAAAACATGCGTCACAATCAAACGAAGATATGATGGAGACGTATACGAACGTCCTTTACAATCAAGCTTTACTTATCGAAGGTTTACCAGTAGAAGACCCAGTAAGCTATGCAAATGACGTTTGGAAAGTGATGAAGTAATACTTGACATATCTTTTCATTATGTTAAAGTAACAGTATCATAATACAATCAAATGAAACACCACTAGGGGAGTCACTAAACTGTGACTGAGATTGGCAAGTAATGCCTTGACTCTTTGAACCTGATCTAGTTGATGCTAGCGGAGGGAAGTGGGACGAGATTTGACTTTCTTTATTCAATGATCGACACCACTTGCTTATTTAGCAGTGGTGTTTTTATTTGAAAAAGGAGAGAAAAGTATGACATTTACAGATGAATTAAGACAAAAAGCCGATCCCATTTGGGAGGCAAGTTTTAACCACCCCTTTGTACAAGGACTCGGTGACTCCACCTTACCACTAGACCGGTTTCGCTACTACGTCCTGCAAGATGCGTATTATTTAAGTCACTTTGCTAGAGCGCAAGCATTAGCTGCCGCAAAAGCAGACTCCTTAGAAGTAACGAACAGTATGGCCAAACATGTACAAGGCACCTATGAAGCAGAACTGGATCTTCACCGTACCTTTATGAAACAATTAAATATCTCTGAAAAAGACCAGCAATCTTTTGAGCCGGCTCCAACCGCTTATGCCTATACGTCACATATGTACCGAGCCAGTCAATTTGGCCAACTCGGGGACGTTATTGCGGCGATTTTACCGTGTTACTGGTTATACGCAGAAATTGGTGAACAGTTAAAACATAAAACACCAAAAGAGCCGGTGTATCAAACGTGGATTAAAGCGTATCATTCCGATTGGTTTATGACACTCGTCAAAGAACAAATCGACCGGTTAGACCAACTTGCAGAAACCGCATCAGAAGCAGAGAAAGAGCGCTGGGCAGATCTCTTCTTAAAGAGTAGTCAATATGAATATTTATTCTGGGAGATGGCGTACACATTAGAAAAATGGCCGATGGAGGCGTATCGTAAAGTGTCCGTTACGAATTAGGTTACAAACTAGCTAAATACAAAACTATTAATACAAGTCATAAATACAAATACATTAACAAAATTATTTAAAAGAAATCTTGATAAAACATGAAAAAATGCTCCCTGTTAGTTACAGAGAGCATTTCTTCATGTTTTAATAGCTTTCTGATTATTGAAATCATCAATACATTATACTATGAAGTAGGGAACAAAAACTCTTTTGAGTTTTTAGCGAGAAGGTGCAAGCGCCATCTCGTATTTTTAGGTTGTATTATATTTGGTGTTAGTAAAGAGATTTTTAGTGCGGCAGAGATTGCTCACTAAAATAACTCACTAGCACCTTTTTATGGTTAAATATAGAAAATAAGTGAGTTTCCTTATAAAATTAAAGTCGAACAAAACTAATTCTTAGGAGGGGACTCACTTATCTATATCTCACACTATAAGAATCGCCTTGATATTCAAGATGAAAAACATGCAACATGTGGTACAATCTTTTGAAAGCAGTCACAGACTAAAGCTAGCTAAACTTTGATCAACGATATCTTGATTGATTCCGATGTATCTTAACGTAATGTCAGGTGAGGCATGATTAAAAATGTCTTGTAAGAGCGCGACGTTTTTATTGATCGTATAATGCCAAAAGCCAAAAGTCTTGCGCATACTGTGCGTGCCGAAATTAGTGATTCCGACACGTTTCGCTGCTTTATTTAACACTTTATACGCTTGTACCCGCTGGATAGGTAACCCTGTCTTATACGATGAGAATAAATAGTCTTCATCGGCCATATGGATAGTATAGTGATCAATCTGTTGTCTCAGCTCAAAATTAATTAAAAAGCGTTTGGCTTTATTCGTTTTCTTCTCTTTTAACACTATATGAGTTTGCCCGCGAACATCTCGAACTTGAAGCGGTAATAAGTCACTGATTCGTAGACCGGTGTTAATCCCCATCACAAATAAGAAGTAATTCCGGTCTGATTCCCGTTTTAATTCATCTTTCATCGCTTGAATCAATAATTTATCACGAATCGGTTCAACCGTCTGCATACCACGACTAAGTAAAGCGTGATAATCAGATACAATCGATTCTTGTCGTTCTGGCTGTTTAATCTTTGATTGATTCAATTGTTTGATTTTTTCTTTCAACCGGTACTCCCCAAATTTTTCTAGTAAGTATTGATATTCTCCTGCCGTTAAATAGACAAAAGAGGCGACTTGTTTTTTCTCCATTTTCTTTCACAACCTTTCAATTTAACTATCTCATTTACATATCAATTATTTCGCATTAAACGATTAATGATGCGAGAAAACACATTTCATTCGCTTAAAACAGCCTCTGACAACAACCTAAAAAAAGGTAAGTGTTTGTATTTAGAATGACATGTTCGCACATAGATGCAATCCTGGAAAAATATTTTTTTAAACGCGCTATGCATTAACTCATTCATGTGTAAATGATATATCCATTAAAAAAAATTCAAAAATATGTAGGAACGTAAATTATAATTATGTTTCCTTGCATAATTAAACATTTAGGAAATCGTTCACTCAACCTTTATTTTATCATGTTTTCATATACTTTCACAATGAAACATAATATCTATTATGTTTCATTAGACACAAGATTTAATATTTAGAAAATAACGTGAATGGTCAATTGTCTTGACCGAGGAGGGTAGATTTGCTAAATTTAAAAAGCAGGAATAAAGGAGGACGTCTCATGTTAAAGAAGTACAGCTCAATTGTGATTGGATCAGTCATTATTGCGATAGCTTTTAATTTATTTTTGATTCCATCAGGTGTCCTAAGTGCCGGGGTCAGTGGACTAGCTATTTTATTCAGTCTCATAAGCCCATTTGATACAAGTTTGCTCAATATTGTCTTCAACATTCCGATTTTTATTATTGGCTATATGTATTTAGGTAAGAGTGTTACCTTTAATACTTTCCTTGTCGTGATTACCTTATCATTCTTTTTATATGTCATTCCTATTTATGATTTAGCGGAAGATTTACTTCTTGGTAGTATATTTGGTGGTGTCATTACAGGTTTAGGTATTGGTATTATCCTAAAGTTTTCTGGTTCAAGTGGTGGTTTTGATATTATTGCGATGATTGTCTCGCGTGTCAGCAATATGAGTGTCGGTTTACTTTTAACAGCAATGAATGGTGTGATTGTATTAATTTCAGGACTTGTTTTCGACTGGAATATCGCACTTTATACGATGTTAAATATCTATATTACTGGACGAGTAATTGATACAATCCATACGAATCATATTAAGTTGACGATGCAGATTGTTACGACCGAAGGAGATGCGATTCGAAAAGAGTTGTTGGAATCGATTTATCGTGGGATTACGCTATCTAAAGCTCAAGGTGGTTATACATTAGAAGAAAAAGATTTACTGATGATGGTTGTGACCCGTTATGAAACTAAAACGATTAAAGATATTGTGAGAAAACATGATCCAAAAGCGTTTATTAATATTTTTGAAACCGTTGAAATTGACGGGGAGTTTGCGAAAAATTAAAAACAATCCAGCAGCATAAACAAATGCCGCTGGATTGTTTTAATTAGGTGAATCATTTTCATTTCTTAATGTTGTTTTCTCAATACTGATACTTAAGCAACACTTTACACAAACGCCTCAAAAATAAAACCAAAGAGAATCATTACCACGCTGATTGAAACATGCACGCGTTTTTCATTGATTCCTATTCTCTCTAACAGATAGACGTTGAATTTTAGCGATACTGTCATCTTTTCTAAATTGCAAATCAAACAGGGGTAACCGTGCGCTAGAAATCCAGATTTTAAGTTCCGCATCAAGATCAAAAGTACCCGCTGTCTCAACAAAAATAAAACTAAAGGTATTGATCATTCATTTACCACTTTATTGATAAGATGTATAATTATATGTGAGTACATTGTGTTTATACTATGATTCTTACTAAACCCTTAATATATGAATCTACGGATAAATGCCATAAAAAAATGTAAGGAGTGGCGTCGATTGAAAAACAATAACCCGTTTATTTTTTCGTATCATATGTTTATTTATCCGATTTATGTAGCAGGTATTTGTCTCATGATTTATCCTGTAATACCAAACTTTCAACTACAAGAAATAATTTTGTTTCCTGTCCTTATATCGTATTATCTATCTCCCATTCTTTTCTTCATCATGCTTTATGAAAATAAAAAGTTCTACGGTTGTCGAATATTCTCTAAGAGACAATGAACGCAGGTGATTATTACTACGGTGCTGTATTTTTTACTTATCATATTTCCTCATTAACTGTTTTAAAATGATTGAGAAAAATAAAAAGCGAACACTTGCGTACTGAAAGCGAATAAGGCTATATTAATATAGTAAAGAAAAGAAGGGGAGTAGAGAAGCTTTATGTTTTATTTATTATTAGCCGTTACTTGTAGTGCATCGATTGCACTGATCTTTAAGTACACAGAAACACGAAAGACGAATCGTTACGTTATTACCAGTGCCAATTATTTTATCGCCTTTACAACGAGCATTGTCATGATTATAACAAAAGGCTTGTTGGCCGATTTTTCACTTGATGTTCATTTCCTCAGTGAGTTTAGCACTGTTTTAAACTCAGAGAACACTTTGTTGTCACCAGCTTCAAGCATTCTTTGGGCACTCATAATCGGATCTGTTGCGGGCATATTTTTCTTTTTATCTTTCATTTATTATCAAAAAAGCGTACGAGAAAATGGTGTAGGGTTATCTGGCACGATTGCTAAACTAGGTATTTTAATTCCGATGATTTTCTCTATCATTATCTGGCAAGAGTTACCGTCAATGATTCAATGGATCGGTATTATTCTTGCGCTTATATCTATTCTAATCGTAAACTTGTCACCCGAATCACTTGAGCGCTTTGATTTAAAACCAACATTGCTGTTGTTGTTTATCTTCGGCGGGGTTGCAGAGTTTTCGAATAAAATCTATCAGAAGTATGCATTAAATGATTATAAGGATGTCTTCTTATTCGCGGTATTTTTTATCGCCTTTATCATCAGCGCTACCTACGCTTATAAAAAGCAGGGCGACGTAAGAAAAAGCGATATTATAACAGGTTTCTTAGTTGGTATTCCAAATCTGTTTTCATCCTACTTTTTAATTCTTGCCTTAGATACATTGAAGACATCGGTTGTCTTTCCAATCTACAGCGCCGGCAGTATCGTTTTAATTACCATCGGCGGATTTGTGTTATTCAATGAAACCATTAAGCGGAAAAATAAAGTTGCGATGGCTTTAACCATTGTTGCGTTAATTTTAATCAATTTATAACGCACACACTAAGATCTAACACAATCATTTTGTTGGGGCTTTTTTATTATAATAAAACCAGCACGGATGTTTTACCAGGACATCGATGCTGGTTTTTGATTATTTATAATTTCTTCACAATGGAAGACTTTAAGTAAATGCTGCCGAATTTATCTACTTTCCCGTCAATATCATGACCATTGTGCGGATCATCTAAAATCCTGATGCCTTTCGCTTTTGTACCGCGTTTAATCGTATCTTTACCTAATTTAACATCGGCAATAAGGGTGACATCATCTCCGGTTGTTAACACATTACCGACTGCGTCTTTAATTTCTTCTTCTTTTAGAGACTCATCGGTCCATACGTGACCACATTCTGGACAATTATAAGCCACGCCATCATCATAACCATACTCACTACCACAACTTGGACATTTGTGCATAATACCCCACCTATCTATTATTATAGCGCTATTATACACGTTAAACCTTATTTGGACAACGTTCCGTGAGAACCGACTTTGGAATATAATACTTGCATGAAGATATAGCGAGTCGTATAGTAGGAGGTAAAGAAAAATAAGTGGAGCAATAAAACATGGAACAACACGTTAAGGATAAGATTCTTATTCAACTTACCAAAAACCCACACAGCATTCTCAATTTGCTTAATCACACTTTAAACGATACCGTCATTTATCAGAAATCATTGCCTCAAAAAAAATTAAGACCTTTACATCTAGCCGAACAAACGCCGTGCGTCATCGCAAGAAAACCAAAGTTAAAGGCAATCTATAAACAATGAATTGTAGATCCATGCTTTAACTTTGACGGATATCTAGAATAATATTTAAGCATTTATATTAAAGATTTAGCTAATCTAACCCTTAAGTGAAGAATATATTAGACTTGCTGTTGATAAAAGGAGACGAGATAACGATGCGAGCACTACTTGATTTATTTATAACTTTCGCCAAAATTGGCGCGATAACCTTCGGCGGCGGTTACGCCATGCTACCGATTTTACAACGAGAAGTCGTCGAAAAGAAACAATGGGTAACGAATGAAGACGTCATGGATTACTACGCTATTGGTCAAACGACACCAGGCATTATTGCGATCAATACGGCAACGTTTATCGGTCAAAAAACGAAAGGGACGCTTGGAGGTGTTATGGCAACGCTGGGGGTCGTATTTCCGTCACTCATTATAATTAGCGTGATCGCTTACTTTTTAAATACGATCAGTGAGTCTGAGCTTTTACGTTCAGCTTTTAGCGGCATAAGAGTAAGTGTCTATATTTTAATTTTACAAGCCGTATTAAAACTATGGAAAACAGCCGTGATGGATAAAGTGGGTTTAATGATTTTTACAGTTGTCTTTTCACTCGCCGTGTTAACGTCTTATTCTCCGGTCTACTTTGTCATCTTTGCTGGTGTTCTCGGTGTGATGAGTTTCCGCTTGTTAAATAAGGCGGTGAAATAATGTTACTGACGTTATACATTGAATTTTTTAAAACCGGTCTTTTTGCGGTGGGTGGGGGTCTCGCGACATTACCGTTTCTTTATGACTTATCTGACCGCTACGGCTGGTTTAGTTATGAGCAGCTCGCTGATATGATTGCCATTTCTGAATCCACGCCAGGAGCGATTGGGGTTAATATGGCGACGTATGCGGGATTTTCTACTGCCGGTGTACCTGGTGCGATTATTGCGACACTTGGTCTTGTAAGCCCGTCCATTATTATCATTATTATTCTCGCTCATGTACTCGAGCGCTTTAAGCAATCCACACTCGTTCAAGGGGCGTTTTACGGGTTAAGACCCGCTTCAACCGCTCTCATTGCGGCCGCTGGTTTTAATTTTATGTATCATGATCTTATAAATACCTCGGTGTATAGCGGACTACAATCACTGATGGACGTCATTAACATCAAAGCGTTGATTTTCAGTGTAGTGTTATACGTCATCATGCAGCATCGTTTATTTAAACATTTGCACCCGGTCGTCTTTATTGCTTTTAGTGCATTGATTGGGATTCTTTTTTCATTTTAATCACACACAAACACGTATTCTTTTTCTCTGGAATAAGTGTTTTTTCTTTCTCTATATTTTTGATCAAAACACTTTGATTAAAGCCCAGACAAAGTAAAAATTCGTTCTAAAGTCGCTTTTATACATCTCTCTTTCAGGGAAAAGTATATTATACTAAGCGTTTAAACAGAAAGGATGATCTTAATGATGAAGCGGTTGTTATTTATCTTACTAGCCAGTCTTTTTGTGATTTTTTCCTGTAGTGCCGATGACACACCTGATGATGATGTAGCAGAAGATCAAGATCCACCGGTAGAAACACCAATCGATGATCAGACAGCTGTAACGGATGATGATACAGATGACCTACCAGATTTACCCGTAACAAAGACCGAAACAATGATGATTGAAGGCATGGAAGAGGAGATGACACTTAACCTTCTTCAAGATGAAGAGGCTGATTTCTCCGTCTATATCCCCAACGATATGCAAGGGGGATTTAATGACGGCGACTTAAATGTCTATGCAAATTTCGGTGGAACATTAAATGAAGACGCAAGATTTTTTATTTACGAGGAATCAGAAGCAGAGGTTTTAACTACACTTAAGGGAAAAGGATTTTCAACAGAAGCGACAGACACAATGGCCTTTAACTTTACCGATACCGAACAAGCACTCGTAAAAGACGGCTTCGTTGGTCGTATCGGTAAGTTTACACACAACGATGATGATTATACCATCGGTTATTACTATCCATCAGAATTTGGAGATGGCTTTAGTGCCCGATTACCACTTATAGTAGATTCACTTGTATGGCATGATTGAGAATAGACAATAAAAATGGGGGACGCTTTTTAGCAACTCCTATTTTTATTGTCTATCATTGTAAATAATGGTAATATCAATTATAATGACACGTTATCTTAATAACACCAGTTTTAATCTTCAAAACTATGACCACATCTTGGTTTATTGTTTATTTGTGTTAGGTTCAGAAAATCTACTCTATGGTATTTACCAAACCCCAGTGCCTATCTATAATCGTGAAGATAAGGAAGAAAAGTTGACAGATCATAAGGTTGATTGGAAGAATATTAAAATCCAATGGCCTTCGTTTGTCATGCTTGGTCTTTATTGCGTGACTTTTTTCGTCTTTGACTTTGTCCCTCATATATTGACCGCGATGATGTATTATATTATAGGTGTGTTTATCTTTATCAATTCTCTAAGATCAGTTCAAGTGTAAAAGTAGCTTATGAACCTTTAAAGATTTAAGTAATCATCTTTACATTCATGACGATATGTAGAAAGGACTTGATTTATGAAAAAACTCACGAATAACGCCTGGTTTTACCTCGTCTTAGGATACTTAGTCTTATTCTCTAGAAAGATTTTTATACCAGAAAGCCACCCTTGGTATCATGGCTACCCTGCTTTAATTTTAATCATTAATATTAGCACGATGATTTTATCATTCCCAATATTTTATCTATCCATTAAGATGGCCAAAGAGAAAGCTAAAACGAATCCACTCCCTTACAAGCTTAAAAAGGGACTATTTTATCTCTTTCTCTTCCTTTTTTTCAGCCTTATATTAAACCTACTTCTAATCTTAGTTTTAAGCTAACAAGACCAGCTGTTTGCTTTTGAGGTAGGCGAGTGATAAATAATGATACATTATCACAGACAAAAAACGTTCCTCCCATTTAGGAGAAACGTTTTATTTTTTAGCATCCACTTTTTTTAGTGTGAGAAGAAAGAGCTCTTTACACTTCAATACAATCATATCCAAATTATTCATTCACTTGTTTTTTTTATATTGATCAATCACACCATAGATCACAACACCTAACATACTTGAGATAAACACAAGCCTATTACCAATTGACATATCTCCGAATATAATCAAAACGACCTGCGCTAGACCATAAAAAAGTTGGGCATAAAGCAAGCGCCTAACAGAAGCGGGCCCACCAAGATCAGTGACACTTTCCTTGTCTTTATCTATCAGAATATAGATGAAATAGACGAGTAAACTGATGTAATAGAAAAGGGCGAGTGGTTCAATGGCTAATCGATTAATGTCAAGATTAAGTGGCGTTAATAGACTGATGACAACGGTCATAGCTGTAACCATCAATGCAAGATATATATTTCTCTGTCCATTTTTATTTAAACGGACATTAACCAACAACATCAAAATAACGAGCATCAGATAGACACTGCTTTCGGTTGTATAGGTTAGGTAGCCCGAAAGTCCAATCAAACTTAAGAGATCAATCACTGAAAGAGGCTTTCCGGTAATCTGATTGATTGCCCGCATTAGTAGAATCATCAGAAAGATCAGCCCTAAACTGATATGGAAGGGGAAGGGGAAGAGTAATTGTAGAATCATATAAATCCCTACCGCCACAAAAGCGGCGTACTCACGCCGACAATCAATTTCTCTGACTAATGCCCAGGAGAGAAATAAACTTCCAGCTGCCACAGCACTTTGCGCTATATCTGTTGTTAATATGTAACAAATAATGCCATAGATGAGCGACAAACTTAAAATGATTTGATTCGTTCGATAAGTGAGGCTCACTTTTCTTCCTAAGGTAAACATCACGGACCCACTCCTTTCGATTATTTATCTTCTATGTTCATGAATCCTTTTAACCAAAGAGAATGAAAGCGACGCATCTAGATTGAGCCGTCGCTTATGGTTTTATCTTTTAGCTTTAGTCACGTTCAACAAGCATAGAAATCCCAATACCCCCGCCAACACAAAGACCAGCAATACCGGTTTTTGCTTCACGTTTCGTTAATTCATGCAGCAGGGTGACTAAAATACGGGCACCACTGGCACCAATCGGATGACCTAAAGCAATCGCGCCACCGTTAACGTTTACACGCTCAGAATCAATCCCTAAGTCTCTAACGACTGGAATACTTTGCGCGGCAAACGCTTCGTTCAATTCAAATAAATCAACGGTATTTAAATCAATTTTGGCTTTCTCAGCTAACTTTTTCGTTGAGTAATACGGGGTATAGCCCATGAATTGTGGATCCATTCCAATTTCAGCATCCGCTTTAATTTCAGCTAAGTAAGGAATGCCTAAAGCTTGTGCTTTTTGTTTACTCATTAAGACCAAGCTTGCGGCGCCGTCATTAATACCAGACGCATTACCTGCTGTTACGGTGCCGTTTTCTTTAAACGGCGTTTTTAGTTTGGCTAAATCGTCATGCGTCACTTGTGGACGCGGGTACTCATCTTGTGTAACGTGCATCACTTCGCCAGCATCATTCTTCACAGTAACGGGGACAATTTCATCATCAAAACGACCACTTCTTTGGGCTTGTTTTGCTTTCATCTGTGAAGAGAGAGCAAACGCGTCTTGTTCTTCTCGGGTAACATGATATTTTTCGGCGACATTTTCAGCGGTAATGCCCATATGGACCGAACTAAAGGCATCAGTTAAACCGTCATGAATCATCACGTCGATAGGTTTTTTACCTTCGGTTGTTTTATCCCAGCGATACTGATGAATCAGATGGGGGGTCATACTCATATTTTCTGTTCCACCGACGACAACGATATCCGCTTCACCGAGTTGAATTTGTTGTTTACCTAAAATCACAGACTTTAAACCTGACCCGCATACTTCGTTAATCGTCATCGCAGGAACTTCATAGGGAATACCCGCATCAATCGCAATTTGCCGGGCAACGTTTTGACCCGTTCCTGCTTGTAAGACGTTACCAAAAATCACGGTATCGACCTGATCAGGCGTTAAATTAGCGCGTGTTAACGCTTCTTTTACCGTAATGGTACCAAGTGTACGTGCTGAGGTAGCTTTAAAGCTGCCACCGAACTTACCAATCGGGGTTCTAACGGCACTGACAATGACGACGTCATTCATCAATCATCACTTCCTTATTAATAATTTAGTCATACTAAATGACAAACTAAAGAGGAATTTGCTATAGTAGGACTACATTAGTATAACAAATTGTGAAATTAATCTACATGATTTTGATCAAAAAATGTTATAGTAGGTATTGGGGATTGGTGTTAAATCAAACACCACGATATGAAAAACAACGAATAGAGAAGAAAAGAGGGTGTAAAACATATGAATATAGGGATTGATAAAATTGGTTTCTTTGTCCCGCATCTGTATGTGGAAACAAAAGATTTAGCTGTTAAGCGCGGGGTAGAACCAGAAAAATTCACGATTGGGATTGGCCAAGAAAAAATGGCCGTCGCACCAGCATCTCAAGATGCGGTGACACTTGCGGCCAATGCAGCTTTGTCTATCTTAACAGAAGAAGATAAACAAGCGATTGATTACGTTATTTTCGCGACGGAATCAGGTATTGATCATTCTAAAGCTGCTTCAACATATGTTCATGATTTATTAGGTTTACCATCTTATACACGTGCAGTTGAAATGAAACAAGCATGCTACAGCGCAACCGCAGGGCTTCAAGCCGCGCGTGGACATATTGCACTGAATCCTAACAGTAAAGTACTCGTTCTTGCAAGTGATATTTCTCGTTACGGATTAAACACCGCCGGTGAAATCACGCAAGGTGCCGGAGCTGTTGCCTTTGTTGTCGCAAAAGATCCGAAGATTCTTTCTATCGAACCAACCAGTGTCTATAAGACAGAAGAAGCGATGGACTTTTGGCGTCCGCTTTATTCTGAGACGGCTTTTGTGCAAGGGAAATTCTCAGTGGATCAATATATTAACTTTTTCTTAGACTTATTAGCGCGTTATAACGAGAAAACAAACCGCTCATTAAAAGACTTTGATGCGTTACTGTTCCACTTACCGTATACAAAAATGGGCTTAAAGGCACTGAGAAAGTCTGTTGAAGCGGTAGAGTCAACAGACCAAGAGCGTTTACTGAGTGGTTTTGATATTAGTAAATATTACAACGCAATTGTTGGGAACATTTACACCGGTTCTCTTTACTTATCGCTTGTGTCACTCCTTGAAAATAGTCAAACATTAGAAGCAGGTAACCGGATTGGTCTCTTTAGCTACGGGTCGGGTTCTGTAGGAGAATTCTTTACCGGTGTTTTAGTACCTGGTTATGAACAATATTTAAATACTATCCACCATACAGCGATGTTAAAGAACCGAACGGCACTTACCGTTGATGAATATGAACAAATTTTTGAAGAAAAACTCCCAGTCGGAGAAAAAGATTACACGGTTGATACAACAAATGACCCCGCACCTTTTGTCTTTACGGGTGTGACGGAACACATGCGTCAATATAAACGTCAAGCGTAATATTTAAAGTCCAGAGGTCAGTCCTCTGGACTTTTTGTCTTTCAAGGCGTAAATCATCATACATTTTAGCGCGAAAAGGAAAAAGCGTCCCCCTTTGTAGTGCCTATATTCACTTACGCATATAACTTTAAAATTTGGTTAGTCTCTGTTAGTCTTTTAAACAGAGGAGGCGGTTGTATGAAAGCAGTTCAAGTAAATGGTTATGGTGATGTTGATCAATTAGAAGTCGTTGAAAGACCGATACCAGCTCCAAAAAAAGGTGACGTCTTAATTAAAGTAAAAGCCTGTGCCATCAACAACACGGAAATCTGGATGCGCGAAGGGGCGTATGGTGCCGGAGAGAAATCTGGCTGGCGACCCGAAGGTGTCACTTTCCCGCGGATTCCAGGTTCAGATATTACCGGTGAAGTGGTGGAAACAGGTGAGGGCGTCGATCAATCAATTTTAGGTAAAGCGGTTGTTTTATTCCCGTTTACTTCAAGCGGCGAAGCGGGACTGGAACATATTTCAGATGATATGTCCTTTATCGGTTCAGAATATGATGGGGGTTATGCCGAATATGTTGTTTGGCCGCCGGAACTTTGTTTTGACATGCCACTACCAGACTTTACTGAAAGTGCGGTCTTTAGTGTCAGCGGTCTAACAGCTTGGCACATGGTGGAACAAATCCAACCGAACAAAGAGGAGACAATTCTCGTCACGGGCGCTAATGGGGGCGTTGGTTCACTGAATGTTCAAATTGCTGCGAACGTACACGGGGCAAAGGTCATCGCCCTTGTTGGTGATTTAGCACTTACTGATCAATTAAAAGCGCTCGGTGCAACTCACGTGTTATCGTATAAATCAGACAGCTTAGTTGATGACATTTTAGCTGTCAACGGAGGACCTGTTGACTCCGTACTTGATGTTGTCGGTGATGCTTTATTTGAAACGTCACTAACTGTCTTAAAGAAAGGCGGGAAGTTTTGTATTTCCGGCTCAAGTGGGGGACAGATGACTCAACTTGATTTCAGAACGCTCTACCTTAAACACATCACAGCATATGGTTCCGTCCTTGGCACGGTAGCTGAGTTTAAGCAATTACTTCAAGCGGTAGCAAAAGGACAAGTAAAACCCGTCATTGACCGCAGCTTTGATTTAAAAGATGCCAGGGATGCTCAACTTTATTTTAAGGAAAAAGGCAAGCTCGGAAAAGTGGTCTTAATCCCGTAACAATTAATTAAAAAGCGCACAACTACTCATTGACTGAGTAGCGGTGCGCTTTTGATTGTTATGGACGTTGCTTCGTTAATGAGACAGATCGAATTAGCGTCAGCTCTTTCGATTCCAACTTTTCAATCGTCGCCTTACTTATGTCTTCTTTAATAAGATAGCTCGTCTGTGAACCAGTAAAGAATAGAAGGGGTCTAATAACTCTTAGTCAATGTGAGCAAAGTCAATCGCATGTTCCTCCGTAACTCCAAGGTTGGTCTTTCGTCATGACTGATTTCGGTACTCTTCAAGTAAGGCTTCCGCTTGCGTTAAGTTCATTGGCTGCGACCGTCTTAACTTACGACTAATGACATCAATCTCAACACCAACCGCGCCAGCCGTCATCGCCAGAGATTTTGCTTGCAGGGCCATATGTCCGCGCTGAATGCCGTCTGTGACAAGGGCACGCAAAGCAGAGAAGTTTTGCGCGAGACCAACTGCACAGACAATACCCGCTAATGTCTTGGCATCAGGGTCACCTAAAATATGTTGAGTGAACTGTGCCCCTGGATGAATCGAAATCGAGCCACCAACAGTCCCAATCGCAAGTGGAATCGTAAGAGTTCCTACTAGGTACCCGTGTTCATCAACATAGTACTTCGATAACGAGCGGTATTGACCTGACTGACTCGCATAGGCGTGAATTCCGGCAGATGTCGCCCGGGTATCGTTACCGGTCGCGAGTACCGCAGCCTCAACCCCGTTCATGATCCCTTTGTTATGGGTGACAGCCCGGTAAGGATCGACACTTGCAATTTGTGACGCTTCCACAATCCTGTCACGTACTTCGGTGCCTTCTAAACCGCTACGTGATAGGAGGGAGGGGGCTAACCGAAATGAAGCGGTCACAAGGGCTTCGGTCGCATAGTTTGATAAAATCCCCATTAAGGCATTGCCACCAGTAATAATCTCGAGCGCATCTTTAATCGCTTCCGCCATCGTATTGACAATATTTGCGCCCATCGCTTCTTTTGTATCTACATATAAATGTACAACAAAAAATTCTGGTGTATGTTCTTCTGGATTACTTTCAATGATTCGTACGTCTATGTCTTTCACACCACCACCACGCTTCACAATCGATGGGTGAGCGGCATGAGCACGTTCCACTAAGTCATCATAATGTTCTAAGACTTTTTCTTTCATCGCTTCACTGTCTTCAACATTCTTTAGAATGACCTGACCAATCATCCACCGTTTTTCTTGTGTTGTCGTAAATCCACCACCCGCACGCACAGTTTTAGCACCAAAACTTGCAGCGGCGATAACAGACGGTTCTTCTGTTGCCATTGGCACTAAATAGTCTTTGCCGTTAATTAAAAAGTTCATACCTAATCCTAAAGGCAATTGATAGGTACCAACGACGTTTTCGACCATGTGATTACTCACACCTTCAGGAAGAGAAAAAGACTGTTTAAAGTTACTGATATGCTCATGTTCAATAAAGCCAGCACTCATTAAGCTTTGAATACGTTCATTAATCGATTTTTTATAAAATTTATCTAAAGGTGATGACATTTAAAAATACCTCCCTATATATTTAAAATCTAACTGGATTATATCACAATTTTAATACTATTACTGACGATACTCTGATTGATGCTGTGGTGAGTCTATTTTATATAAAAATCTATAAAAGCACTTTTATATTCAGTCATTTCTAAGCTATTAATATCACGATAATACTTGCTATTAAAGCATTCACATAACACGTTACATAATAAAGAGTGTACCTAAAAAAAGAAAAAACATAAATAGCATTGACAACTTGTTGTAACAATTGTTATCATGTTGTTGTAACAAGTTTAATCATTGTTATAACAAATATTCACAAAAAGAGTTAGAAAACCATTTTCTTTACAAAAGAAGCAGTATACTAAGTCTTTTAAAAATCTTTATAAAAAAGGAGGAGGTATTATGTACTTTCTAGGTGTTGATGGTGGTGGCACAAAAACTCAAGCTATTGTTGTTAACAAAGAAGGCGTTGTTTTAGGTGAGGGGAAATCTGGACCAGCAAATCATCAGTTATGTGGTATGGATTGTGCCCTTTCAGAAATTGAAACCGCTATCAACTCAGCTCTTAGCTCAGCTCACCTCGAAAAATCTGACATTTCATTTGTCCAATATGGATTAGCAGGCGCCGATCGGGCTGAAGATTTTAGAATTATTAGAGGTGCGTTAGAAACATTACCATTTAAAAAATGGGATGTCGTTTGCGATACTTTAGAAGGCTTGAGGCTCGGTAGCGATAACCATACAGGCGTTGTTTTAGTTTGCGGCACCGGTACAAATGCTGCTGGTAGGAATATTCATGGATTGGAGGTTCAAACGGGCGGGTTTGGTTACCTTTATGGGGATAGTTCAGGTGGAACACACATCTCAGAAGATGCATTTAGACGAATGATTCGATCGTATGAAAAGAGAGAACAAGAAACAGTATTGACCAAACACATTCCTGAATATCTCGGTTTTAATTCCGTTGAAGCCCTGTTAGATCATTACTTAGATAATAACATCTCAGATATACCAGCAAGTTTAGCTGAAATCGTTCATCAAGCTGCAAATTCAGGGGACCAAGTTGCCCGCAATATCTTAAGCGATTCTGGTCATGAACTTGGCTTAGCAGCATTATCCGTTATAAAACGATTAAATCTACAAGGTCAACCAAAGAACAAGATCCCTATTGTATTAGTAGGGAGTATATTACAAAAAGGAAGAAATCCGTTTTTAATGAATAGTTTGAAAAGTACAATTGAAAAAGATGTTCAGCATTATGAATTAATCATCCCAACTTTAGATCCTGTATACGGTGCTGTCATGTTGGCGATGGACCAATGCAATATTGATATTACCTCTTCAAAAATTGAAGAAAAATTAAGAATGGGAGCGATTTAATGAAAAAAAAAGACCTGAAAATTGTTGTCATTGGTGGGGGTTCATCATATACACCTGAATTAATAGAGGGATTAATTCAGGCTTATCCCATGCTACCAGTAAAAGATCTTTACTTAGTTGACATAGAGGAAGGAGGAGAAAAGTTAGAAATAATCGGAAATTTAGCTAAGCGCATGATTAAGAAATATGATATTCCTATCAATGTCCACCTCACCTATGATCGTCGCATAGCTATTAAGGATGCTGATTTTATTACAACCCAGATAAGAGTTGGCATGCTTGAAGCAAGAAGTAAAGACGAAATGATTCCACTGCGATACAACTGTATAGGACAAGAAACAACCGGAGCGGGTGGGTTCGCTAAAGCTCTTAGAACTGTGCCTGTGATATTAGATATATGTAAAGATATAGAAGAGTTAGCTCCAGAAGCTTTTCTATTAAACTTCACTAACCCAGCAGGTATTGTCACAGAAGCTGTAATTAAGTATACCAATGTAAAAACAATCGGCTTATGTAATCTTCCAATTGGCACCAAAATGCAGGTCGCAGATTGGTATGATGTCGAATTAAAAGATGTTCAACTAGAAATGGTAGGTATCAATCATTTAAACTGGACCACTAAGATTATGGTGAAAAAAACAAATGTAACAACCGATATTTTAAATAATTCTAGAGAAAGTGAATTACAAGTTAGAAATATTCCCAATCTAGAATGGGATAGAGCTTTCCTGAAATCACTTAAAGCCCTTCCTTGCGCTTATCATCGCTATTATTATATGAAAGATAAAATGCTGGAAGACCAAAAAAAGAAAGTCGCTATTGATGGAAATCGAGCTAAAGTGGTTATGGAGGTGGAAAAGTCTCTTTTTGAGAAATATAAAGATCCTGAATTGCAAGATAAACCAAAGGAATTAGAAAATCGAGGTGGCGCTTATTACTCAGAAGCAGCTATTCAATTAATTACATCAATATATTGTAATAAAGGAGATACACACATTGTTAATGTTAAAAATAACGGTATAATTCCTTTCTTACCCTCTGATGTATCTGTTGAAGTAAATTGCATGATCGATTCGAATGGGGCTCACCCTATTCAAATTAGTACACCGATTGAGCCACATATAAAAGGCTTAATGCAAGTTGTAAAAGCTTATGAGGAACTTACTGTTAAATCGGCTGCCGAGGGAAACTATGAGGCCGGATTACAGGCGTTAACGATACATCCACTGGTTGGTGATGTTACTAAGGCCAAACAAATATTTAAAGATATACTGTATGAGAACGCAAATTTTTTACCCCAATTCCATTAATAATAAAGAAATGAGAACGACTAATGTACTAAGAAATTTAAAAGTAGTAAATGACATCAAAATTATATCTATGATTAGTAAAGCATAAAAGTAAATTCAGTGTTTTTTCTTTATATAATTCGCCCGCTTTTTAATGTAAAAGCGGTAACAAAAAATATGAGGTGATTAAAATGAAAAAAAATTTATATTTATTCATAACTTTAGTACTCACGTTTTTCTTAACAGCATGCAACAATGGGCAAGAAAGCAGTGGGAGTTCATCCGTTAATCAAGATGATTCCCCTGAAAAAGTGGAGCTTACGTTTTGGGCATTCGGTAGTACGGGTTACGATGAATTAATTGAGGAATATGAGAGCATGAACGAGCATGTAGCTATTACTTTACAAAATGCAGCTCTTGCAGATCATCACGATAGTTTATTTACAACGATATCAGCCGGAAGCGGCGCTCCAGATATCACAATGATTGAATTAGGCTTTATTGAACAGTACAAAGAAGTTCCAGATCGATTTTATAATTTATTTGACTTTGGTGCAAAAGATATTAAAGATAGCTTTTTAGATTGGAAGTGGGATGTCGGAGAGATAGTAGACGAAGACTACTTAATTGGGCTCCCAACAGATATTGGTCCAACTGCTATGGTTTATCGGACTGATGTTTTTGAAGAAGCAGGATTACCTTCTGATCCAGAACAAGCGGCTAAACTCTTCGAAACATGGGAGGACTTTAGAAAACAGGCAAAAATAATTACTGAAAGTACTGGAAAACCAGTTACTGACAGTGTTACACAATTATATAATGCTCTTCGTGACCAAGCACCGGAGCAATACTTCAATACTGATAACGAATTAATTATTGAAAGTTCACCTTATATTAAAGAAGCCTATGACTACACAGTGACTTTAGTAGCAGATGGCGTAGTAGGAGATATTGCAGCGTGGACACCAGAATGGGGGACAGCAATGGATGAAGGTAGCTTCGCAACACTGCTTGCACCGTCATGGATGCTAGGTGTTGTTAAAGGGAATGCACCTGATGCATCAGGTATGTGGTCAATTATGACTTTGCCCGAAGGAGCAGGTAATTGGGGCGGCTCATATTTGGCAATTCCTAGCCAAAGCGAACATCCCGAAGAAGCCTATAAATTCATGGAATGGTTAACATCAAGTGAAAATCAATTGAAATCATTCGAGAGTATGGGATTATTCCCCTCAACACCCGAAACATATGAGCAACCCGGATTTTTAGAGTATAGCGATGAGTACTTTGGCGGTATAAATACGGCAGAAATTTATGCTGAGGCTGCCGAGCAAGTTAAAAGTGTCTACCTTGGACCTAATCATTCTATTGCGAATAATGAAATTATTGTAGCATTAGATAACGTTCTTAATGAAGGAGGAGATCCTGAAAAAGAATGGGAAGATGCCATTAAAAGAATGAAGGCTCAATTAGATAGACAATAAATTAACGTAAATAAACCATATGGGGTTAGCGACACTCATGTTAACCTCATATGGGTAAATAAGGAGTTTTAAACATGAAGCGCATTAAGTCAATTAAAGAAAAGAAAAAAGACTCCCTGTACGGCTATGCCTTTATTTCACCATTTTTCATTTTATTTTCAATCTTTGGTTTATTTCCAATTATATTTAGCTTTTACCTTTCATTTCAAAGATGGAATGGCCTTGGAGAAATGGAGTTTGTTGGTTTGCGAAATTTCGAACTTGTATTAGCAGACCCCTTTTTTTGGAAGGCAATGTATAATACATTTGTCATTGCATTAATGAGTACCTTACCACAATTAATTATCGCATTTTTATTGGCTTTTGCACTAAACTCAACCTATGTAAAAATGAAGGGGTTTTTCAGAGTTTCCTTCTTTTTACCTAATGTTACGTCGATTGTAGCAGTAGCCGTTGTTTTTGGTACTTTGTTTACTAACTCATCTACAGGGTTAGTCAATAGTTTCATCGGGCTTTTTGGATTTGAACCAGTGAATTGGGGAACATCTGAATGGGGGGTCAAGTGGGCTATATCTGCCATGATTTTTTGGCGTTGGGTAGGTTACAATACCATTATTTATTTAGCTGGACTTCAAAGTATATCTCAAGACTTATACGAAGCAGCTAAAATTGATGGTGCTTCTGTACGCCAACAAATTATGCATATTACTATACCTATGATGAAGCCAGTGATTATTTTCACCGTATTTATCTCAACTATAGGCTCTTTGCAGTTATTCACAGAACCTCTTGTATTTATAGGTACTACATTACGAGAAGAAGGTGTAACAGTTGTACTATATCTGTATCGAGAGGCGTTTTCAAACAATGCTTTTGGAACAGCTTCAGCTACTGCAGTCATCTTATTCTTTGTTATTATTGTAATGTCAGTTACAAATCTTTTAATTGCAAATCGACTTGGCAATTCCAGAAAGAAGGTGAGTTAGTATGAAAAATACAAAAGATTTGATATATAAAACTATTTTATACGCACTTTTAATGGGGGGGGCACTGATTGCTTTATTCCCTTTTTATTGGATGTTCATAATCTCGACTAATCCAAATCATGTTGTTAACTCGGTTCCACCTGCATTTCTTCCAGGAAATATGCTAGTAGATAATTTTAAAAATGTTTTAGCTAACATAGATTTCTTTGGTGCTTTATGGAATTCTATAATTGTATCAACATCCATTACATTAGCGACCTTATTATTTTGCTCTCTAGCTGGTTATGCTTTTGCTAAACTTGAATTTAAAGGTAAAAAGATTTTATTCATCGCCATATTAACGACCATGATGATCCCGCCACAGTTAGGGTTAATACCGTCTTATGTTATTATTACAAAATTGGGATGGTTAAATGAACTTAAAGCAGTTATTGTTCCTGGGATGGTTAGTGCTTTCGGTATATTTTGGATGAGGCAATACATTAAAGAGGCCATTCCAAACGAATTAATTGAAGCTGGTAAAATGGATGGCTGTTCTCAAATACGAATCTATTTTCAAATCGTTATTCCCTTAATCCTTCCAGCATTTGCAACATTGGGGATTATAACTTATATGGGGGTTTGGAATGATTTCCTTTGGCCTTTAATTGTGCTTAAAGATCAGTCTGTTCATACACTTCAAATTGCTATACGTTCATTGAATGACACCTACGTAAGAGATTATGGAATGATTATGTCTGGTACTTTTTGGGCAACCGTACCTCTAGTTTTAATCTTTTTAATTTTTAATAAATTTTTTATTGATAGTATAGTTAAAGGGGCTGTCAAAAATTAAACTAATCATTTTTAACTCAGCTAATAACCCTTTTCTCAAAATACTCGTTGATGACTATTATAGTTTAACGCCAGTTTTTCAAAAAATTTAAAAAGCACATCAGAACAAGCTGTTTCTTTTTAATAACTGATTTAGTACAATTATGATAGAGTAGATAGTTAAATCAATCCTATCTAGATTGAGAGGCAGTTTGGAGGAAAGTAATCATGCTAGAGAAAAAAAGCAAATTATTATATCACAACATCAAAAGAAACATTATCGAAAATATAGATTCTGGGAAATATATCCCCGGAGATAAATTACCGACTGAGCAGGCATTGTGTGAGATGCATAAGGTCAGTAGGACTACCGTGAGAATTGCTCTACAACAACTAGTAGCTGAGGGGTATATCTATAAAGAGCAAGGTAAGGGGACCTTTGTATCAACACCAAAAGTACAACAATCACTTACAGCCGCTCATAAAAAGTTTACAGATCAAATGGCTGAGCAAGGCTATGTAGCAAGAACAAAAGTCATTGAGTTAAGCGTTATTGAGGCAACAGAGAAACTTTCTAAGAAATTAGATTTAAAGTATAAAGATCCCGTTAATCGTCTCGTAAGAGTTCGCTATGCGGACCAAGAGCCGCTTCAATATGAAATAGCCTTTATACCTTGGAAACATGCACCTGGACTAATTAATGAAAAATCTGCGTGCGAGCAGTCTTTATTTAAGGTGTTAGAAGAGAAGTACAAACTAGTTATTCATCGGTCAATAGAAAAAATAGAGCCTGTTTTAATAAATGAGCACGTGAGTGATATTCTGGACGTTGAGGTTGGCTCCCCAGTTTTATCATTAGAAACAACAACCTATGATATTACTCAACAGCCCATTGAATATTGTGAAAGTATTTTTAGAGGTGACCGCTCAAAATTCACGATTGAACGCTTATATAAAAAAATTGAAAAGAGTGATATTGGTGAATCTAATCAATAATAGGTTATTAGATGCAGTAACAAAATTCTTTTTTCTTAATATGACCTGGATTTTATTTTGCCTACCAATAATTACAGTACCCGCCTCAACAACAGCAACATTTGCAATGGCAAGGGAATGGAGAACAGGACAAAGCGATTCTTTCTCCATTCCCGTTTTTTTTAACTATTTTACACACTTTTTCAAAAAAAGTATGTTACTTAGCTATAGTTGGTTAATTACCATAATTATATTATCTTTCTACTTTTATTTCTTTCTAGAAAATCAAATAACGATTCTTTTACCATTAATAATTACCCTGTTAATTTCATATTTTTTAGCTTCTATATATTTAATCCCGGTTCTAGTTCACTATAAAACTAAAGGTATAAACATCATTAAATTTTCAATCATTTTTGGTTACAGTCAGTTAGGAACAACTTTAAAATCAGCAATGATCTTATTAGCTTCTCTTATAATTGTTAACAGTTATCCTATGATGATGTTAATAAGTGGAAGTATAACAATTCAATTAATTTACAATAATTGCCATTACTCTTTTGAAAAAGTAGAGAACAGAGTTATAAAGAATAACTATTGAACCAACTACATGCATAATTCTAACCCTGTTTTCCCGCAAGCAAAATGTGGATTTATCCGTGACATCCCTAGAAATTAACGCGGCTTGACATCGAGCCTCTTCGAGCATGGTTCTTTCGTCAGAAAACGAGCTGAGTACATGTCAGCTCTTCCATACGGAGCTATCATGCCTGATGCTCGATGTAAAGCCTAATCCCCTAAAGTAATGGTTAATAGCTAGGCAAACAGCGGTACAATTGTATGGTATTTTAAGATTATTTGTATCTGTAATTAATTCAACTGATAAAAAGTCATCTATACATACTGATGCAGTGATTATTACACTTGAAAATGTAGGCATGATAGTCATATGGCTAGGCATTATAACGATGATTGTCGGTGTGATTGTAGCGCTTGAACAAGAAAAAATAGTTAGAATGCTCGCATATCATAGTGTAAGTCAAATGGGATATGTAATAATGGGGATAGGTGTAGCAGCTTATCTTGGCTTTGAAGGGGCTATGGGATTTGCAGGTGCTTTATATCATATGATTAACCACGGATTATTTAAAGCTTTACTATTTATGGTTGCAGCAGCTGTATTTTTCAAAACAAAAGAAAAAAACATGTACCGATTAGGTGGGCTTTATAAACAAATGCCTTTCACTGCAGCCGTTGGATTAATTGCTGTACTAGGCATTACCGGTATGCCATTCTTTAATGGTTTTGCTAGTAAATCTATACTACATCATGCAATTATTGAGTCTTATGAATACGGTCATCCAGTTTTCCGTTATGCAGAATATATGTTTACTTTAGTCAGTGCAGGAACAGCTGCATCATTTATAAAGTTGTACTCTAAAGTTTTCTTAGGTTACTCAAACGATAAATATAGACACGTTAAAGAAACTTACGGTTTCGGTACTTTAGCAATGGCTATCTTAGCATTCTTTATTATTATTGGTATATTTCCAAATGTATTAATGGATTTATTTATTATTCCAGCAGCTCATCAATTGAGTTATGATAACTATTTTATTAATAATTATTTAGGTGACATGACATTCTTTAATGTAGTTGATTTAAGTGGAATGATTACCGTATATGGACTAGGTTTATTAATCTATTGGGTTGGAATGAAATACAACTTGTTTCACTTACACTTACCAAAACAATTTGATCCAGAGAGTGACTTTTATACTCCAATATATGAAAAGTCCGGACAATCTATCAAGCGAGCGCTTGATATGATCGAGCAGTTCATCTCAAATTCTGATGTTTTTATCTATGGGACTATGCTTTTAGTAATCATTACACTCTTGTTAAACTATGTCTAAAAGGGCAGTTGAATTTTAACTTCCAAATCAAAATATATAAGAGGGATTATCTAGCTAATAGTCTTAGTTAAGTTTTTATATTTATAGATCATTAATAGTAAAAGTCTACATTCAAACTATTTTATCTAAAATAAAAATATTCGATATCTCATGCTAGTTAGTAGCCGAAATACTAGTGTGAGATATTAATAACTATTCATACTAAATTACATAAATGAATGTGTGGGTTATATAAGAGGATTATAAATAGAGACTAACTTTATTTATAATTTTAATCTAGTTTACATAATATATATTATAGGAAGTCACATTAAAAAGAATGCCTCTTATCTCATAAACAAAGTATACTTGAGATAGAGAGACAGAATGAAAAATCTTTATTTAAGACGCGCGTTAAAATCTTTCATTTTACGTAATCAATTAATATGTTACTCAGTCTTGTTTAATAAATACAAATGTTTCATCTGATGAATGTTCTTTACTAAAGCTAAAGTTCAGTCGATCAAATCCTTTAATAGCGTCAACAGCAGTCATTTGGTGTTCAGCCATAAATCTGACCATTTCACCACGCGCCATCTTGACTAATGTGCCTTTTTCTTTAACTTTATCATTATTTAATTCGCCAAATACGCACGTTATAATACGAGCTGACTCGTTATACTTCGTAATTGTTTGACTATATTCTTTAGATGCTAAATTAATGATCGTATCTGTCTCACTAAATAACTGTTTTGCTAATTGATCAGACCAAAAATGATACACTGATTTATATGTATCGTCATGCAGTTTTGCTTGCATTTCAAGCCGATATGGCGTCACGCCGTCAAATGGCCTTAAAACACCATAAAACCCCGACAGAATCCTCAAATGCTCTTGTAAGTAATCGAATTGTTGCTGCTCAAACACACCTGGCCCCATATGTTGATATTGAATACCTTCATACGATAAAATCGCCGGTGTTAGATTTGATTCTAAATCCATATGTTGAATGCGTTCATAATTTTCTGTCGATATTTTATCACTAGCTTTCCAGATCTTTTTTAACTCATCATAACTAAGTGTTTGTAAATGCGCTAACAATTCTTTCGTTTGTTCAAGAAATTGCGGAAATTGTTCATACGTAAATGCATCAGTATCAATTTTCATTTTCTTTGCTGGTGAAATAATTATACGCATACTACTCCCCCTCCCCTTTTTTGAAACTTTTATTTTGGAATCATTCAATTCAACACAGCTCTAAAACAAGACGAGCATGTATCGTGCATAATTAACTGTTTTGGAATCATTCAATTCAACACAGCTCTAAAACACTTGAAAAAAATCAGAAGGATTACCAAAAGTTTTGGAATCATTCAATTCAACACAGCTCTAAAACTCTCGCTTTTATTAAATCTTTATTCTTCTTGTTTTGGAATCATTCAATTCAACACAGCTCTAAAACTTAAATGCTCCACTTGGTCTTTGTTATACTGTTTTGGAATCATTCAATTCAACACAGCTCTAAAACATGTGAAGATCAATAGCTGTATTTCCAAGTGTTTTGGAATCATTCAATTCAACACAGCTCTAAAACACATTCCAAGGAAAAGGTGTTGCTACAGAGGTTTTGGAATCATTCAATTCAACACAGCTCTAAAACTCCTTTGATGCTTTAACCAAATCACAGTTAGTTTTGGAATCATTCAATTCAACACAGCTCTAAAACCTCGTAGAATAAAATTGAGATCTCGTAATCGCGCTATTCGCCCATGGCAAGACTTCAGAATTGAATGTTTTATTTTTGCATATTAAATTTTCAAGGCCCATTTTTTACAATTATAGCACATTTTCATAAGTAAGATAATAGTCTTCATCTAATATATATTGCCAAAAACCTTTCACCGTTCTAGGTTCAATAAACAGTGCGGTAACATTATTTAGTGATAAATAATTACGCGTTTCCTCTACTTGATCTTTTGTTAAATATGAGCATGCATTAACTAAGACCAATAGCTTTTTTCTTGATTGATATTTAAATAGTTGAATGATATCTGCGATTTTATCATTAATGGATGCCGCTTGATTATTGATTTTTATATTTAAGGCTTTAAATAATGCTGGAAAAGTAATATCTGTTGTTTGAATATCTAAGTCATGCTCTAGTAATTGATCGCTGATGATGTCATTAATGGACATCATCAGCTTTTCTAATTCTGTTTTGACCATTGGCTCATCATTTAATTGTGATTCAAGATCTGTATATATGTGCTTTAAAATTGTGGCTGAATTTAATTCGAATCCTAAAATATCCGTTATAACCAGTAGTTCCGATGCTTTTAACGACTGATAACTTTGGTCATATAGCTTTAAAGGGCTGTCTTCATAATTAAAAATCGCTTGGACAAAATCTGCAAACAACGTCGCATTGTCTAAAACTAATATCGGTGATTCTTCCAACGTAATAGATTCATCAAATATCGGATAATTAAGTTTCATCATAATCATCTCCTAAAAAGACAATGCGTTGATCTGTATTAGCGATAGAACTATCTCTTTCACCACTTAAGTAAATCATTTTGGCAAATTGCTTTTCCGTTACAGTTAATAATGTAATTAAACCGGACTTCGGTGCATGCTTATCTAAGCGAGCGACCATTCCCGCTTTTGCCGTACCGTTTAATAGTATTTTACTGTAAACAGAGAATTGATGCATGATAAATCCTTCGTCTAATAAAAACTTCCTAAATTTACGGTATAGCTTTCGTTCATCTGCGGTTTCCGTTGGCATATCAAACATTAGAATCATACGCATATAGCGATAACTCATATCTTGAAAACGGGAATATCAGTTAGTTCCGCTTCACCGTTTAGCACTTTAATAATCTTTTTTGTATAGTCTTGAACAATATTCGTCAAGTACATTTGTTGAAAATTATAGGCATAGTTGTTTGTAAACAAGGCGAATAGTTGCCTTTTAATCAATTTAAAATCTTTTTCTCTGTTCTCATAAACAATTTGGTCTACTAATGGCCGAAATGGTTCCATAATGTCACTCGCTAAATTAAAATCATTAAACTGATTCACATGCTTCATGCCTATTTGCGTTAAACAACCCGCCTTCACTATCTCACGTGCAAACACACTAAGTAGTAACGTATAACCGTAATCTAATGCGGCATTTACCGTCGTCTGTAGTTCACGAGAGAAGGAGTTATCAAATAGCGATTGAAAATAAATCCGCGCCGCATGTCCTTCACGATTAGTCGGATCGAACAACTCCAATCCATCATATAAATTCAAGATGGATTGTGACTTTTCGTAATGCTCGACCTCTCTCAAATAAAGGTGTTGATTCAAAATTTTTTGCGCAATAATCTCCGTCCACACTACCTGTCTTTTCTCTTCTTGCCATACCACTTGTTTAGATAGTTGTAAACTACTATCATGTCTTCCGAAATAAGGCATTAATTTTGCGGATGGTAACCGTTTGTCATCACAGAATATCACAAGGATATTCTCATCTACTAAGCGTTTTAACAACATCGTCGTTAACGTTATGTCTGTTGTCTCAAGAATTAAAATATCAATCTCTGATAAGTGAATAACTTCTTGTTTTTCAGAGGTTTTAAACAGTAACGCGTTATTTTTATATGCTAGTTTTGAATGCTGATTGACTACAACTGTTCGCCACCCCATAATCAAACCTCTTTTCTTGTTTCGTATAAGCCTGTAACTGATTGATAGATGATTTTAGCATTTAATAATTCTTTGAGGCTTGTATATCGTTTACGATCAATTTTTGTTTCAAAAAAAGTAAATGCCGAAGGTGCCCCCATTTTATTATAATCCATTAAGTTGATAAACGATGTGGCCAAGTCGCTAGCCTCCGCCTGATTAAACGCCCCCTCAAAAACAGCGGATATTTTTCTATCATTAACCTCAGCAAGTGTATACTGACGACTAAATTGAAGCACATAATCAAGAAGCTCATTAAACTTTTCTTTATTTTCCAAAATATATGTTTCATGATTGGCATTTTTAAATGATGAATCAATATATCTTCTACAATGATAAAGTAATAGCACTAAATGGCTTGGTAAAACCATTTGATTTCCTTTCTGAGCTTCATTTGCACTCGCAAGAAGACGACGTCTATTATTTTCCAATTCAAACACCGTGTATTTAGCCAACTTAAAATTAATTTTAGGATTGCTGTAGCCCTTGTTTTCTAAATACTTTATCTGATCCGCTTCAAATAATTGTTGATCCATAATAGTGATTCCAATGATATCTTTCATTACTTTTTTCTGCTTACCTTTTTCATGAGTGAAGATAATTGAGTACGCAACGTTAGGGCTATCAAAACCTCCATATTTTTTCGGATCCCAATCTTTTTTACGAGGTATCAATTTATTCGAAGTCCCTTTCTGTAAGACTGTTACTTTAGAGAAATTTCCAGTTTGCACTTCAACTTTCTTCACAATATTCATCTGATGATAATTCAACACACGATTAATCTTAGCTAAATCTCTAGATTTATCCCAAGCAATCTCACCATTGTCATCAGGTAATTTATCTTCTTTACTAAACCGCTCAATCAAGTTCGTATAAAATTGCTTTTTCGCCGTCGCTTTGTTTTCTTTAAACGCACTTGTCTTACGGTACTCGCCATACACAAAGTCCGGAATAAGCTGCGGATACACGCTCATGAGTAACCGAGCTACTACCGCATTTAAATACGCATCATGTGCATGATGATAGTCATTGATTTCCCGGACTTTATATAAATCAAAGGCTTGTCTAAATTGACTCGTTAACGCGGACTTTAGTGTCACAATTTTTACGGCTGGTTCATCTAACTCCGGATTGTTATAACGTTGATGCAAAATACTCGCGACGTGTTTTGTAATTTGCCGTGTTTCAACGAGTTGTCTTCTAATGAAACCAGCTTTATCATCATCAGTTAGCTTTAGCTTCGTTAAGTTATCAAATTTACGTTTACTGATGAGCTTAGATCTATACAATAATGACCAGAATGATTTCATGTTGCGAACCACTTCTTCGCTAGGAACATCATTCGATTTTCCGCGATTCAATTTTGATGATACTAACACTCGGTTATCGATCGAATTATCCGTCGTAAAGCTTCTCGGGATGATGTGGTCAATATCATAATTAGATAATTTATTAATATCAAGTTCTTGATTAGTATACATATCTTTGCCGTTCTGAAGGTAGTAAAGATACAAACGATCATTTTTAAGTGCTTCTTGGTCGACCGGATATTTTTTTAATAAATCACTTTTTAATTCTTTTAACGCACCTTCAATATTATTTAAGCGTTCTTTAGCATTTCGTTGACCTTGAGATGTTGTTTGGTTTTCTCGTGCCATTTCGATGACAATCGATTCTGGTTCATAGCCCATAATCTCGACAATCTCATCAACGATTTTTAAACTCTGTAAGATGCCTTTTTTTATTGCTGGGCTGCCAGGGATTTTATCGACCGCGTCTTTTAAATTATTTGACTCGAGTTTGAGACGCATCTCTTCAATCGTCTTTTTAAACGAAAGGTCATCATCATTAATCAACTGCATGAAATTACGATTAATGTTATTCTTCGGACGATCATCTTCAATTAAATAATCAAGAATCGTCTTCTGCGTTCGTTCATCTTTAATACCGTGAATGAGTTTTGCTGATAACCTTCCCCATCCGGTGTAATGGCGACGCTCTAACTTCTTAAGTATCGCTTGATCAAACAGATCACTAAACGATTCAAGTTGTTTACGAATCATTTCTCGGTCCTCAAATACGGTTAAGATTTTAACCAAGTCCTCAAGTCGCTCCGCGTATAACTCGTTATCTAAAACATCTCGCGACATTCCGAGTTTTAAAAAGTCATGGTATGTTTTTAAAGAAGCATTAAATTTTTTCTCAATCCCCTGTACTTTTGGGTTATCAAGTTGATACTCATTCTTTAAATACTCTTCAAATGTTATAATTGAAACCGTTCGGTTTTTTTCAGATTTAAAAAGGTTGTGATAAATTTCTTGTTTTTCCTTACCTGAGAAATTACGGCGTTGTCCTTGACTGTCTAAGTATTGTACTTTAGTTAATTCATTAAATACATTAAACTTCTGCAGCAACAAACTATGTTTTGGAAGGACTTTTTGTTCAGGTAAATAAGTGTCATCATTCGTCATCTTTTCAATAAACTTCTCAGCTGAACTAACAAGGTTAACTTCCTCTTTTATATTCCATGGTCTCACCGCCTCATGACCTTCACGTTCAATCCAGGCAAACTTACTTTGGCCTTTGGCAAGTGGACCAACATAATACGGAATTCTAAATGTTAAGAGGGAGGCAATTTTTTCTTTGTTTTCTAATAAGAACGCGTAGTACTGTCCTTGTTTTTCGATGATTGTTTTTAGTTCGTGTAAATGGATTTGATGAGGGATGACCCCATTATCATACGTCCGTTGTTTTCTCAGGAAACGTTCTTCATCGATTTTTTTAATAAAGGATTCTGCCCCGTCAACCTTATTTAGAACTTTTTTCAAAAACTTATAAAAGTCTTCTTCTGATGTTTTACCTTCAATATAGCCGGCGTAACCATCTTTCGCTGAATTTCTAAAAATATCAAAGTAGCGATCTGGTAGCTGAGCTTTAACAAGCGTTTTTAGTGCATGTAAATCTTGTTTATGATTATCATAACGGGCAATCATTGAACTTGACAGCGGTGCTTTACTACGTGCGTCAGCTCCCTCTAAAATGCCTGAGAGCTCAATCGCATCATGGACGTGCTTAGCAGAAAGAAATAGTTCTCGGTAGTCTTCACCAATTTCTTCTAGTAAAGCTTCTACATCCTCTTCATACTCCTCTTTTCCTATGTCTAACTTGCGATCTTCATCAAGTGAAAATGTTTTTTTGAAATTCCCTTGATTACCAACTATTAATTTTAAAAATTGATGGAATGTCCCATTTGACTTTTCTGTCTCAACTTTATGTAAAACACTTTCTGCTTTTCTTGATTTAGATACTTTGGCCGTTAATTCAGCTTCAACCGATAAATCTTCTGGGATAAGGTTAATGTATGCCTCATCTGGTTGCAAATGAAAGGCATGATTATAGTGATGTAAAAAGGCTTTGAATGTCTCACCAACCGCATCATTTGATGCGTGTTCCGTGCTTAACTCTCCGTCGATAAGAAAGTGACCACGGAATTTAATGATATGCGCAAGGGCTAAATAAACTAAGCGGAGATCTGCTTGTTCGTTACTATCTGCTAAATATTTTCGTAAGTGATAAATAGTTGGGAACTGTTTATGATACGCAACTTCTTCCTCCATCGTACCGAAAACCGGATGTCGATCATGATCTTTATCCATCGGAACAATGAAACTCTCTGTTAAGCGGTAAAAGAAGTTCTCATCGACTTTTTTCATTTCGTCCATAAAGAAGGACTGCAAGTAATGCAGACGGTTTTTGCGTCGACGTAATCGACGTCTCGTTGTACGGGTCACGCGGCGTTCTTCAGCAGTAACACCTTCATCAAATAACCGCACACCCCAAAAGTTTTTCTTCATCGATCCTTTATCATAATCCCCATTAATTTTCATTCGTCTTCTGATCAGGTCATGATTGTCACTTGTGACCGCCCAACCGACACTGTTTGTCCCAATATCAAGCCCAATACTGTATTGCTTCTTCATCCAAAACCACTCCTTTATTTTGAAATTTATCTATTTTTTAAAAAATCCTTTTCAAATATTTGTTTATTTGTTACAATGAATGTGTTGGAGTTATTCAATTCAACATGGCGAGTTAAAATAAGGCTTTGACCGAAATCAACTTAAAGTTGCGCTGTCTCGGCGCTTTTTTTATACCCTTTTTTAATTAAATAAATCTAGTTTCATACAAATATCTGTTGTATTATGATGAATTTTGACTATGTAATCCCTTTCATCGTAACATATTTTCAAATTTTTTCAAATATTATTCTAAATTTTAGTAAGTTTAACTGTTATAAAAGAACCTATTTGTTATTGTTAGATGGATCGGAGTGATCATGAAGAACTATTTTCTCAATTAAACACATAATAATCGCATATAAAATTTCAGAAACAGCTGTATTAAGTTGCCTCTAAATTAACATGGAGGTAATGATTGAAGATTGGATAGGTTACACTAAACTAGAAATGCAATATGAATAATGATGAAGCCATTCAATTAACCGTTTCCCTTATCGAAGTCGAAAAAATGGCATCTATTTACACTCTCACGCAACAAAAGCCTTTCTTACACTAAAACGTGTATGAAAGGCTTTTGTTTTGCTTGTATTGAGCGTTATATGACTCATGATCACACCGCTTCTTCAACATTTTGTTCCTCTACTCTTGTCTTCAATCTTATTATATATACAGTGACTGTTGATGCAATGCACACAAGCATCACCTTAACCGGAAACAAGGGAATGAAATAAAGGCTCACAATGATTGACGGCCAAAGAAGCACAAGAGCAAGTATTTTTGTTTTTAACGGGATACTGCGGTATTTGATATAGTCGTGAATGTACTTACCGAAGACTTTATGATTAACAAGCCAGTGATACAGTCTCTCAGAGCTTCTTAGATAGAAATAAGCTGTGAGAAGTAAGAATGGCGTCGTAGGTAAGACTGGGAGAAAAATCCCGATTGTCCCTAATGCAAGTGAGAATGATCCAATGATAATATAAATAACCTTTAATAGTTTATGTCGTGTCATGAAAAAACTCCTCTAGTGTTTAACCTTGTCTCATCATATAACGAAAACATTAAAAAAGTAAACCACAAATGACTCTGTTGGTTCACTTTTTTTAATGTTTAGATAGGTTTAAACACGATGAGCTTTATAGCTAATCCTACCAGAAATATAAAACCGTTCGTTACCGCATTTTTTTGATAATATCCGAAGCCACTAACTGTCCTGATAGGGTTACCATTGGTGTGCCACCACCTGGATGGGTTGAACCACCGGTAAAGTAGAGGTTACGATAGATAGGATCACGGTTCTCAACTCTAAAGAACGCTTGGGAAACACTATTTGAACTCATACCGTAAATAGCGCCCTTATAGGCTGCGGTCCGCTCCATCAAGTCCTTCGGTGTATAGAAGAACTCTTCTTCTATACGCTCTTCTAACTGTGTAAGACCAAAATGTTCAAGTTGCTGTTTGATGCGCCGCTTCATTTCACTTATAGTGTCCTCATTCCAGACTAACTGATCTGATAGATGGGGCGCATTTATTAAGATGAATAAGTTCCCTCCACCAGGTGTCGCGCGCTCAGGTTCTGACACACTCGACTGACAAATATAAATCGTTGGAGTTTCGGGCACATCTAAATCGCCAAAGATAGCTTCAAATTCTTGTGTATAGTCTACTGGGAAAAAGACATTATGGTGTTTTAGGACATCGTATGTCTTTTTGATCCCGACAAGCCAAACGAAGCCTGATAGTGACACTTCTTTTTTGCGTAAGGCGTAGCTCAGTGGATGGTGTCGCATAAACGTCTGATAAGCCGTTAACGCATCAGCATTCACAATGACAAGGTCGCTATCATAGAAGATATCTCCTACTTCCACTCCAATGACACGCTCATGTTTCGTTCGAATCTTTGTAACATGCTGATTGTATTTAATGTTTACCCCAAGTTCTTCAGCTAAACGAACAAAGGCCCTTACAATCTCATACGTCCCACCTTTCACACCCCAAATGCCTTGCGTACCCTCTAAATGTGCCAGCATAGCAAAAATCATCGGTGATTGATATGGATTTGACCCAACATATGTGGCATAACGTAGTAACATCATTCTAGTATAGGGATGCTCAAAGTAATCTTCGATGAGCGAGGCCAGTGTTTTGAATGGTTTAATCTTAATAAAGTGTTTAATAAGTGACGGCGATAATTGAGTCTTTAACGGATACATCAGTTGACTAAAAAATTGCTGGTCACTGATCTCATAGAGACGTTTGGCCTCTTCTAAAAACGCCTCATAGTTTTTGGCGTCAGCTACACTAAACGTAGCCAGTTGTTTTTTTACCGCTTCACGATCTGTTGAAAAATCGAGTTGGACTTCTGGTGAGAAAAAGTTGCGCGTTCCCTCTGGAATCGGGTAAAAATCAAGATAATCCTCAAGCTGTCTTCCAACAGAACGAAACACCGATTCAAACGCTTGCTTTAACGTAATTGTACTTGGGCCTAAATCAAATTGATAGTTCCCTCGTATTATTGGCCTGAGCTTTCCACCTGCTTCATCATTTTTCTCTAAAATCGTCACGTGATAACCCTCATGCGCTAACTTTATACCCGCAGATAAACCGCCCAGTCCAGCACCAATAATCAGACACTCTTTCACTCGTAACGCCTCCCCTTCCAAACGTAGCCCTTATGAGTAACGCTTTTGTACATTGAATCTATCCCTATCCCGATGGTGATTAACACACTTAATGGAATAAAAAAACTCACCCACATTGGTAGACCATTTTTCCTATCAATGACCCCTTTCATCAAAACCATCAAACAATAGCTAATAAGAATATAAATAAAAGGAACAGAGCCAACCAAACAAAACGGTGCGAGAAATATAATGAAATAATAACTACATAACACAAGTAACACTCGCGTATTCTTCTGCATAATACTAAACATGTTTTTCGAAAAACCTCTCCACACCGCGCAAGCATTCGTATACATACGCATCTCAACCATATCATCTACTTTTAGTAATCGAACAGGTTGGTGATGTAACTTCTGTGCCCGCATAAGAGACATATCATCTACCATAGAGTCTTTAATCGCTTCATGTCCGCCCGCAAGCAGATAGCTCGATTTCTTAATCATAATAAAGGCCACATGCCGCATCCGCAAGCTGCTGGCAGGCATAACTTTTACCAAGCCAACCTTTAGGCAATGTTTGACCTTGTATGACTTTTAATCTATCATACCTCTTCGCTAACTCCGTAACAACCAGCTCTGTCGCATCTTCTGAGTGATCATTTAACACAATGACCTCAAGAGGGGTAACGTCTTGCTGAAAAATCGAGTCGATACACGAAGTGATGGTCTTTTCTTCGTTTCTAGCAGGAATCAGAATACTTATCAGACACGGCACCGCATCTGTCCCAGCTTCTTTTGCGTCTGGCGCTTTAAAATAACGCAAATTTATCAATATAAATGCTAACTGTATGCACTGAATGAAGAGAATACCAACTATAAATAATGTCACCTCTTCCCCCGTCCCTTCCAACTATCAAACCAATCACTTGTAGAACGTGAAGAGGTAAATATCACTCGCTGATCGATTCGATTATAGAAATGAATGTCTTCTATAATTTGTTGTTTTTGTTCAGCATATTGCTGTGACATTATAGTTTCTGCACGATGTAACCAGACCGTTTTAGCGTCTTGGTTTTTATTCGCCACGAACGCATCACCAACTTTTATGGATACAACCGGCTTTTGTTCTTCTAAGAAAGCATAATGTAAAGTCACTGGCACGACGTGGATGTTATCCACTAACGTCATCATCCGTCCAACGCCTTTTTGGAACACATAAGGGACAGTATCTTGGTGCTCAACTTTTCCTTGTGGAAAGACCCATATCGGATGAAGCTGGTTAAATAAGTCCGTCATATATCGAAATGTCTGCACGAGGTCACGCGGCTTATTCTTGTTGACACTAAATGCTCCTAACTTTTGAAAGAAAGGATAGCGCCTTAGTCCTTCTTCGTCCATCATCACAGCATGTTGTTTATCGGACTGTGATTGAACAAAATAAAACAAGATTAAACCATCCCACCAAGCACTATGATTGATCAGATACAATGTAGGTGCGTCTCGCTCAACCCAGTTTCCATTGACCACAATTTTCCCTATCTGTTTTTTGAACAAATAGTATTTTAAATATAAAAAGAACCACCGTTTAAAACGCGGTTTATGATTGGCGACAATCATAGCGATATTTCCCTTCAGCCATTAAGATAAAAAGTAGACTTAAACTAAAAATAATGATTTCACCATGCTTCAAAGCTAATAAACCAAACATGAGTAACATCAATTGATAAATAAAAGCATTTGTGCGCTTTAACATTTTAGGACGCTGATACAAGGGAAAGAGCAAGCTTAATACCGCACCAATAATAAACCAACTAATGAAATTTGTGATAGGAATATTAAAATAATGAACAGTCCCGGGGTTATACCACGTCCAAAACGATTCAAAAATCGCCACTGGGTCTAGAATTAAATCGATCACAACAATCCAAAAACCTGTTTCCACCGCTCGCCGCCAACGATTTTTTTGAGATGACAACAATAAACTATTTAATAGAACACCTACCCAAGCCAACGCAATCGTAAACGGCACACCAAAAACAAGTGGCCCAAGAACCGTTGTATAGTCATATTCACCAAATGGGAATCCTGTCTCTACACTTAAGACCTCAATAAAGAAGGTGACGATAGCGACAATGGCACTTGCGACGATGAGGTGCCGGCCTTTTTTTTCGTAAAGCCATATAAGTTCCACTAAGCTAAACGAATAAAAAATTAAAAAGAGCGGCTTTGAAAAAGCTAGCACATCAGGTACAGTAAAAAAAACTTGAAGAATAACCCCTATCGTATACCATGCTAGGAAAACGGGTAAAAGGATAGGCTTTCTTTTCATAACAATCAGCTCCTCTACATATGTATAATACATTGTATAACTTACATGCCTCTTTACCCCTTTTCACGTGCATTCAATCGTTTTTTTATATACGAGAAAGCGCCTAAAATGAATACATCCTTCAGGCGCTTTCTTTATAGCATACATTTCACTTAATAGAAAGTGTAGTGTTCTGTTATCCCATCGTGTGTTTCAGCAACAATGATTACTTCAACCTCATCTAAACTAATATCTCGCAAAGCATCGATTTTGAGATGACCATCATAATAGTAATCAGATTTATCTTGGTCGTCAGCCATTTCTTCATAATAATATGAATCACTCACGGAAGCGCCTGTATAATACTCTTCTATTTCTGACGATCGCTCTAAACTCAACTGATCCGTCACAACCTCTTCAGCTACTTGGACACCATTATGCCAAATTTGAACACTGACTTCAGCAAGGCCTAAGTCATCTAATTGAAAATCCCTCACAGTTAAACCAAAGCCAACAGTAAGCTCATTATTGTTTAAACCATAATGATACTCTAGAAATTCCATACGACCGTGAATAAGGTCATCATAAATAGGTAAAAAATAGGCAGTTTCTGACATCATCCGCTTAGAACCATCTTCTCTTTCTTCAATCACAGTGAAATTATTATTTTGTTTACTATTAACGGATAAAGTCACATTGTATGTCGTGTCATCAACATATGTTAAAACATGACTTTCTCCCTCTTGCGGCTGCTCCTCTGATACTTTTAAATAATATATGGCATCAGTGAGCGATTCTTTTAAGATAACATTAACATCCACTATGACTTCTTGTTGATTACGATTCACCGAAAGATACTCAAAGTCTATTAAATGAATATTTCCATCTGATTCCAAAAGTGTATTCTCAAGTAAAAAGGGTATATTGTATTCTATGTTTGACAATTGATGCGTTAAGGACTGTATATTCATTTCCATTTTTCGATTAACCGTTCTTAAACCATCCAGTAGGAAAAAACTCACTATCGCCATCCAAATAAGACCGATAATGCACATATACATAACTACCTTATCTTTATTAAAACGCACGCCTACACCTCCGTATAATTATCTTTCAACCTATATTAAACCAATGTTCTTTTATAGCTCTTCACTTGAACCAACGCTTCGCTAAAGGCGTAAGGGTTTTACGCCCATCTCTACAAAATAAGCCGCAAAATATGTTAAAAAAGATCAACTCATAAAAATAGAACTTTCATGAAAAATTTAACATTATATTCTAGTTTATCAGTTGTGATTAGTATTATCAATACCATGATAATTTTTAAATAGCTACTGGACGCTTAAGTATCCACGAAAAAAAGCACACAATGACAATGTCTCATCG
Organism: Halolactibacillus alkaliphilus; assembly: GCF_900115465.1. GTDB lineage: Bacteria > Bacillota > Bacilli > Bacillales > Amphibacillaceae > Halolactibacillus > Halolactibacillus alkaliphilus. The sequence continues at coordinate 133,816 of NZ_FOWN01000004.1, forward strand.
TGTGCCCATTATAGTAAGGCTTATTTTTGTTTACGCATCATATTTAAATATTCAACTGGTTGATCGACTTTGACTTTCGTAATCATCATGGCATGTTTCGCACGATCGATGGGTTCACCTTTTTCATCGTATAATTCCGTAATGGTTTGTTTAAAATGGAAGAAGTTCGGTCCAAAGAACTCCACTTCATCGCCAACACCAAAGTTATTACGTTGTTGAATGGTTGCCATTTGCGTTTCTTTATCATATTCCAATACAAGACCCGCAAAATCATATTTAGGTAACCGTTCAGGTTTACCATATAATTGATCTTTATGCGTCGGTTCATTGTAATAAAATGCTGTCGTTAAATTACGTTGTGCCGCTTTCCAAATTTCATCAATCCAGGCTTGGTCTAATTGATAATTTTCAGGGTCCTCGAAATACGTATCAATGATTTTACGGTAGACGTTCACCACTGTCGCCACATAGTGAATTGACTTCATCCGCCCTTCGATCTTTAATGAATCAACGCCCGCTTCGATTAAGTCTGGTAAATGTTCAACCATACTCAAATCTTGTGAACTCATCGTGTACATCTCATCTGACTCATCAGAAACTTCTGTATCATCATTTACACCGTTTTCAAATAAATCATATTTCCAGCGACAAGACTGTGCACAACCACCACGATTAGCGTCACGAGCTGTCATATGGTTAGATAACACACAACGCCCTGAGTATGAAATACACATCGCTCCGTGGATAAATGCTTCTATTTCTACATCCACTTTTTCTTTTATCTCACGAATTTCCTCAACGGATACTTCGCGGGCAAGTACTACACGAGGAATACCTTCATTTTTCCAAAATTCAGCTGTTTTCCAGTTAGCAATGGACGCTTGTGTTGAAATATGCACTTCTAAATCAGGTGCACCTTCACGACAGGCTTGAATAAGCGCTGGGTCAGCCACAATCACCGCATGAATGCCTGCATCATATAAGTTTTTATAATATTCTTGTGCACCGTCTAAGTTTTCATTATGGGCAATAATATTCGTTGCGACATAGACCTTTGAACCGTACTTTTCCGCAAATGCTACACCCTCACGCATTTCGTCAAAGGTAAAGTTTCCTGCATTTGATCTTAGCCCAAATTGTTTCCCACCGATATATACCGCATCAGCCCCATAGTGAATCGCAAATTTAAGTTTCTCTAAATTACCTGCAGGCGCAAGTAATTCAGGTTTCTTTAGCGTTTTTTGCATCGTAATTGCTCCTTCTTAATAAATCTGTTCTTTAAAGTAAAAGCCCGTATCAAGTTGACGATCAGCCGGTTGCAGCTTATAAATCGCCTGTTTAAATCGTGCTTTTTTCATTTGATAGGTAGCTTCATCTTCTAAACACGTATCAATGGCTTCTCGGTAAATAGCCACAATCTGTTCGTTGTATTCTGTTGACTTTAGTATGCCTTCTATTTTTAACCCATCAATTTTACCCGCTAAAATTTCATCAATATGATCAATCATCATCATATCAGAAGTACTCATAATATGCGTACCATTAGCGTCTTCAAAAATCGGGTAATGCGTTTCTGTTTTTTTGTCTTCCTTAATATACCGCGCCATTTGCTTGTCATAATCACGGTCAATATGTTCATAATAGTTTTTTAATAGCTTACGCTTGGATTGAAAAATACAACTCATGCCGTGTACTTGAATGTCAATAAAGCAATCAACGTGCGCTTTAATTTCAATGGATGCATCGAGACGTAATTCATTTGAAAGTGCCGCACGCGTCGCCCCGCGTTTATGCCAAAAGTTTAATGTTTGATAATTCGTTGATAAAGTGGCAGGGTTCCATATTAATGGTAACTGAAGATCTAAGTCTTGAATAATTTGGAAAATTGATTGATCTCCAGCCACGATACCATCGACACCAATCGCCTTTACAGCTTTTAAGTAGTCTGGTAGATCACGCAAGTGATTGTTATGATAAATCGCATTAACTAATACATAGACCTTCTTACCATGTTCATGGGCATATATTGTTGCTGTGTTTATCTGATCTAAAGTAAAATCACCCGCTACGCGGTTACCAAATTGTTGGTTCCCAACAAATACAGCATCCGCACCAGCAGAAAGCACACGTTTAACTTCATCTATATCTTTCGCTGTTACTTGTAATTCTGGTTGATAATTCGTCATGTTTGTCACCTCTAAAAATACAGTCTATGGCTAATTATAAAGGTTTCAACGAGAAATGTTGTGACATTTATCACACATAAACGTACTTTTTATTATAAATAATAATTTAACCGCTTACATCCATCCGCCGTTTTATTATGAGTGATATCGGGTAATGTTTTCTAAGAGCTTTAAGATAATGAAAGAGGAAAGAAAGGGGTTTTCAGACATGGGTAAACTACATGCACATATCATTGTCCATGGGCGTGTGCAAGGTGTTGGCTTTCGATATATGACAGAAATAAAAGCGCATGCTCTCGGTGTCTATGGCTATGTTAAAAACGTCTCCGACGGGACCGTTGAAGCAGAGATTGAAGGTGAAGCAAGCAAGGTCTATCAACTGATCGATGCGATGAAACAAGGTATTAGCCCTTCTGCAAAAGTGTCGGATGTTGAACTTGATGTAACAGATCAACTTATGGGCTATACACGCTTTAGAACAACCTATTAGTAAACACTAGGCGATGAATAAAAAGGCCCTAAGCAACTAACACTTAGGGCCTTTTATGTAAACATTAGTTCTCTTCAAAGAAGCGACGATTTAATGCGATGTACTCGTGCTCAGTTTCTGGTACTTCATCTTCCATAAAAACCGCATCAACAGGGCATACTGCCTCACATGCACCACAGTCAATGCAGACATCAGGATCGATGTAATACATATTTTCGCCTTCTTCAATGCAATCTACTGGGCATACTTCTTGACATTCTCCCGCTTTTTCATCAATACATGCAGATGTAATTACAAAAGCCATTGGTCTTCCTCCTTTTCATCTTCTCAATGGATTACCACACGTGTTTAACTACTTGATGCTCGCCATCAAAATGAATAATAAACACATCTGGATTCTTTAATACTTGCCAGTCTTTAAAATTAAAATCTGGATTAATTTCGTGTAAATAAAGCGCTAATAAATGACCGTGAGTAACAATCGCAATACTTGCATCTTCTTCACTGTATTCATTTATTACTTCTTTAAATCGACAGAGGGCATCTTTTGCGGATTCTCCTCCAGGAAGTTTGTAGTCTGGGTCACTAAAGGATGCTTTCACTACGCCGATATAGTCATCCACTGGTTGATCACTTAATACTTGTTCTTGCAGGCGTGGGTCTTTGATGACCGCAAGCTCATACTGTCTCGCATAAGGGCGAATGGTCTCAACTGCACGCATGTAGGGGCTCGACAACAACTTTTTAGGTTGAATACCTTCTTTGTCTAAATACTCGGCCAAGCGGCGCGCCTGATTGACCCCGAGGTTTGTCAGTGGTGAATCTTTATGTTTCCCGTCTGCGTGACAATGACGAATCAGTATCAGTTGTTTCATGCGATCATCTCCCTTGAGGCTAGTATCGTAAAAATTAAGTTCTTACCTAATCTATTACCTTAAATTGACCCTAGAAAACCACATTTATGCATTTTTTTCAGAAAAATATTCTTTTCTAAATCCCGCTATTCGATTTGAGTTATCCATAATAAAATAAAACTCATCTGTTTCATTTTTTACTTCATAATCTTTTCCTGGTGTCAACATTGTATCTACAACAAATTTTTTCGCCTCTGCATGGACACAACGAATTGTTTTAATTGTTTCTCGATTCTCCCAACCTTTATGAATCACGCTAAGTCTCTCCTTTAACTATATATACTTCTTACCTAGTTTATCACGTTTTGTCGAAAAATATAAGCAGTCTTTTTCCAATCTCAGCAATTATTAACGCCATGTAAAGATAGCGTTAACTATGCAAAACTATAAGGTTACTTGCCAATCTACACCAGACGAAAAAAGATGGTTTCATAAAATTTAATAAAAGGATTCCAACAGAAATTAATATGTACAAGTATGGCGATCGAAAATAATAAAAAGACGACCCATATTCATATAATTTGAATACATGCGTCGCCTTTTTATATAGCTATTTAAACAATGAGCGGTACTCCACATAACCCTCTTTTTCTAAATCCTCTTTTTTCACAAAGCGTAAAGCCGCTGAATTGATACAATAACGACTCCCACCTTTGTCTTTAGGACCATCATCAAACACATGACCTAAATGCGAATTGGCTTGTTTTGACCGTATTTCAATCCGGCGCATGCCATGACTCGTATCCATCTTTTCTTCGAGACGTTCCCGGCTCAATGGTTGAGTAAAACTTGGCCAGCCACAACCTGCATCGTATTGATCTGTTGTTGAAAACAATGGCTCACCACTGACGATATCGACGTAAATACCGTCTTCTGGGTTATCATAATAGGCATTTTGAAACGGCGGTTCAGTTCCGTTTTCTTGTGTGACATGATACTGCATAGCTGTTAATCGTTTTTTTAAGTCTGACTTGTCGGGTATTTTGTCCCATGTGTTTTTAATAAAATCAGCCCGACCAGAACCTTTCTTGTAGAGACGGTAATGGAAACGATGGTTTTTATAATAGTCTTGATGTTTGTCTTCCGCAAGATAAAATACACTTGCAGGACGAATCTGTGTAACAATGGCTTGCTTAAACTTTCCTGAGTCACTAAGGTTTTGTTTAGACAGTTCGGCAAGTTGTTTTTGTTCATCACTATGATAGAATATGGCAGTTCGGTAAGAATCACCGCGATCATGAAACTGACCACCGTCATCTGTCGGATCAATTTGACGCCAAAATACATCTAACAGTTTTTCATACGGAAACACATCAGGATCATACGTAATTTGGACCGCTTCAACATGACCGGTTGTATCAGAACACACTTCCTCATATGTTGGATTCTCTGTATGCCCACCAGTATAACCAGACACGATTTTTTCAATACCTGGTTGTTCATCGAACGGTTCAACCATACACCAGAAACAACCACCTGCGAATGTTGCGATTTGTTTTGTCATCTTCATCCCACCTTTAATTACAGTTTACGAGGAAAGTCTTATTCAATCAACTATTACGCTCTTGATTAATACAGCAAAGACGCAGAGGGATGTCATACTTTAGTATTTCTAAATGCTGGTCTAGATTTACTTCATATCCTTACATTTATCGCTTTAGGGCGAGAAGACACCTTCCTCAAGTGCGTCAGCACTAGGTGGGTGATGAATCGCTTGTTTTGAATATTTTTGAAGTGACAAACATATATTCCGCATGGTATAATTAAAGCACTAACAGTGACCGTCACAAAACCAAGGGAGGGTGGGTATCATGGGCATGAAGGCCATTTTTTCAAATCGCTTATATAAGCATAAAATCGATCCTGATTTTGTGATGTCCATGGATCACACCCTCCGGGTGTTTAATCAAGCCAAACATTTTCGCTATCAAACGGAGGTCCGGGAGCTTAGGGGCTCGAAAGCGAA
>NZ_FOWN01000040.1 GCF_900115465.1 Halolactibacillus alkaliphilus
TGACGATATATTATACTGCATAGAAGCATGGGCAAACGACGCCTTTCCAGCCGCTATCAGTGCCGTTTGCGGCAAGACACTTAAACATCTCTGATAACGTTTAATAAAACTCAATTTTTCCATAAATGTTGTCTCACATGACTTACACTTATATCGGCGCTTCTTTACGTGTAATGTTAATGGCTTATGAAGACCACCAATAGACTCGACTGTTTGGTCGAAATACGCATGAACCTTTCTTGTACGTGCTTTACACTTCGGACATTTTTGTGTTTTTACCTTCGTTGTTATCCATGCTTGTAACTTTGACTTTGATTCATCCACATTCCATAATTCCACATGCTTATCTTCAATTCCTAACAATTTTATGATAAACTTGTCTTGCACTTATACCCCTCATTCCTCTATTTTTTTCGTCGATTATAGTTTAACAAATGAGGGTGTATAAGTGTATTTTTTAGATATAAGATAAGGGCATGTCAGATCAAGGGGTACCACCACATTTAGTATAGAGCCAATTGTTTGAAGCACCGGAATACAGCCGAATACTCGGTGAGGTGACTAAAAAGATGCAAGAGATAGATGAAGCCCTGGATATCCCGATTCCCTCATTATAAAATATCGGGAATCCAGAATACATTAAATTACGTAAGCAATGGCAGACCTTTGTATTGAAGTTAATTAGATGTATTCTATTTCCGACAACTAAGAAAGTTGTTCAACCAAAACTTCAAGTAGCTTATAAAAATATGCAAGGCTTTTACGTCAACGCACCTAAGCGTAGTAAAACAGATGTGAAAAAGATCTTAGGGTATATTGGTGGGTATATGAAACGGGGTCTCATTGCCTTACATCGTATTATTTATGATTAGAAAACCGTAACAATCTACCATGGAAGTACAAAATAACTTTTAGTTAACCCTAAAGAGATGATCCAATCGAAAGATTGGAGGCAAAGCATCAAGGAATCCTTTGGCTATAATTCATCAAAATGTTTAAAATGTGGCAATGTATTGAAGTACAGAGGGACAGTTGCGTTTAAAAATGGACAACTAGAAGTGCGATATGTGAATGATAAATAGGCCAAAGATTATATTAACCGTGAGGTTGAGAGAATTGAGTCAGAATCGAACAAAACCACAAAAAACAGAAGCAGTCATCAAGAAGTATCGTTTCAGCTGGTGGGAACGTTGAAATCGTCTGACGGATTTGTAAAGTTAAGGAAGATGTACCGAAAGAAGTTGTTAAAAAGTTTGATATCATGGATATGGGGGATCACCAACGGTTTAGTTGTGAAAAGTGTGGAGGAGAAATGCTTCCTGTGTATTATAAAACCCTTCATGGCATCACTTTAAAAAATCCAGCATGAAAAGAAAAGCTTAGCTAGCCTCTAGCGTAAAAAGTAGAGGCTATGTTGGGCTTTTCTTAAGACTCAGAAATAAAGATATTGAAACTTTGATATTAGACAAAGACACAAAGTGAATTGTCAGTATTCAAATGAAGGCAGCTACTACTTTCCAACTAAACAAGTATTGGCTGGATAGGTTATTTAAAAGCAATACAACATGTACATATGATGAGGTAGGTACCATAGCTTTAAAGAAAGTGCCACATTAAAGTTAGTAAGCGGTCTTTGCTTAACTGACATATCTAGTGGGCATCAAATAGTTTAAAACTGAAAATGAAGGAATTTGAATTATTATTTTATCTCTAAATGCATTTTCAGTTCGGCTTTAACTGATAGCAAATGTTCTTCATCTAATTTATAATAGTAAAGGTCGGTTATCATATCTGAGCCCTCTAAAGTGAGAGTTTCAATTCGGAAATCTTTATCTAGTAAATAGGTAGAGAGATTTGTCATATCTTTTGAATTTATATCTGTCGCCATATTATCACCCACAGCTGTAAGTAATCGATTATAGTTCAGTATGGCATTTACAGATAAAGCACGATCAAACATCGCCTTAATTATTTCTTGTTGACGTTTTCCGCGTTCAATGTCATTATCATATCGACGAGTACGGGCTAGTGCTAAAGCTTCTTCTCCATCTAATCTCTGTTCGCCTGGTAATAAGTGAATAGCATTTTTTGTATCATTGGAGTCCATTTCATACATCTCATAAGGAACCTCTACATCGATACCTCCTAAAGCATCAACTACATCGATAAAAGCATCAAAGTTGACTTTAACGTAATAATCAACGGGAATTTCAAATAAATGTTCAACAGTAAGAATAGCTCCTTTTGTGCCGTCGTATGAATGAGCATGATTGATTTTAGTGTATGTGTCACGAAGCGGTAAATAGACGTAGGAGTCCCGCGGTATTGTGACCATCTTCACACTGTGTTCTTCCCTATTGAATGTGGCTAATATTAAAGTGTCAGACAAGCCGTTTGTGTTTTCGATAGACCGCCCACCTCCACGATCCACACCAATAAATAAAATGCTAATATTATCTTTATCAGTACTGATTTTATCTGTTCTCAATTCCGAACCATCTTCACGTCCATCATCAACATAAGAATTATCGACAGTGCTCATCGCTTGATTTACCATATGCCAACCATATCCTATACCAGATGCAATGATAACTAAAGAAAAAATCACAAAAAACTTGAGGCGCTTCTTTCTTTTAGTCTTTTTCATATCCTTTTTATATTGCGTGCGAAGTACTGTATTTTCATTATCCATCACTAAATCTCCTATTAATCAAAGTATGTAATATATTATACATGATAAAACAAGCTTTGACTATGAAACTCTCTGTACTATTTATAATGTAATATGTAGGTCAAAACATTTACTATACAGAAAAAACACTGCAATTTACACAACTGCAGTGTTTTACTTTATTAATCACTTGATGCGTTTAGCAATATCTAAAACTAACTGTTTAACGTCTTCCCCAATTTCCTTGTTTTGCATCGCAAACTCTAGTGTCGTTTGAACGAAGCCGAACTTTTCACCAACATCATAGCGCTTACCTTCAAAATCATACGCATATACCTTTTGGATTTCATTTAACATTTGAATCGCATCCGTTAGCTGGATCTCACCGCCTGCGCCAATTTCTTGACGCTCTAAGAAACGAAAAATCTCAGGGTTGAAAATATAACGCCCAAGAATAGCTAAGTTAGATGGTGCAGTACCTGGTGCTGGTTTTTCTACAAAGTTATTCACTTCATAAAGTCGATCGTTCGCAGTTCCAGGATCAACAATACCGTATCTGTGTGTCACGGATTCGTCTACCTGCTGAACACCGATAATGGATGACTCTGTTTTTTCGTATTGTTTAATAAGCTGTTTAAGGCAAGGAATATCACTTTGAACAATATCATCACCTAAAAGCACGGCAAAAGGTTCGTTGCCGATAAATTTACGTGCACACCAAACGGCGTGACCTAATCCCTTAGGTTCTTTTTGTCTAATGTAATGAATATCGGCTAGTTTAGTCGACTGTTCTACTTTTTTAAGTAATTCTATTTTATCCTTCTCTTTTAAGTTTGCTTCAAGCTCTGGCGCGAAATCAAAATGGTCCTCAATCGCCCTTTTTCCCTTGCCAGTCACAATAATAATGTCCTCAATACCTGAAGCCACAGCTTCTTCAATAATGTATTGAATAGTTGGCTTATCGACAATCGGTAACATTTCTTTTGGCATCGCTTTTGTAGCTGGCAAAAAACGTGTTCCTAATCCAGCTGCGGGTATGATTGCTTTTTTTACTTTTTTCATTATGTGCCTCCGTTAAGTATCGTGTTAAGTAATTATTGAACATATTACACAAATAGTAACACTTTCCAAATGTAAAAACTAGAGTTGGTTAGACGTATTTTAAAATTAACTGCACTAAACCAATAAGTAGACAAATTTTTCAAAGTTATACAGCTGCTTTTATGGTTCTTTATATGCTCAATTAAATGGAATAGAAGTTTTGGTAGGATATCTAATTGATTAGGACCACGAGCGCAATAACCTTATAGCTGATGAATGCATCATAATAAACGCTTTTTTCATCACTAGTGTCGCATAAAAAATTCAGATTATTTTAAAAATATTCATAATCTTCTGAAAGTATATTTTTATATGAAAAAATCCTTTATAATGGTTAGGTGGTAGTAAACCGATCCAAATCCAAAATAAAGGACAAACACATGGATAAGTTTACTGGAAAAACATCATTGGAACAATGGTTTTCGCAAATTTCTTCAGATTTTTTAGAAGAACAAATTGAAAACTATCAATTAGACCATTATGTCAAAAAACTATATACAAAAAGCTTTTTGAAATTACTATTTTATGCGCAAATAAACGAAACAGAGAGTTTACGTGCTTTAAGTGACCACCTATTTTCTGAGAATCTTCAAAAAGAAACGGCTCTTGGCTCAATCAGCTTTTCGCAATTAGGACGTCGATTAAATAAAATTCCAACGGAATTTTTTAGATCTCTTTTTCTTAAGTTAGTTGCCGATATCCAGGAAAAATCGGATTTTAATCATCAACGAAAAGTGACAATGCCCCTCAAGATCATTGATTCAAGTACGCTACCATTGAATCTGCAAAGATATCCATGGGCGGAGTTTCGACAGACAAAAGTGGGAGCGAAATTACATCTACGCCTTGTCTTTGCTGAGAAGGGTTGTTCATATCCTGATCAAGTGACTCTTACAAATGCTAAGACGCACGACCGCTCGCAACTAGAAGTATTTGTTGATGATAAATCCTGCATGTATGTGTTTGATCGTGGATATTTAGACTACAAAAAATTTGACCAAATGGCTGATGAAGGCTAGTACTTTCTTACGCGTCTTCGGAAAAATGCCGTTATTCGTTCGTTAAAGACGATCAAACTTTTTGAAGGCTCAGAAATCATTTCTGACGAAATGATTGTTACTGGTTCCACTCAAACACGATGCGAGAACACTTCTAGATTGATAAAGATTTATGACAACAAAGGTGACATACTGAATCTCATTACTAATCGATTTGACTTAAGCGCTAAAGATATCGCGGACATGTATAAATCGCGCTGGGCTATTGAACTTTTCTTTAAATGGATCAAGCAACACCTGAACATTAAGACTTTCTATGGCAGAAGTGAGCAAGCGGTACATAATCAGATATATGCCGAGCTGATTACTTATTGTTTGCATGTTCTCATTCACCTTGAAACAAATAGTAAAAAGACTTATCTAAGGATTACACGCTTACTAAAAGCAAGTTTATGGGATTCGCCTCGTGTGTGGATAAGTGCGATTCAAGGAAAATCAGTGCCGTGAGGCATCTAACTAACTATCTGTCGCTCTAAATTTTAAAATAGTTAAAAAATGGATGGTTTCTACCTTTATTCAGGTGCTTCCTTTTTTGTCAAAAAAATAATTGAATGTAGTTCAGAATATTCTAATTATAATTATGCGATGCTAGTGATTCAATCTAACCTAAATATTAAGAAAATAGTGTCGATATTGTCATAAGATGTCTCATTTGAGTAGTGGAATAATCGCCTGTTGCAAAAACAATTTTTAACAATTTTTATCCTTATTCTGTGTTATAATAACTTTTATGTTGCCATTTGTATGTTGGTAACATATCCTAATCATAGTGTGGCTTTTTTAAAAAATATAGTTAGTGTGTCATTAACATAGATGAAAGTAGCATTCGTCTTATGTATAAACATTTAGGAGGCTTTATTGTATGGAAGAATCGATTTCATTAAGCGAACTGTTTCAAGTGCTGAAGAAACGTTTAGGTATGATTATTGCGTTGTCTTTAGTAGCGGCAGTTATAAGTGGTATATTTACGGTGTTTGTTGTGACACCAGAATATGCTGTTAGCACGCAATTCTTGGTTAGTCAGCGTGATACAGAACAAACGAATACTATTCAATCTACAGATATTCGGACGAATTTAGAATTAATCAATACATATAACGTCATCATAAAAAGTAGTCGTATTTTGGAAAGCGTCATTGATGAGCTTAATCTTCCCTTGTCAGCTTCAACGCTGAGCAACATGATCAGTGTAACAAATGAAAATCAATCGCAAGTCGTAACTGTTCGTGTGACAGACACTGACCCGCTCCGCGCGGAGCGGATTGCGAATACGACCGTCGCTGTGTTTCAAGAAGAAATTCTTGAACTCATGAACGTCGATAATGTAAATGTATTAAATCTTGCTGAGGCCGGAGCAAATCCTCAGCCTGTGAGTCCTAATTTAACGCTTAATATTGCGATTGCATTTGTTTTAGGTTTAATGGTGGCAGTAGGTATCTCATTTTTACTGGAATTTTTAGATACGACGGTCAAGTCAGAAGAAGACATTGAAAACATCTTGGATATTCCTGTGATGGGGACAATCTCTCATATTACGGAAGCTGATTTAAATAATCATGTGGCACCAGAAGTCAATCGCCGGATGAAGCGTGAAGGGAGAGTGCAATAATGGTGAGAAGAAAAAAAACAACCGAAACAAACGTTTAGACACTTAATCACAAAATTAAATCCTCGTTCACCAATCTCAGAACAATACCGGACGATTCGAACCAATCTCCAATTTGCTGCTGTAGATAGTGATTTGCGCACGCTCTTGATTACGTCTTCAGGTCCAGGAGAAGGTAAATCTTCTACAACTGCTAACCTTGCTCTTGTGTTCGCGCAACAAGGAAAAAAAGTTTTACTTGTTGATGCCGATTTACGGAAACCGACCGCACACTATACTTTCCGGGTTGATAATCGTGTGGGATTAAGTAGTGTTCTCGTTGGAGAAATGGATTACCTAAAAGCCGTAGACGCGTCTGAAGAAGAAAACCTGGATATTTTATCATCAGGTCCTATTCCTCCTAACCCATCTGAATTGTTAGGTTCAAAAGCCATGCAACACTTTATCGAACAAGCAAAAGAAAGTTATGACTTAATTATTTTTGATACACCACCGGTACTTGCTGTTACAGATGCCCAAGTTTTAGCTAACCTTGTTGACGGTACCCTCTTTGTTGTGAGAAGTAAAGCGACAGATCAAGAGTCTGCAAAGAAAGCTAAAGAGCTACTCGCACCAGCAAAAGCTAAACTATTAGGCGCTGTCCTTAATGATAAAGAAGTAAGTAAAAATAGCTATTATTACTACGCGAATTAATACATTGAACAATAGTTAGAGAATGTTTTCATCTTACACAGATGTGTAGATGAGAGCATTCTTTTTTTGTTTTAAGTGTGTCAATGTAATCATCGTATTCGAATGGCTTCTTGTCGTATTTCATTAAAAATAAGCACTAATGTTAGTTCGTCAGAACTAGAAGAAGAAAAGTTTGAACATTTTGTTAATAATGAAAAAATAGCTAAAAGTAATGTGTAACAAGCATTTTCATGCTGTACAGGCAAGGATTCTTCCAAATGGAAAGCTAAAAATAATTGGAAATTGTAAAAATGTCATTAATTTCATAAGTGATTTGTGTTATAGTATAATTAATTAGGAAATATGGCACTTAAAACATACATATTTTTTCAAATGTCGGTAGATTGTATTTTAATAAGGCGAAAATATATAGTGAATTGGTTATACGAAAATTTCCATAGATTGTTATTTAAGGAGGGTATCACGTGTGATAGATGTACACCACCATATTTTACCGGGCTTTGGTAAAGGTGCAACGTCAATGGAAGAGGCTGTGCTTATGGCACAACTTGCTGAACAAGAGGGGATTACGACGATTATCGCCACACCCATTAGAGATATGACAAAAACGTCATTAAAAGAAGCTATCATCGATAAGGCAAGACAGTTAAATGAACGTTTAACATCTGAAGGTGTAGCTGTTACCGTCATTCCTGCACAACACGTACCACTCTATAGTGAACTATTAGATGACCAAGAAAAGGGTCATTTACTTAGTGTTAATGACACGAACGATTACTTGTTTTTAGATTTTCCACAACAACAAGTCCCGTTGTATGCTGAGCATTTTATTTATGAATTACAACAACGGCACATGACACCAATCATTGTGCATCCAGAATGCAACCCAGCGTTTCTAGATCATCCTGAGCGGTTGTATGATTTAGTCAGACAAGGTCTCCTTGTCCAGTTATCTAGTCAAAGTATTCTTGGTCAACATGGGAAGAAAGTGAAGCAGTTTGCGAACAAATTAATTGAAGCTAACCAAGCGCACTTTATTGGTTCAAATGCTGCGCGTCCAGATAGAAAAGGCATTGGTTTAAAAGCAGCCTATTATGACGTGCGAAAAGTCTTCGGTAAAAGTACGACGGACATGTTTCATGAAAATGCCGTTGCTTTAACGCAAGGGGCGTCAATTTACCTACTTGAGCCCACACGCGTAAAGTTAAAGGGATCAAGCTTCAAGTCATTTTTAAAATTTCGTTAAATATACAAAGGCTATTTTTAATGCTAGAAAGTCAAACGGTTAGTTGAGCGTCTTTCGCATGAACGGGCCGTGGTTTTTACATTTCATATGAGAAACAATCAGTCAACCTCTCGTTGACTTATTTCTTTTTAAACGGTTGTTGTCTAACGTAATTCAGATTATTTTAAGTCTTTGAACGTGCCTCGTGTCTTAGTCTAGTAAACTTGCAGGTTAAACAGGGCATCTGGTCTGGTCTGATGAGCGCTTTACATCACTCTGCTAACGCTACTATTAAACGTCGAACACATTTTTAGAGATGATAATATCATGTTGCAATTATGAGAAAGTTAGAGGAGGAAAAGGTAATTAACCTATTATGAGGAAGTAGACAGCATTTAGTTGTATTTTAAGTGGGATAATTTCCGGTCGTTTCCTAGTATCTGTATCTCTGGTCTTGTTTTTTGTATGAAATTACCGAAAGAATACACTTTTTGTGGTTTTAAATCGTGGTAAAATCTGCTATACTTTTTGATAGAAAGATTTAAAAGGAGCTACCCGTATGATTGATATACATTGTCACATACTGCCTGGGGTTGATGACGGCGCAAAGCACATGGAAGAAAGCGTTCAAATGGCCCGACTCGCTTATGACCAAGGGATACACACCTTGATAGCTACACCGCACCACCGGACGCACCGGTATGATAATGAACAAGCCTCTGTTTGTCAGGCTGTCGAGAAATTAACCGCACGCTTAGAGGCAGAAAAACTACCTTTAACGATTTATCCTAGTCAGGAGATACGCCTACATAAAGAAATGGTTTCGACATTTAATCGACAAGAACTGTTAACACTTGCCGGTAGCCGATATGTACTAATAGAGTTACCTTTTGATGATGTACCAGCTTATACAGAACACCTTCTATATAACTTACAGAGTCAAGGTCTCGTGCCAGTAATCGCACACCCTGAACGCTATCCGTACTTTGCTAAAGATCTATCGCTTTTATATGACTATATTGAAGGCGGTGCACTCGCTCAAGTGACAGCGGGCAGCTTGACTGGCGCATTTGGTAAAAAAACAAAGAAAGTCGCTGAGAAAATGGTAACGCACCATCTTGTTCAGTTGATCGCGACTGATGCTCATAACTTATCTGGCCGTACGTTTGATTTACTAGAAGGTTATCGTGCATTAGAAAAAGTAGCAGGTAAAGAAACGGTACGTGCGTTTAAACACCATACTGAACAACTGTTACGAGATGAACCAATCCGTTATGTGTACCCGAAAAAAGAAAAACCAAAACGCTTATTCGGCCTTATCTAAAGGCTAGGCTTTTAAAAGCGTGATAGGGTGTAGTGCCTGAATGTCGTGCACTTTGAAGACCATTGCCACTAGTCATGCGTCAAAAACGACTAGGATGTGTTTTAAATCTTCACGCTAGATAAGAATAAATATTTAGAGAGGTCTGAGTCAGTGAGTGTGCGTGACTGAGACCTGAACTTTATAAAGAAGTATGAGCACTTGACCGTTTTCTTTAAGTGTTACTATGTCTTACGTGCTTTTTTTATGTGAAAATTCCGAAAAAAGAAAGAAGGGGTACGATGAGTTACAAACGCCGTATGCTATTATTAATTCTACTAGATTCTATCATCGTTGCTTCAGCTGTATTTATATCCGCCTGGATTGTGTATCCATCGATGGACGTATTTAATATGGACACATTAGCGATCTCGGCTGTGACGCTATTACTTGCCCACCATTGTTACGCATTTATTTTTAAGTTGTATCATAAGGTATGGGCCTATGCGAGTATTAGTGAGTTGGTTGCGATTGTTAAAGCGGTCAGTTTATCGATTTTAACGACAGGTATCGTGCAATTTTTTGTGAATGACTTTTCTGTGTACCGTCGTGGCCTAGTCGTGACGTGGTTGTTACATATTTTATTTATTGGTGGGTCACGCTTTAGTTGGCGTGTGTACCGTGACCGGTTTATCGCAGACCAAAGCGGTAAAAAACGAGCGCTCATTGTTGGTGCTGGTTCTGCTGGTGCGATGATTGCGCGGCAATTAAAATACGAAGCCCAACATACAGAACTTTGTCCGATTGGCTTTATTGATGACGATCCGGATAAACAAAAGTTAGAGCTCTATAACTTATCTGTTCTTGGCATGAGTGAGGACATTCCTTCCTTGGTAAAAAGAGAACGGGTAGATCATATTGTTATCGCTATGCCTTCTCAAACGAATGGTCATTTAAAGCGAATCATCGCGTTATGTAATGAGACGAAAGCGAAAGTGCAAATCTTACCGAAGATTGAAGACATTGCTTCCGGTAAAGTAAGCATTAAAGCGCTACGTAATGTCGATGTAGAAGATGTGCTTGGTCGTCCATCTGTTGAATTAGACATTGAGGCGATTCGTCAAGATATTACGGGTGAGACGGTACTTGTCACAGGTGCAGGTGGATCGATTGGTTCTGAGATTACGAGGCAATTAATGAAGTTTAAACCGAAAAAAATGATTTTACTTGGTCATGGTGAGTACAGTATTTATAAAATTGATATGGAGCTCAAGCAAATTTATAAACATAGCGGGATTGAGATTGTGCCAATCATTGCGGATGTTCAAGATAGACAACGGATATTTGATATCGTTGAGACATATCAACCTAAATTCATTTATCACGCGGCAGCTCATAAACATGTGCCATTAATGGAGTATAATCCGCATGAAGCGGTTAAAAACAATGTGATTGGTACAAAAAATGTTGCTGAAGCTGCTGATTATCATCGCGTGGATACGTTTATTTTAGTCTCAACGGACAAAGCAGTTAATCCGACCAATGTGATGGGGGCAACCAAGCGGTTAGCGGAGATGGTCGTTGAGGACTTAGGTCGAAAGAGCGGGACGACGTTTGCGGCGGTGCGGTTTGGTAATGTGCTTGGTAGTCGTGGGTCAGTGATTCCTCTCTTTAAAAAGCAAATTGAAGCAGGTGGGCCGATCACTGTGACGCATCCAGATATGACGCGTTACTTTATGACGATTCCCGAGGCGTCACGCTTAGTGATTCAAGCGAGTACACTCGCCGAAGGCGGAGAAGTGTTTGTACTTGATATGGGCGAACCGGTGAAAATTGTTGATCTTGCGAAAAACTTAATTAAACTCTCCGGCTTATCAGAGGATGATATAAAAATTAACTTCTCTGGTATTAGACCGGGTGAGAAGATGTATGAAGAACTGTTAGATGATAAAGAAGTCTTGCCAGGTGAAGTGTATGAAAAAATCTATGTCGGAAAAACTGGGAAAATCGATATGGAAAGTGTGTTACAATTAATAGCGAGATTTATAGAGTATAATCCAGACCAGTTAAAGCATGCCTTAATGGAGATTGTCTATCACCAGAATAAAGAAAGAGTGGAAGCGGCCCTTACTGCGAGTGGTTGATGGTTTAAAAGATAAAAGTGTTAGGAAATCAGTGATAACGTTCGTCGTAAACGTATACCTTCTGTAAATGTTGTGAAGTTTTTTCTTTACTATGATCTATAGAAAAGGGATGAAAAACATGAAGGCGAAAGAAGCGGGCTTTACGTTGGTTGAGTTATTATCGGTTCTAGTTATATTGGCCATCCTCATCGCAATAGCCGTTCCGGTAATAAGTTATATTATGACGCGAGCTGAGCGTGAAAGCTGTCAAATAAGTGTCAGAAAGATCGAAACATATTATCATAACTATTTGGCAGTTGAACATCTTAACCATTCTGACTCTCTGTTTAATTCATTTCTGATCGAACACATTGACCGTCAATCTAACAAACACCATTACACATATGTAGATGGAGAAGTAAAGTGTTCGATTCATAACACAAATGATTCAGAAGAAGATTCACCAGTAGAAGAAGTACCTTGGCTATAAGGACCTCTTGTTCATTAAGAGGTCTTTTCTTTTCTGATTGGGTGATTAGATCGACGTGAGTATGATGAAAGGATAAACACAAGATATAGCATAAAAACAGACTGAAAATATATTTTACATACAATATATAGATTTTAGACTTATTTTATACATAAATTAGGAAATTAGAGGTGTACAACACACCTAAATATACATAACTGAAGCAGGGGGAAATATCATGGTTTACTTAAAGATTAAAAGATTAATAGATATCATACTTTCGGGTTTAGGACTAATCATTTTAGCTCCTGTTTTTTTATTACTTATATTAGCTATTAAAGTTGACTCAAAAGGTCCAGTGCTTTTCAAACAGAAAAGAGTCGGGATCCATAAGAGTCATTTTCATATATTGAAGTTCAGAACAATGAGAATTGATACTCCATCTGATATGCCTACTCATCTCTTAGAAAATCCGGATCAGTGGATTACAAAGGTAGGAAAGTTCTTAAGGAAAACTTCCCTCGATGAACTACCACAAATCATCAACATCTTTAAAGGTGAGATGAGCATTATTGGCCCAAGACCAGCGCTGTGGAATCAATATGATCTTATTGAAGAAAGAGATAAATACGGTGCGAATGACGTGCCAGTAGGTCTTACAGGATGGGCACAGATTAATGGTAGAGATGAGTTGCCTATAGAGGTTAAGGCAAAGTTGGATGGAGAGTATGTTAAGAAGAAAAGTCTTTGGTTTGACTTGATATGCTTCATCGGAACGTTCACAGCTGTTCTTAAGAGCAAAGGCGTTATTGAAGGTGGAACTGGGGTTATTACAAAAATGACTAAAGACAAAGAAGAGAGTAGATAAGTCCTTTTTATAGGAGTAAATCTGCTTATTGGGGTGACAAAATGAAAAAGATATTAATCACTGGTAAGAACAGTTACATAGGTACATCTCTAGAGAATTGGCTCATGAGAGAACCTGATAAATATAAAATAGATTCGGTTGATATGAAAGATGGGTCATGGAAAGAGAAGGACTTTTCTCAATATGATGTTGTGTTTCATGTGGCTGGGATTGCTCATGTTTCTTCTGATCCAAAGATGGAAGACCTCTACTACAAAGTAAATAGAGATTTAACTATTGAAACTGCTGAGAAGGCCAAGGCAGAAGGTGTAAAGCAGTTCATTTTTATGAGTAGCATCATTGTCTATGGCGATAGCAGCAATAGCAAGAGAGTAATTGATAGAAATACAGTTCCAACACCTAGTAACTTCTATGGAAATAGTAAGCTGCAGGCAGAGGAAGGCATCAAACACTTAGAGTCAGTTGATTTCAAGATTGTTGTGCTTAGACCACCTATGATTTATGGGAAAGGGTCTAAAGGTAACTATCCAAGACTTGCAAACATGGCTAAGAAGATTCCTGTATTTCCTGACATCGATAATGAGCGAAGCATGCTTCATATAGATAATCTTTGTGAGTTTATCAAGGTTATGATTGACCATGAAGAGACAGGGTTTTACTTCCCGCAGAACAAAGAGTATGTGAAGACAAGTGAACTGGTTAGATTGATTGGTGAAGTGCATGGGAAGAAGATATGGATGACTAAAGTGTTTAATCCTGTGTTGAGATTGATGTTTGGGATTGGAATAGTGAATAAGGTATTCGGCAATTTGGTTTATGAGAAGTCCATGAGTGACTACGATAAAGCGAATTACCAAATAAGAGATTTTAGAGAATCTATTAAGTTGACGGAGTGTGGAGATTGATGGGGGAGAAAAGAGTTTTAATACTAGCATCTGTTGCATCTATGATAGACCAGTTTAATATGCCTAATATAGAATTGTTAATCAATATGGGGTATGAAGTTCACGTGGCTTGTAATTTTATAGAAGGGAATACATGCTCGAATGAGAGAATAAATGTCCTTAAAAATAACCTAATGAAGTTGAGTGTGAAATTTCATCAAATAGATTTCAAGAGAAATGTCATGAAATTTTCAGACAATATCAAAGCGTATAATCAAGTAAAAAATCTGGCAAATGATAATAAATATAAATTCATACACTGTCATTCTCCAATCGGAGGGGTAGTTTCTAGATTAGTTGGAAAAGCAACAAAAACAAAAGTAATTTACACAGCACACGGTTTTCACTTTTTTAAAGGTGCACCTTTGAAGAACTGGATTATTTATTATCCAATTGAAAAATGGTTATCGAGATATACTGATGTACTGATTACTATTAATAAAGAAGATTACAATAGAGCTAAGAATAAATTTAAAGCCAAAAAAATTGAATATATACCAGGGGTAGGTCTTGATGTGGATAAATTTCAAAATGTAATGGTGGATAAAAAAGCTAAACGAGATGAGATAGGTATATCCGAAGAAGTATTTATAATTTTATCGGTAGGAGAACTTAATAAAAATAAGAACCATGAGGTTGTTATTAGAGCAATTGCGAAAATAGATAATCCTAGTATTCATTATTTAGTTTGTGGACAAGGGAATTTAGACGGGTACTTAAGAAATTTAAGCAAAGAATTAGGTATAGAAAATCAAGTGAATTTACTAGGATTTAGAAAAGATATACCTGAAATATGTAAAGTTTCAGATTTATTTGCTTTTCCTTCATATAGAGAAGGTTTATCAGTGGCTTTAATGGAAGCTATGGCAAATGGATTGCCGGTAGTGTGCTCTAATATTAGAGGAAATTCAGATTTAATAGAAGATGGAAAAGGTGGATATTTGGTCGAACCTGCTGATGTAGAAGGGTTTGCTAAATATATTAAAGAATTAATATCAGATAGTGACATAAGAATCGAGTTTGGTAAATTTAATCACAAAAAGATAGAGAACTACTCTATTGAGAATGTTTTATGTGAGATGGAAAAGATTTATAAATTACAAAATGAAGGTGTTTAAATGAGACAGAAAAAGTTACAGTATTTAACCATACAGCAGTTTACTTTTTTAGCTTACTTAGCTTTAACAACATTAATGTTCTTCTTAGCTATGTCCCAAGGTAATGAAGGGGTAACCTTCAGACTATTTGGTGGTGGTGATGATGGATATTTTTATTGGATTCAAGCTCAAAATGTTGCTGCTGGTAATGCATGGATAAGGACATCTATATACCCACTGATAATAGGAACGTTGATGAAAGTCACAGGAGTTGAGAGTGTCTATTTAATTAGATTATTTAACTACATAGGTTTTTTATTGCTAGTTACATTCTCTTTAAAAATAATAAGAATCCAATTCAAAATAGATGACAATAAGATTGGTCAAGAATATAAATACAAAGCTCAAACGCTATTATTAGTTAGTTATTTATTATATGCAAGCCTACAGATGAATCTTAATTTTTCAATACTTAGAGATATTTGGATATACACAGTGTATATTTTATCAACTTATTTAAGCATTAAATTGATTTTTCACAAGAAAAATAGATTTTTCTATTTCGTTGTATTAGCAGTTTCTATATGGTTATTAGGCGAATTTAGGGGATATGCAATGCTTTCATTTTTGTTATCTCTTGGAATCCACTTTGCTTACACAAAGGTGAAATTACTTAAAAAACCAAAGTGGCTTGCATTTATTGGTGTTGGAGCATTTGCTATGTATTATAGCTTTTTTATGGATTTAACAGTTTCAGGTATGTCGTTAAGAAGAGCTTTAAATTATAGAGAGGCAGCATTAGATTTTCATTCAGGTGGAAGTCAGATGTGGATTAGCTTAGATCAATCAAATTTCATTTTTTTCTTAATTAACTATGTGCATAGCTATATAGGAAACTTAATAGGTCCATTGCCGTGGCACATCTCAGGAGTAAGTACATTATTTATATTTTTAGTTGAAACTATACCTATGATTTTAATACTGAGATTTTTATGGAAAAAAAGAAATCTATTAACTAAGGTGCAAAGGTATATTCTATTACATGGCTTTGTGTGGGTAAGTTTGATTGGATTTACAAATGACAACTTAGGAACAGCTTCAAGGCTAAGACCTGTAGCATGGATACTGATATTGATTGTCTTTGTTGTTGTTTACGCAAAAAATAGATATCTTAAAGATTCAACTAGAAAACAGGTGGTGGTTAAATGATAAAAATATTATTTATGAGAAGTGAAAATGCATTCCTTCCAGAAGTAGATGCTTATATAGATTACTTTAATAAAACTAAAGAATTTAATGCTTATGACTCATCAAAAATTAAAGATTATAAGTTAGAAGATTTTGATGTAATATGGGAGTTTAAAGGATTTGGTGGGGTAAAGAAAAGCAAAAATCAAATACTTATTCATGAGTATGCGTCCTTATCTACCGGAAAATTTCCAATACTAAAAAACTTTATCAAATCAAAGCTTAATCCTAAGCCTGATTTAAGAGTATTCTTAAATGAAAATGTCAAAGAAGGCTTTAGGTTTAATGATGGTGTAAATTTTTGTTATAGAGATATGGGGATTGACGAGCAATTCATATTAAAAGACAAGGTTGAAAAAGAATATGATTTTGTTTATGTAGGCTCAATTGGAAAAGAGAGAGAGATGGACAAGTTTTTAAAAGTATTCATAGAGAAAGATAACGGGACATTATGTTTAGTAGGTAATGTAGAAGATGAAATATACAGTGAGTACAAAGATCATAAGAACTTAATTTTCACAGGAAAAGTTCCATATTCTGAAGTACCTAAAATTGCGGCTAAAGCAGAGTATGGAATTAACTTTATGCCAGACAAGTATCCTTTTAATATTCAAACATCTACAAAATTATTGGAGTACTTAGCTCTAGGATTAAAAGTTGTAACAACGGATTATAAATGGGTTAGGCAATTTGAGGATATGCATAATTGTTCTTTTTATAAATTAGACTACAATAACTTGAGCTTTGATAAGGACAGTATCAAAAAACATCAGTTTGTTAGTGGGTTTAGAGCAGATGAGTATTTGTGGAGTAATATAATTGAAAAATCAGGTATCAAGAATAAATTAATTGAAATATTTAACAACGATTTAAAGTAGATAAGTTTCGGGAGGAAAAATATGGCAAACAAGTTTAGATCTAAACTCAAAACACATCCAAAGTTATATTCAATATTAAGGAAAATATACTTTTTAAAGGAACAGTTAAAATTTTCTGTAATACGTGCTTTTTCAACGCTTTTTTTTATACTACCTATTAAAAAAAACAAAATTATTATATGTAATTATTTTGGTAAAGGGTATGGAGACAATGGAAAATACATAGCTGAAGAAATAATAAAACAAGGCTTAGATTATGATATGGTGTGGATGTTAAAAAGAGAGTTAGTTGGAAATACAGAACTTCCAAATAGTATTAGAGTTGTAAAATATAAATCAGTAAAAGCGCTATATGAAATGGCAACAGCTAAGATCTGGATTGACAATAGTAGAAAAGAGTTTTATCCGATAAAAAGAAAAGGGCAATATTACATTCAGACATGGCATAGTCCATTAAGGTTGAAAAAAATCGAGAAAGATGCAGAGTTAGACTTAAGTCCTGAGTATGTTAAATCTGCTATAAAAGATTCAAATAATACAGATTTAATAATTTCAGGTTGCGACTCCAGTTGGAATATATATAGGAATTCTTTTTGGTATGACGGTGAAATTCTTAAAACAGGAACGCCTAGATGTGATTTGTTTTTTCAAGATGATAAGGATATAAAAGAAAAGGTTATGAATTATTTTGGTCTAGCCCCTAAGTCCAAAATAATACTATTTGCTCCTACTTTCAGAAGAAACAACTCTTCAGAAGCTTACACTTTAGAATATAAAAAAATACTCAAAATACTAGAAGAAAAATATGGAGAGGATTGGTTTTTTCTAGTAAGATTACATCCAAATGTATCTTCTTTGTCAGAATCCATGAAATATAGTGATAAAGTTTTGAATGCTACAAATTATGATGATATGCAAGAACTCCTATGTGCGATTGATATTCTTATTACAGATTATTCATCTTCAATGTTCGACATGGCTATAGCGCGCAAACCATGTTTTTTACATGGTAAGGATATTGAGGAATATATAAGTAATGAAAGGGAAATGTATTTTAGCTTTGATCAATTACCCTTTGATTTTTCTAAGACAGATGAAGAGTTGCTTTATAATATAAGGTTATTTAATGAAGCTAATTATAAAAGAAAACTTGATAAATTTTCAAAAGAAATTAACTTGTATGAGGATGGAACTGCTTCAATGCAATTGGTTGAAAAAATAAAAAATATCACATAAAAAATAAAAGAATAATTAGGGGTGAGAGTATGAGTAATATAATTTCGGATTTTACACATAAGTTCAAAACGGATGAATTATCAATTTATGAAACTGAGTATTGGCTTTGGTCACTACGACCAGTTCAGTGTACTCTCGGGGCAGGTGTATTATCATTAAAAAGAGAGTGTTCGAATTTTAGTGAGTTGAAGCAAGAAGAATTTTCAGATCTTTATAATGTTATTAAGGTAATTGAAGATACATTAAAAAATGTTTTTGACTATGACAAAATAAATTACCTAATGCTAATGATGATAGATAAACAAGTACATTATCATGTTATTCCTAGGTATAAAGATGAAGTCAAATTTAATAGTAAATCATGGATTGATTCAGGCTGGCCTGGAATACCAAATTTGGCAGGAGATGAAGCAGATATAAATTTGTCAAATGATATTATAAGAAATATCAAAGATAATTTAGCTTTATAAGATGATGAAGGTTATTATATCAAGGGAGGAATAATTTTGAAAAAATACAAAGTAGGATATACAACAGGTGTATATGATATGTTTCATATTGGACATCTTAATATATTGAAAAAAGCTAAGGAGCAATGTGAGTATTTAATTGTTGGAGTTACGACAGATGAATTAGTATCATATAAAAATAAAAAAGCTATTATACCTCATGAAGAACGGATGGCGATAGTAGAAAGTATTAAATTTGTTGATCAAGTCGTATCCCAAGAAAGTATGGATAAAATGGCGGCGTGGGATAAGTATAAGTTTGATGTAATGTTTGTAGGAAGTGACTGGAAGGGTACGGACAAATGGAATGAATTTGAGCGACAATTTGGCAAAGTAGGAGTAGACATTGTCTATTTCCCTTATACGCAAGGAACATCTTCAACGAAGCTAAGAAATGTTTTGGATAAGATAATGAAAAATGATGATAGTTCAAGTGGAGTTAAATAAATTATAAGGGAGAGAAAAATAAAATTTCTTCTTTAAAATAAAGGAGAATACAAGCGGATGAAAAAAACAGCAATTCTATTAATTTTAATATCAATTATATCTAAAGTTATTGGATTTGGGAGAGAGATAATTTTAGCGTATTTTTATGGGGCCTCAAATATTAGTGATGCTTATATTATATCTATGACAATTCCGACTGTTGTATTTGCATTTATTGGTAGTGCTATTTCCACGGCTTTTATACCTATGTACACTAAAATAGAAAAACATAGTGGTGAAGGTCAGGCGAATAGCTATACAAATAATCTAGTTAACCTGTTGATGATAGTAAGTACAATTATTGTTTTTTTGGGACTGATATTCACAAAACAAATAGTTTTTATTTTTGCTTCGGGTTTTGAAGGTGAGACATTAGCCTTGGCGATAAGATTTACAAGGGTTAGCCTATTAGGAATCTATTTCACTTCTTTAGTATATGTTTTTAATTCATTTCTTCAAATAAAAGGAAATTATGTGACTCCTGCTTTAGTTGGCTTCCCTATGAATATCATTATAGTTTTGTCAATAATATTAAGTTACTATACAAGTGTGATTTTATTAGCGGTAGGCGTTGTTTTATCTGTTTTAGCTCAGTTTGTTTTTTTGATACCTTCGATATATAAGAAAAGTTTCAGATATAAAAAAATAATAGATGTTAAAAACCCTCAAATAAAGAATATGATGTACTTAGCCCTTCCAGTTATTTTAGGGGTTGCGGTAAACGATATAAATGTAATAGTTGATAGAACAATAGCTTCGCAGCTTGCTACTGGTGGTATATCGGCATTAAATTATGCACAGAGATTAAATGGATTTGTTCAAGGTATTATTGTTGTTTCAATATCTACAGCTATGTATCCACTGATCTCAAAAATGGCAGTAGAAAACAATTATAAAGATCTAAAGAAAACATTATCAGAGGCTATTGTTGGAACATCTATGTTAATAATGCCATGCACTTTAGGAGCAATGATATTTTCTACTCCCATTATAGAAACATTGTTTGGAAGAGGAGCTTTTGACACACAAGCTATAGAAATGACATCTAATGCTTTATTTTTTTATGCTTTAGGTATGACTGGAATAGGTTTAAGACAAATACTTTCGCGGCCATTTTATTCTATGCAAGATACTAAGACACCTGTGATTAATGCCTCTATTGGAATGGTTATAAATATTTTTCTAAATATTATATTATCAAGATATCTAGGTATTGGAGGTCTTGCCTTAGCAACAAGTATATCCGCTACAATTACAGCGCTACTTCTATTCATAAGCTTGAGAAGAAAGATAGGGCCATTTGGCATGAAGCAAATTAGCATTTCATTTCTAAAAGTTTTATTTGCTTCAATGGTTATGGGATTAGCCTCTAAAGTGAGCTTTAACCATCTAGAAAACATCTTAACGCGTAACATATCACTATTTATTGCAATAGGCATCGGTGCAATCATTTATTTTGTGATTTTATATTTTATGAAGATAGAGGAAGTAGATGTTATGATTAGAGCTTTGAAGAAAAAGCTTGGAAGACGAGTTGCATAGGAGGGAGATATTAGAATATGAACATATTAGTAACTGGAGGCCTAGGATTTATCGGCAGCCATACAACAATAGAACTAATTAAAAATAACCATGAAGTAATCATTGCTGATAATCTTATCAACTCAAAGATTGAAGTGCTGGACAAGGTATCTAACATAACAGACATTAAACCAACTTTCTATCATATAGATGTGACGGATGAAGCAAAGGTAGAGGAAATATTCAATAACCATAAAATCGATGGTGTGATTCACTTCGCTGGCCTTAAGGCAGTAGGGGAGTCTGTATCTAAGCCACTTGAGTATTATTATAATAATTTAGTTTCTACGATGGTGCTTAGTAAAATGTGTGTAAAGCACGGAGTACAAAAGTTTGTATTTAGCTCATCAGCGACTGTCTATGGTGATCAACCATCACCACTTAAAGAAGATATGGAGCTTAAAAAGACAACTAATCCATATGGCGAAACCAAGGCTATGAGCGAGAGAATCTTGTCAGACACATCGAATGCTAATCCTAACTTCGCAGTTAGTCTATTAAGGTATTTCAATCCAGTAGGTGCTCATGAGAGTGGTTTGATTGGAGAGGATCCTAATGGAATCCCTAATAATTTAATGCCTTTCGTGACGAAGGTGGCTAAAGGGCAGTTAGAGAAATTAAATGTTTTTGGAGACGATTATGATACTATTGATGGGACAGGCGTTCGTGACTATATCCACGTAGTTGATTTAGCAAAAGGTCATGTAAAGGCCATTGAGAATCTTAAAGATGGTGTTAATATCTATAACTTAGGGACAGGCAGAGGTACTTCAGTATTGGAACTTGTAAGTGCCTTTATGAAGGTTAATAATATAGATGTTCCATATGAGATAGTAGGTAGACGTTCTGGAGATATTGCTATCTGCTATGCTGATGCAAGTAAAGCAGAGAGAGAACTTGAGTGGAAGGCAGAACTTACTATAGAAGATATGGTTAGAGATGCCTGGAAGTTTGAAAAGAATAATATATAATACAACTTTTATCATAAGTAGTAGATAACCAAGTCACCTATTGATATTAGAAGTAGACACCCTAGAACGGGCATAGATAAATAAGCAACTGTGTCCGTTTTGTTTTTAGGTGGAGTTTTCGGAATATTCAGGGGAAATATAATCATTCGTTTAGGATGGACTTCCCTCAAGGTCCAATGGATGAACGCAACAAGCCAGCTAAACTTATGAAGGAGGGATGCCTTATGATATTTAGAGGTGTAAAAGGTTTAATAAAATCAATCAAACTTAATGGCATTTCATTTAATGTAGGTTTTATTGGGTTGAATTTTGCTGGAAGTTCATCCTAAGTGAATGATATAAGATGTGAGGAGGGTAAATGTATGCGCAGTATATTAGGGAATTTGGATAGGTTATACTTAACTGGACAGATTTCTTAAGGTGAATTAGAATAAACTAATAACCTTAAGGAGGCCATAAATGCCAAGTAAAAGACCAAG